>JBBDMM010000013.1 GCA_040878325.1 Acidimicrobiia bacterium
GAACCCGCGACCTTCGGGTTATGAGCCCGACGAGCTACCAGGCTGCTCCACCCCGCGTCGTAGGGGCCATTGTACGGGGGGGACGAAAGATAAGGCAATGTGAGCCCTCGCCACTGATAACGCCGCTTCAGTCGAACTGCACCGACCGCTTGGAAAGGCCGAACCAGAAGCCATCGACGACGCTCCGACCCTCCGGTGACGAGGCGGCGGCGGCCCCGAGGGCCACGAACAGAGGGGCGAAGTGCTCGGTCCGCGGGTGGGCAATCCGTGCCGCCGGCGCGGTCCGGTCGAAATCGATCAGGGCGTCGACATCCCCTCGCTCGATAGCCCCGGCCAACCAGTCGTCGAACTCCCGCGACCACCCCGGCGGATCCGAATCGGCGCCGAGGTGCCAGTTCATCTCTCGAAGATTGTGGGTGGCGAAACCGCTGCCGACGATCAGCACACCCTGGTCGCGGAGCGGGGCGAGCCGGGCACCGACATCGAAGAGGACCTTTGGGTCCAATGTGGGCATCGAGATCTGTAGGACCGGAATGTCGGCGTCGGGGTACATCTCCACCAGCGGGACATAGGCGCCATGGTCGAGACCGCGCGCCGGATCTTGCGCCACCGTCATGCCGGCGGATTCGAGGAGCCGGCTCACCTCAGCGGCGAGGCCAGGCGCTCCCGGCGCGGGGTATTGCACCCGGTAGTAGTGGTCGGGGAAACCCCAGAAGTCATACACCAGCGGCACCGGGGTGGTGGCACCGAGGGTGACGGGCGCCGACTCCCAGTGGGCGGACACCATGATCACCGAGGCGGGCCGGGGCATCGCCGCCGACCAGCGGGCCAACTCCGCCGTCCACATCGGGTCGTCGGCGAGCGGGGGCGCGCCGTGGCTGAGGTAGGTGACGGGCATTCGAACGTCGTTGAATTCCACGTCCCCAACAACGCCTCCAAGGTCCCCGATTCTTCCCGCCGTGCATGAACCACACCGCGGCACGCCCCCGCAGCGATCGAGTGGGCGGCGGCAGTGACTGGCACCCACGCGCTGGAGCGGCAGAGCGTGCTCCGGCACCGAAAGCCTCACTTTGACCACAAGGTTCGGTCAAAATGGGTTGCCCTCGCCCGCAGCCGGGTAAGAGGGGGTGGTGCTCAGCCGACTTTCAAGAGGTCAGCACTTAGAACCAAGATACGGAGGAGGCGGCCCCCGGCCATGCCGGTGACTACAGAGAAGTGGACATTGCCGGTGAACGTCACGGCCCCAGCCATGGCCCGGTCTGCCGCGTCACCCTTCGCTCAGACACTCGGCCCCGATCGCAAGAGCGACTTCCTCCTGCTAGTGAGCGAACTCGTCACCAACAGTGTCCGCCACGCCGGACCCATCCCCGTTGATTCGATCGACTTGGTCGTCCACATCGACGACAAACGGGCACGGGTCGAGGTGCACGACCCGGGCCCGGCGTTCGAGTTGGCTTTCCGGCAGCCCCAGCCCAGGGACCGGTCGGGGTGGGGCCTATTCCTCGTCGACACGGTCGCTCAACGCTGGGGCGTGGAGCAGCGGGCGACCACCAACGTCGCCTGGTTCGAGATGGATCTCTAGGCCTCGCTTCGCTCGGCCCGCGATTCGCAATTCGACAGAACGGGTGACCGCGCTCGATGCGGGTCAGCTCGAATCTTGCGGAAGGCGGAAGGCGGAAGGCTCAGTCTTCGCCGAGTTGCGCCCGGGATCGGATCGCCTCGAAGGACCGCGTCAGCAGACGCGAGACGTGCATCTGCGACATCCCCAACTCGGCGGCGATCTCGGTCTGAGTCAGGTCATCGAAGAAGCGGAGGTAGAGAATTCGCCGCTGCCGCTCGGGCAGGGCAGCGATAGCCTCGGCCACCGTCCCGAGGCGTTCGGCCAGGCCCAGATCGTCGTCCGGCGAGGCGAGGTCGTCGATTCGGGCGCGTGATCCCTCCTCGTCCCCTACGGGAGCGTCCAGGGACGCCAGCGTGTAGGTGCGACCGGCATCAAGCGCCTCGATCACCTCCTCCTCGGACATGTCGGCGGCCTCGGCGAGCTCGGACACCTTCGGAGACCTGCCCAGGCGCTGGCTGAGCTCCTGCTCGAGCTGACCAATCAGCAGACTGGCCTGTTTGAGCCCGCGTGGAATACGCATCGCCCAGGCCTTGTCGCGCAGGTGCCGTTTCAGTTCGCCGATGATCGTTGCGGTGGCGTAGGTGGAGAACTGGACCCCACGAGTGGGGTCGAACCGCTCGATCGTCTTGAGCAGCCCGATATAGGCCACCTGCTCCAGGTCGTCGATGGGCTCACCCTTACCGGCAAACCGCTTGGCCAGATAGGACACCAGCCGTTGGTGCTCGCGCACCACCTCCTCGCGGGCGGACTCGTCACCCGCGGCGATGCGCTCCATGAGAAGGCTCACCCTCTCGCGATCACTCACTGCTGCTGGCGCTCCTGATATTGGGGTGCCAACGAGGCTAACCGCAGGGCCGGCAAGTGCCGACCCTGTACCAATTGGCTTCTCGAACTTCCCGAACCGAGCGGCATTCCCTCCTCCGGGGCCGGCGGTGCCGGGGTTTACCCGGCGCCCCACCGGGTAAACCGCAGGCACCCAATAGAGGAGATTCGTCTCATGGATTCGAAGCGAATGCAGCTGGAAGGCAACTGGAAGCAGGCCAAGGGCCGTGTGAAGGAGGCCTGGGGCTCACTGACCGACAACGAGGTCGACGAGGCCGAGGGGAACTGGGATCAGTTGGTCGGAAAGATCCAGAAGAAGACGGGCGAGACGATCGACGCCATCGAGCGCAAGCTCGGGGAGATCGCCGACTCCTTCAGTGACAAGGCCGACCGCAAGGCATCCTGAGTCCCTTCCTGGCCTGGAGCGCCCGGATACCACCCACCCTCGCGATAGGCTTCGAAGCCACGCCGAGAGGAGCCTCATGTCGGTAGCCAAGGTCATCGAGATCACGGCCCAGTCGTCCGACGGCTTCGAGGCGGCGATCGCCGAAGGGATCGCCAAGGCCTCGGAGTCGGTGAAGAACATCCGCCACGCCTGGGTGAAGGACCACGAGGTCCACATCTCCGACGGCAAGGTCACGACATGGCGGGTGAGCCTCAAGATCACGTTCCTCGTGGAGTAAAACCAAAGGCCCCTAGGGGGCGAGCCTGATTCGCGCACCCCCTACGCCTCTACAGACGACCGGCGGACTCGCCGGTCGTCTGTTTGTTTGCCGGAAGAGATCCGAGGGAACGCCCCCCTTCTGGAAAGGGGGTCCCCAGTGGACATTGCCAGCGAAACGACGATCTTGCGAGGCACGAAGGCCAACATCGGCGGGCGCCGGCCGAAGACGGATCTCGACGCCCGGGCCTGTGCCGAGGACGGGTGCCCCACCCGCCTGAGCCGGTACAACATGCGCCCCCGTTGCTATGCGCACCGAGCCACCAGTTTCCCGCGGACAAGAGGGCGGGCGGTCGAATGATCCAGCCGGTAGCCGGCCGGGCCGATCAGCTCGCGTCGCGGGCTGATTCGACCGAGTCGAACACCGGGAACGACTCGTCGAGCTTGGTGAGCGCCAGCAGGCGTCCCGCCGGGCCGTTGTCGGAAACGAGGAGGACGGCGGCGCCATCGGACTCGAGGCGGTTGCGGCCATCGATGAGCGTGCCAAGCCCCATGGAGTCCATGAACGAAACGAGGAGCAGGTCGATGATCACCTTGCCACTGTGGCCGGCGATCTCGTCGAATGCCCGCTTCAGCTCGGTGGCGCCGTTGATGTCGACTTCGCCCGAAACAGCAAGGACGACATCGCTGTCGACTCGGTCGATGCGGACCGCGCTCGGCCGGTTCTCCAAGATTCTCTCCTCCGTGATTCGTTCAACGCCTAGCCTTAGTATATGGCTCGCCCGATGACTACCTCCCGCCGCGACCCCACCCAGATTGCGATCCCCGCGGACCCGGATCGCCTCGATGTCCTCAGACTGGTCGTGCGGAATGCGTGTGCCCGACGGGGTGCGTCCGTCGACGAGATCGACGATGCGGCGCTCGCCGTGCATGAAGCGAGCCTCGCCCTGATCGATGCGGGCGCCAGCCGGCTCGAGCTGGAGCTCGGCGGCGATGAAGGCGAGCTGACGGTGACCATCGGGTCCCCTGCCCCGATCGCGCTCCAACGGGAGGAAGGAATGTCGTTCCGCATCATCGAGGCCGTCGCCGCCGGCGTCGAGGTGTCCAATGGCGACGGTGGCACTTCGATCACCCTACGACTGCGCGTGGGTGGCGAGCCGGACCCGTCCGCGACCGAGTAGCGTCGGCAGCCGATGACCGACCCGACGCGACCTTCTCGGGACCCCCTCGAGCTGGTGCCCACTCGGTCCGGCCTCCTTCGGACCCTGGCCGGCCACTTGCTTGAGAGCCGGCTCGACGTCGAAGAGACCATCGAAACGGCCGCCGGCGCGGTGATCGGCACTCTCGCCGACTCGTGCACGGTGTTTCTGTTCGAGTACGGGGGTTTCGCGGTGCTACGCGCCGCACGCCATCGCGACCCAGCCCTCGAGGCCGCCATCGATCACCTCGCCGAGGCGTACCGACCCGATCCATCGGCCTCAGACGGCTCGCCGGTAGCCGCAGCACTCGCCGGCCGCGAGATTCGGGCGGATTGGCGTGCCATCCAACCCGCCGACGAGATGACTCGCACGGCCGTAGACGCGCTCAAATCGAAGGCGTGGCTCGCGCTGCCGCTGCGCGACACGGACGGGCAGATTCTCGGCGCCTTCCGCTTCTCCCGGGGGCGGGAAGAGCCGGCTTTCGACGATGCCGACACCGCCGTCGCCCGCGAGATCGCCCAAATGTGCGGGACGGCGATCGCCCGGACCCAGACCGCGCATGCCGACCGGGTGGCAGTCGAACGGTTGTCCCGGGACCTCGCCCCCAAGGCATTGCCCGAGATTCCCGGACTCGAGTTGCAGGTTCGGTATCACTCGGGCACGAGCGCGGTAGGAGTGGGTGGGGATTGGTGCGATGCCCTCCGTATCGGAGACCGGGTCGTGATCGCAGTCGGTGACGCGGCCGGCCACGGTATCGGCGCCGCCGTCACCATGAATGAGGTCGCGGGCGCCCTGCGTGCATTTGCCTTCGTCGAGTCCGCGGCGGGCATAGTCCGCCAACTCAACCGATATGTCACGGGCCGCCACAGCGCGGAGATGATCACGGCGTGCGTCGTAGACCTGGACCCGCAATCCAGGAAGGCACGAATCGCCAATGCGGGGCACATGCCCCCGATCCTTGCGGCAAAGCGCACCACCAAGTATCTGGACAAGGGGAGGACCGCACCTCTGGGGAGCGGCAAGGCGAGCATCCGATTCCGTCCAGCCAAACTCCGGCTGGATCCCGGTGATCGCCTGTTCCTCTACACCGACGGGCTGGTCGAGCGGCGGGGTGAAGTGATCGACATCGGCATCGACCGGCTGGTTCGCACGGTGGTGGACGCTCCCGATGACCTCAGTCGAGCGTGTGACTACATCCTCGACCGCATGGCCCCGACTGAAGGGTTCACCGACGATGTCGCCCTATTCGGGATAAAACTGAGCCCGACTGCGGGGCCGGCGCCGGCACCGGGTTTGAGACTGTGGCCCGGTGGGAAGAAGGATGGGTAACCCAACGGAGGCACCATGATTTTCAACACCCGGAACCTGTTCTTTGCCGCACTTGGCGCGGCTGCCATGTACTTCCTCGATCCGACCGCTGGCACGGCCCGGCGCGAATCGATGAAGCGGAAGGCCCACTCGGCTTACGAAGAGGGCGCCGACAAGATTCGGTCGGTGGCCTGACCTCAGGCTCCGGACAGGGCCTCTTCCAGCAGCGCCCTCGCCTGGTCGATCAATCTCTTAGCCTCGGCCACCTCGGCCTGGTAGGTGGCGAGGTTGGCGTCGCGGAGGGCCTGATCCGCCCGGGCGAACGCTGCGTCCGCCCTGGTAAGCAACTCGGTCACCGCCTCGGTGAGATCCGCCGGAAGCTCCCCCGGATCGTCCGGGTCGTCGGGATCCGGATCCACCACCGGGCCATCCCCGAAGACCGCAGCCAGGGCCTGGGCAAGCGTGTCCCGCATGGCGATTCGGTTTCCGAACACCACGATCGCCTTCTTGAACTCAGGCAGGGCGACCCCGGACGAACCGGCTTCCGAGCGTGCACTCAGATAGACGGGCTGCACGTAGACGACCGATTCCTCAATGGGCACGACCAGCATGTTCCCGAGGATCACCTCGGAACCCTCCTGGCCGAGAAGGGTGAACTCGCGTGAGATGTCGGGGTTCTGATTGATGCGGGCTCCCACCTGCCCGGGGCCGTCGACGAAGGAGTCGCGGGGAAGCTGGAAATCGATCAGTTCGCCGTATTCCTCGGCATCGGACTTCGCCACCAGGAACGACACCATGTTCGGCCGGGTCGCCGCGGTGAACGGCTGCAGCATCAAGTACGCCAGATCGTCCTCGCCGGGGAGCTCCATCAACAGGTAATAGGGCACCATCGGCCGGTCGTCCGCCGGGAAGGTCTCCCGGGTGTTCTCGGAGGCGGTGGTGGACGGGTCGCGGGCCACCTCCCACGGGTCACCGTTGTTGAAGAACACCCGCGGATCGGTCACGTGGTAGCGGGTGTAGATGTCCGACTGGACCCGGAACAGATCTTCGGGGTACCGCAGGTGGTCGAGGAGCCCGGCCGGCATCTCGTCACGGGTCGAGAAGAGCTCGGGGAATATGTCGCGGTACGCCCGGATCATCGGATCGCTCTCGTCGACCACGAAGAATCGAATCGTGCCGTCATACGCGTCGACCGTGGCCTTGACCGAGTTGCGGATGTAGTTGAACTCCGATGGCAGGCCCGACCGCACGTTGAGACGCCCGGTGGCCTCGATGCCGCCCGACGTCGAGTCGGTGTCACTCGCCGGCGTGGAGTACGGGTAGCGGTTGGTGACGGTGTACATGTCTTGCACCCACACCAATCGGCCATCGAGCAGCACCAGGTACGGGTCGTTGTCGGCGTGGAGAAATGGCGCGGCCTTGTTGAGCAGGTCGCGGAGGTTGCGCACCAAAAGAACCTTGCTGTCGGAGCGCACCTGTGACGAGATCAGCGTGTTGACATCGGCGAATCGCAGCGCAAAGGCCGCCCGGCGGAGCAGACCCCCCACCTCGATTCCTCCGCTGCCGTCGTAGTGATTGAAGGCGACCGTGTCGGTACCGGACTCGACCGGGAAGTCCACCTCCTGCTCGTCGGTCCCCACGATGACGAACGACCCCGACGGCAGCCCCTCGCCGAAGTACACCCTGCCCTGATCGACGGCGAGCTCGGCAGGGACCTCATCGCTCGGATTGATGTCTTTGACAAAGAAATCGGGCTGCCCGTCCACGGTCACGGCGTTCGCGGGGCTGACGACCACTCCGAACCCGTGGGTGTAGACGAGGTGACGGTTGACCCAGCCCTCGCCGGGGAGGCTGCTCTGCTCGAGCTCCCGGGTGGAAAGCATCACCTGGGTGAGGTCGCCGTCCAGGAGATACCGGTCGACGTCCACGTCGACGAACTGATAAAAGGGTCGCAGCTCTTGCAGCTGGCGATAGGTGGTCAACAGCACGGTGGGATCCCAGAGGCGAACATTCGAAATCGTCTGCCCGTTGGCGGCGATATCGGCGGCGTCGAGATCCTCGGCGGCCTCGAAGTCGCGAGTCTCCACCGCGTCGAGACCGTACGCGGCACGGGTGAACTCGATGTTGCGAGATACGAAAGGCAGTTCCCGGTCGATCTCGTTCGGCTGGACCGAGAACCTCTGGGTGGCCGCCGGCCAGATTCCGCCCAGCGCCACCGAGACCACCAGCCATCCGAACACCGCTACGGCCGGCAACGCCCAGCCCTTGAGCCGGATGTTCACCAACAGCAGCGCCGCAAAGAAAAGCGAGATCCACATCAACAGGCTCAACGCCGGCAACTGGGCGTTGACGTCCGTATACGTGGCTCCGAACACCGCCCCCCGGTCGCTGTAGAGGAGGTCGAACCGGTCGAGCCAGTACCCGACCGCCTTGAGGATCGCCATGAGCGCGAGGAGCACCGAAAGGTGGACTTTCACCCCGGAGGCGACCTTCTGCCGGCCGGGGGTCACCTGGATGCCGCCGTTGAGGTAGTGGAGGGCGGCCACAACGAGGGTGGTGATCAGCACGAACTGAAACGACCATCCGAAGAGATCCCGGTAGAACGGCACGTCGAACACGTAGAAGCCGACGTCGCGACCGAAGACGGGGTCGGTCACCCCGAAGTCCTGCCCGTTGCGGTAGAGCAGCCAGTGCTCCCACCAGGCCCCGGCGCCGAGGCCGATCAGGATCCCGAAGAACCCCGCCACCGCAAGGCGAAAGCGGAACACGCGCTCGGAAACCCATCCCTGAAATCGCTCGATCAGCTCCTCGTCGGGACTGCCCGCCGAGAGCGACAAAGCCGGGGCGAGACGATCGGCGATGATCAGGTTGAGGAACATGAGTACGAAGGCGACCGCGGTGGCGATGACCACGAGCATCACCCGGCTGAATACCAACGTTCTCCATGCCGCCCCGAATCCGACCGAGTCGAACCACAGATAGTCGGTCCAGAAGGTGGCGATGCCTCGCAGAGACATCAGGAGCACGACCACGACGCCGAAGACGATGAACAGCCAGCGACGACCGCGCGAAGGCGAGCGCCGGAAGGGTATCGGGGAGGGTCCGCGTTCGATCACTGGCGGCAGTCTACGGGGGTGAGCGAATAGGTCGCTGGCATCATCATGGTTCCGGCTTGTGGCAAGCCGGAACCTGATCCCGGGACGAGCCTATTCGCTTACCCCCGACGGGGGCGCGTCGTCCAAGGCTGCCGGCATTCGGCAAGCGGCAGGGGCGGCAGCCGGTCGCGGCTCCGACGAGGCGCGCCGGGGTCAATCGGCGACGGTCACCGTGCAAACACAATCAAGGTTGGCCGGGGGGATGAGGTAGCCCTCGGGAGCACCCGATTGCGGATCCCAGCGAAGCCGGTCGCTACCTGCACACCGCTCGCACGGCCGACCCGACGGCCGGCCCTCCACCTCGGTCCACCCACCGACGGCCACCGCGGCCAGGAAACTGTCGTGATAGGCCGCAAACACCACCATGCGCACCCAGCGTTCGGCCTCGTCGCCGCGCCAAGCCCGGAAAACCCGGCTGACGGTAGCGGCGACCTCGCTGGGGCCTCCCTCGCTGCGTACCGCCTCCTGTAGTTGACCGGTCAGGTCCTGGGCCATCGCCTCTACGAGCTCGCCCGGGCGCGGCCCGGGGCGCGACCGGACCCGCGAGACTCCGGCGATCGCCTCGGCGCCGCTCGAGCCCGCGGTACCCGCCTTCTGAATGGCGGTCCCCAGCGCGGCCGCCAACTCGCCGGCGATCCGGTCTCGATCCGGCGACCACCCCGATCGCTGCAAGGCGTCGATTGCCTCGCTCTGGAGATCGACGATCCGCCGCTTCACATCGCGCAGGCCCTCGTTGTGGACCGGGAGCACGAGGCGGTCCCGCACTGCGATCGGATCGCGAGGGACCCCGACCGGATCGTGGTCGGCGGTGGTCCGCAACGCCTCGAAGAGCGTCCCGACATCGTCACCTGGCGCCCGCTGATTGCCGCGGGGCGGAATCGGCGGGCCGTTCATCTGCTCGACCTCGGCGGCCAATGCATCGCTGAGATCGGAGCCTCCCGAATCGAGGGCACCGAACCCCGCCTCTGCGGTATCCCGACGCGGTTCGGCGGGCAGGACCGCCACCCCTTCGATCGATCGCTCTGCGTGCAGGCGCTCTACCTCTTCGATCCGCTGGTGTCGGTCCCGGTCATCGGCGGAGGGAAATACGGACTCGTCGTCGTCGTCGGCACCGCTCGCCCGGTCGATGATCGTCTGAGCCAGGGTGCGGGCCTGATTGAGGAGGCGATCCGCCTCATACCGCGCGTTGCGGATGACGTCGTCGGACTCTCTGCGGGTGAGCGCGAGCCGTTGGTGGGAATCCCGCTCCGCGTCGGCTCGGATCGACAACGCCTGCTCGCCGGCTTCGGCGATGATCTCGCCACCCGTCTCCTGAGCCGACGAAATGAGTGTGGTGCCCCCATCCCAGGCATCCCGTCTCAACTCGAATGCCTGCCGCTCCCCCTCCGCAACGATGCCGGCGGCCTCCTCGACTGCTGCCTGAAGCCGGGAGACTGCCTCTGCCGCCGCCTCGGCCGCCACCCGCTCGGAGTCCTCGCGAGCACGGCTTCGCATCCCTTCGGCGGCCTCCTTGGCGGCTTCGAGGATCCGCGACACCTCGCTGCCCACGGCCTCGACGTCTCTCGCCAGCGCCTCGGGCCCGCCGGAGCCGGCGACATCCTTTAGAAGGTCCTTGTGTCGACGCTCTAGCGTCCCCCATCGCTCCACCGCCTCGGCGATCAGGGCTTCCACGGCCTTCTTCTCGTATCCCCGCCTTGCCGTGGGTAGATCGCGAGTCGAAAAAGTGTCGGGCCCCAGGGGCTCATCGGCCATGGAGCAGACGATAACGCCCGGCGACTCGCCGCCGCGGGCACCCGCGCTCAGCCGGTAGCAACCAGATCCGGGAGAGGCTCCAGAGCCCGGAGGTAGTCGAGGGCCTCCTGGAGAGTCGCCACCGGCACGATGGCGATCCCGTCGCCGGCGGCAGTGAGGGCATCCGGGTAGTTGTCGACCGGCACGAAAACGATCTCGGCGCCGATCGCCCGCGCCGCGAAGACCTTCTGGCGCACCCCACCGATAGGCCCGACGGTCTCGTCGAACCGGATGGTCCCGGTGCCGGCGATCCGGTGACCCCCGGTCAGGTCCTCTTCAGTCAAGAGATCGATGAGCGCCAGCGCATACATCATGCCCGCCGATGGGCCGCCGATGTTGCGCGCGTCGACATCCACGTCGATGGGGAGGTCCATCGCCAGATTGATCGTGTCGAACACGACTCCGATCATCGGGGCGCCGGGAATCTGGGTGTGTTCGACCAGCGTCACCGAAAGCTCGATGGGCTCGTCGGCGCGGGTCCCGGTGAGGGTGATCGTGTCGCCGATGGCGTGGCTCCGAATCACCGCGCTGGCCTCCTCGGCCGTGGCGACCACCTGGCCGGCGACGGTGGTGAATCGGTCGCCCACTTCGATCACACCCTCACCCGGTGTCCCTTCGACCACCTGCAGCACTTCGATGCCGTCTCCGACGAACGCGACCTCGTATCCAAGCCGAGTGAGGGCGACATAGATCGCGGTATCGATTGACTCGTTCATCGCCTGAAGATTCGTCCGCCGCACCTGCTCCTCGGTGACCCCGGGCGGGCGAATGACCTGCCGCTCCAGCAGGTCGACCCGGTCGTCGAGATACCGGGCCTCGAACCACTCGAAGGGGTTCACCTCGCGGAGAGTGACCGTGAGCAGATAGAGGTCACCGGTGGTCGGATGGATGGCCACCTCTTCACCAAAGGTCACCAGATCGGCGACCTCTTCGGTGGGCCCCGGAGCCATTGCGAAGTACGGCAGCTTGACCGGCCAGAAAACCAGCACCACCAACCCCACCGCGAGAAATGCTGCCACCAGCACATACGGCCACTTGGTCGAACGGCCCCGCGGCGCGAACGACGGAGGAGGGGTGAGGAAGGGGTCGCTGTCGATCATGGCGGAGTAGACGCGATGGTACAGAGGGTGGGGGGTAGGAATGGCCTCCAGCAAAGAATCAAGAATCAAGAATCAAGAGTCGGGAAGGAAGGCGATCTTGAATCTTGGCTCTTGACTCTTCCTCGGCCTCTAGCGTCCCGCCATCCTCCATGCGGTGGGGAGGGCTACCCCGGCGAGGACCACCTTGGCAAGGTCGCCGACCACGAAGGGGACCATGCCGAGCTCCATCGCCCGGGTGACTCCGATGTTCAGCTCGTTGGCAAGCCACGGAACGCCGAACAGATAGATCACCACCGTGCCTGCGAGGAAGGCAGGGATGGCGGTGACCACCGAGCGATCCTGCTGGCGCTCGGCGAGATGGCCGACCACGGCCGCCGCCACCACGAACCCGAGCAGATAGCCGCCAGTGGCTCCGGTGGCCGCCTGCCAACCGCCCTGCGCCTCGGCATAGAACGGAAGACCGACGGCGCCGAGGGCGACATAGAGGGCCATGGATGCCGCACCTGCCCTCCACCCGAGAGCCGCCCCGGCGAGAAGCACCGAAAACGTCTGCCCGGTGATGGGGACCGGAGTGAACCAGAGGGGAATCACCACCTGCGCCATCAGGGCGGTCATCAAGGCAAATCCGACAACGAGGGAGGCGGTGATGGTGCGGGTTCGGGGCAGGACTCGAGCGGAGATGGTGGCGGTGGTCATGACGAGAGGTTAACTATCACGACCGCCCGAAGGCCGCCGCGACCCGGCCCGTCGCAAACGAGAGGAGCCGCCCTCAAGGGCGGCTCCTCTCGTTTCACTCACTCGCCGATCACCCCACGAAGCAGGGGCCAGCGAACTCGTATGCAGCCGCGATCTCACTGATCGTGGCGTCCGTCACTGCCATCAGGCCGTCCGACGAAGTCGGGTCGACCCGGTTGACGATCGTCGAACGAACCACATGGTCGTTCGGATCACCGGTGTAGTCGCGATCCGGAAGCGCGCCGTCGTAGCTCACTCCGTCCAACTCGGCCGCGATCGCGGCCAGGTTGGCACGCGTCAGGTCGTTGGAGGCGATCGCCTGCTCGAGCAGCGCCTTGATCGGGTACTGCCACACCCAGCCGGCGACATACGCGCCGTGCGGGCTGCGGTCGTTGGCATCCGCGGCAGCACGCATGTCGGCATGCGCCGTGGAGTCAGTGTCCCAACCGCCCCAAGGGGTGGTCCCCCAGTACGTCGCCTGAAGCAGAGGCACCAGGTCGGCGTTCCCAGTCAGGGCCACGTTCCAGGTCGGCGAGGCGCCGAGAATCTGGAACGTCTGGAACCCGCCCTGGAACAGACCGCCGGCGATCTGCGCCATCTCGGTGGGGCCGGTCACCACGACGATCAGGTTCGGCTGAGTGCCGAGCAGGGTCGTCACGGCCTCGGTCACGTCACCACCGGCCGATACCGGGATCTGCAGGAGGTCGGAGACCGGATCGCCCAGTCCGAGCTGGGCTGCGGCGATCTTGGCACCCGCACCGTAGTCGCCTCCGTAGTCGCCGGGGAACGCCACGAGCGCCCAGGTGATCTCGGCGCCGAGCGCATCGACCATGGCGCTCATGCCGTTCATCGCCTCGAAGCAATATGGCGCACCGGATTCGAGGATCAGACCGGAGTCCACATCGGCGAAGGCCCACCCCGACCACCAGGTCGCCGGTGCCGCCACCATGTTGTTCTCCACGAAGATCGGCAGGGCCGCCTGGGTCTGCGGAGTGCCGAGCGACTGCGCCAGCGCGGCTACCCGCCCTGACAACGCCGTCGCCCCCTCAACCGTCTGTGCGCCGTCGTAATGGGCATCGAAGGTGTTCTCCGCCGTGATGACGACGTCCCAACCGTCGAGTCCGCCGCTGGCATTGACCGCTTTCCAGTAGTCCTCCTGCGCCTGCGTGAGCGGGACGCCCAGCGGAGCAAAGGGACCGTCGACCAGGTCGGAGATCACACCCAGATAGATGCACCCGTTGCCCTCATTTTCCGCATCCGGACAAGGAGCCGGGGTGACCCCGATGTCGAACGCCGTCTCCGGAGGCGGTGTCGTAGTCGGGGGCGAAGTCGTCGTTGCCCCCGCGGTGGTGGTAGTGGCCGGAGCGGCCGTCGTCGTGGTGGCGTCGTCGTCACCACACGCCGTCGCCACAAGGGCAAACGCCATGAGAAGGCTCGCAAGCACGAGCCATCGTTTTCTCATTCTCTGTTCCTCCCAAGGATTGCTGTTTCGCTGAAGAGTCCCGCCCCCCATGGGCAGTTGAGGCAGCAGCCTATCGGATCGGGCCGAAACCGGCGGGCCAAACAGGCCCTTTCACCCATTAACTACCGGATCAGTAGCTGAAGGGCCACGCTTTCCAGTAGTTCCGTACCCGAATCCAGATCCCGTAGAGGCCGAGCGGCTCGAAGATCAAGAAACCGACGATGAGCCCGCCGAACATGATCTGCTCGAACTGGGAGGCGGTCACGAACCCGCCCGCGGGCGAGGTCGAGATGAAGCCGAATAACCACAAGCCCGCCATCCATCTGACGATCCGGGGCAGGAAGGTGATGAAGAACGCGCCCATGATCGAGCCGGCGATGGTGGCCGCGCCCCCGATCAGGATCATGGCGATATAGCGGATCGAGAGCAGAAGATTGAACGAAGCCGGCTCCAATCGCCCGATCGCCGAGTAGAGAAGTGCCCCGGCGATCCCGGCGTAGAAGGACGAGACCACGAAGGCGATCATCTTGTAGCGGGCGAGGTTGATGCCCATCATTTCGGCCGCGATGTCACGGTCGCGCACGCCGGCCAGCGCCCGGCCGATCCGGGACCGGGCAAGGTTCTTCGCCACGAGAGCCATGACGACCAGAAGGATCAAGCCCAGAAAGAACAACTTCTGGGGCTTCGTCATGAAAATGCCGAACACCTCGCCCGGCTGGTCGAATCGGAACCCGAAGAGCTTCGGAATGCCGGTCTCTCGCCCGATGCCGACACCGCCGGTCAAGGTCTCGGACTCGCGGAAGAAGTGCTCCCCGAGAAAAACCAGGCCGAGGGTAACGAAAGCCAGATAGAGCCCTCGCAGCCGGAATGCCACCGGCGAGATGATCAGCCCGGCAAGGGCGGCGACGATCCCGGCCGCCGGCAACCACAAGGCCATGTCCAGCCCATACCCCACCAGAACCGTCTTCTCGACGTTCTGGCCGGTGGCAAGATCGAAGACCTGTCGGGTCACCTCGGTGCCACCGAGCACGGCGGCGGTGAAGGCCCCCAGTCCGAGGAAGAAGGCGTGACCGAGCGACACCTGGCCGGCGTACCCGGTCACGATGTTGAGGCCGATCGCGCCGATCGATGCGAACAACGCGCTCACCCCGAGGATCAGCAGATCGCCCCTCATCGAGAAATCGATCAGCCCGGGGATCAGAGGGATGGTGCCGCCGAGACCGAGGACCACCGCCACCACGAGCAAGACGACCATCCAGAACCGCTGGACGTTGTTGCGGAAGATCGCACTGTCCGCGCGGTAGTCGCCGATGAGCCCGGGCCGGTTCCTCATACCCGCTCGACCTCCCTGGTGCCGAAGAGCCCATAGGGCCGGACGAGCAGGACGAGAAACATCACCAGGTACGGGACCACCTGGGCAAAGTTCCTGCCGAGGAACTCCGCATGGATCGGTTGATAGGTGGTCGTCATTGCTTCGGCGATTCCCACGATCAGCGCGCCCACGAGCGCACCGGCGATCGAATCGAGCCCGCCGATCACCACCACCGGCAACGCCTTGAGGGCGACCACCCCGGCCGACCGATCGAGCCCCGGCGGGGTGGTCCCGATGAGTACCCCGCCGACCATCGCCAGCACCGACGCGATTGCCCACGAGGCGGCAAACACCGCGGTCACCGACACCCCTTGAGTGAGGGCTACCTCCTGGTCGAAGGCCGCGGCCCGCATCGCCAGTCCGAAGCGGGAGTACTTGAAGAAGGCAAGGAGGACGGCGACGAGGATTGCCGCCGCCACGATCGCCGCCACCTGCCGATGGGCGATGTTGAGCGATCCGAGTTGAAAGAACTTCAGGCCCCAGGGGTCGCCCACCTGACGGGTCTCCACCCCGAGGAGGTCCAGGGCGACCACGGTGATGACGGTGTTCAGCCCGATCGTCATGATGGCGACGGCGAACACCGGTTTCCCCACCATGGGCCGCAGTGCGGTTCGCTCCACCAGCACCCCGGTGAGCGCAGCGAGACCGGCGGCCATCAGCACCGCCACCCAGAACGGCCAACCGATGATCGTGGCGAAGTACACCACCCAGTAGGCGCCGAGGAGCATCAGCGCGGGTTGGGCGAAGTTGAGAACCTGCGTCGACTTGTAGATGATTACAAAGCCGAGCGCGATCAAACCGTAAATCGCCGCGAGCGACGTCCCGTTGATCAGCGCCTGCAGGAACTGGGTCATCGATACATCGACTCGATGTCGTCGGCGAACCGCTCCTCGATGATCGACCGCTTGACCTTCTGAGTCGCGGTCAACTCGCCGTCCTCATGATCGAGTTCTTTCGTGAGCAGGCGGAAGTGCTTGATCTGCTCGACGCGGGCGAACTTCTCGTTCGTCTTGTCCACGGCCTTCTGGATCAGCGACCGCACTTCGGGTTTCTCGGACAAGTCTCGGTAGGTGGTGTGCGGGATGCGTCGCCGCTGAGCCCACTCGCTCACCACGTCGAGGTCGATGCCAATGAGGGCGGTCAGGTACTTGCGCCGATCGCCGATGACGATCGCCTCCTTGACGAAGGGCGACGTCTTCAGAGTGTTCTCGATCTCGGAGGGCGACACGTTCTTGCCGCCGCTCGTGATGATGATGTCCTTGATCCGATCGACGATTCGGACATGCGTGCCATCGACCCACTCGCCAACGTCGCCGGTGTGCAGCCAGCCATCGTCGTCGATCGTTCGCGCAGTGGCGTCGGGCATATTCCAGTAGCCGGCAAACACCGCCGGATGGCGAGTCAGGATCTCACCCGTCTCAGCATCGAGCTTGAGTTCACACCCCATGTACGGCTCACCGACGGTGCCCAGCACTGTGCGCCCCGGACGGTTGGTGGTGGCGACGCCACAGTTCTCGGTCATCCCGTACGCCTCGTAGATCGGCACGCCGATCGACATGAAGAACTCGAGTATCTCGGGTGCGATCGGCGCCGCCGCGGAGACGGCGTAGCGAATCCGACGCAGGCCGACGCGCTCGCGGAGCGACCGATACAGGAATACGTCGCCGAGTCGGGCGAGCACCCTGGTGGCGATCGTGTGCCGCCCGTGCCGACGGACCAGGGTCCGCCCGATGTACCGGGCAACTCTCAGCCAGATGACCGCATTGAACTTCTTGAGGCGCGAGGCAGAGGCGAGGCGCACCTGGATGGCAGCGTGGATGCGTTCCCAGATGCGGGGCACGCCCTGGACGATGGTCGGCTGCACGTCGCGCATGTCGGGGACCAGCGTGTCGAGCGATTCGCCGAAATGGATCGGGACACCCGCCCCGGTGCTGAACACCACCGAGAACAGCTTCTCGTAGATGTGGCACAAGGGCAGATAGGAGACGATCAGATCGTCCGGCCCCGGGCGTGGCCGCACGATCCCGTGGTCGCCGGCGATCTCGGCCGTGGCGAATTCCAGGTTGCCGATCGTGATCATCGACCCCTTGGGTGGCCCGGTCGTACCCGAGGTGTACACCAGATACGCGAGATCGGTTGGCTCCGTCGCCGCCATCCGATTCGCCACCGCCTCCGGATGGGTTTCCCGGTGCTCGACACCGCTCTGCATGAACGCATCCCATGAAATGAGACGCGAATCGTCGTAGGCGTCGACACCACGATGCTCGAGGTAGACGATCGTCTCGATGTGGGGAAGGTCAGACGTCGGGATCGCCAATACCTTGTCGGCCTGCTCCTCGTCCTCGACCACCAGGATTCGCGCGCCAGAGTTGTTGAGGAGGTACTCGACTTCGGACACCGGATTCGTCGGATACAGGCCCATGCACACCGCCCGAGCCGCCAAGGAACCGAGATCGGTGAACACCCACTCGGGCCGATTGTCCGAGTGGATCGCCACCCGGTCTCCCGGCTCGATCCCGGCGGCAACGAGGGCATGGGCGAAGGTATCGACCTGGTCCCAATATTCGGCCCAGGTGATCTCGCGCCAGATGCCCCGGCTCTTCGCCCGCAGCGCGACCAGGTCGGACGTGGCAGCCGCGCGGTCCCGCACCCGCGAAGCCGGCGAGGCGATGGCGGCAGAGCGATCGGCGGTGGTCGTCATTTGTCTCCTCCGGTGTCGACAATCGAGTGTTCCTGTCCCAGGTAGGCCCTGATCACATCCGGGTTGGCCTGGATCTCACTTGGGCGGCCCACGGCGATGGGCTTGCCGAAGTCGACCGCAAGCACCTTGTCGGCCAGGTCCATGACCACTCGCATATCGTGGTCGATGAGGACGATCCCGATGCCCAACTCCCGCTTGATGTCGGTGATGAAGCGGGCCATGTCCTCGGTCTCCTCGAGGTTCATGCCGGCGGCCGGCTCGTCCAACAGGAGCAGCTTGGGCTCCATCGCCAGGGCTCGACCGAGTTCGATGCGCTTCTGTATCCCGTACGGGAGCATCAGGACGTAGGACTTCCGATGCTGCTGGATGTCGAGGAACTCGATGATCCCCTCGACGACCTCTCGATTGCGTGCCTCCTCGCGCGACGCCCGGCCGAATCTGATGGCGGCAGCAAACGTCCCGTAGCGCACGTGCTGGTGGCGGCCGAGCATCAGGTTGTCCAACACCGTCAGTTGTGGGAACAACTCGATGTTCTGGAAGGTCCGGGCGACACCGAGATCTGCGATGCGGTCCGGCCGCATGGTGAGGAGATCCCGGCCGAGGAATCGAATCGATCCCTCCTGCGGCCGGTACACCCCCGAGATGCAGTTGAAGATCGACGTCTTCCCGGCCCCGTTCGGGCCAATGATCGCGAACAGCTCCCCGTTGCGCACCGACAGCGAGACCCCGTCGATCGCTTTGACGCCGGCGAACGCCAGGTGAACGTTGTCGATCTCGAGGATTACTTCGTTGCCGTCGGCCGCGGGGAGAAACTCGTGGAGGAGCCGCGCTCTCATGACAGCCACCGCTTCTTGCGCCGGTAGTGCTTCACTTCCGCGAAGGACTTCACGTCCTCGCCGTGCAGTCCGAGGTAGAACTCCCTCACGTCTTCATCTTCGAGGAGTTCGGCTGCCGGCTTATCCATGACGACCTTGCCGGTTTCGAGGATGTAGCCGTGGTCGGCGATCGACAGTGCCATCGTGGCATTCTGCTCCACGAGCAGCACGCCTGTCCCTTGTCGGTTGATCTCAACGATGATGTCGCGGATCTGTTGAACGAGCAGGGGGGCGAGCCCAAGGCTTGGCTCATCGAGAAGCAGGAACCGGGGGCTGGCCATGAGTGCCCGCCCGATCGCCAGCATCTGTTGCTGGCCACCGCTCAAATAGCCGGCCGTGAACTTCGGTCGCTCCTGCAGCGTCGGGAAGAGGTCGAACACCCGCGCAAGGTTCGCGTCCGCCTGCTTGCGGGCGGTATGCGCCCCGAGGCGCAGGTTCTCCTCAACGGTCATCTCGGCCAAGACCCTGCGGCCCTCGAGGGCTTGCCCGATGCCGATCTTGACGATCTTGGCCGCAGAAAAATGGTCGATCCGCTGACCGTCGAGGCTGATCTCCCCCTTGGTGAGATCGCCGTTGTGGACGTCGAGCAAGCCGCTGATCGCTCGCAGGGTGGTCGTCTTGCCGGCGCCGTTGGCACCGAGCAGCGCGACGATCTTGCCATCGGGTACCTCGAGCGAAAGACCGCGCAGCACGAGGATCACATCGCTGTAGACGACCTCGACGTTCTTAAGCGCCAGCACGATGTGTCGGTCCTCCGGCCGTTGGCGCAGAGAGGCTAGTGATTGGTCGGCCGCCTCGCCGGGGAGACGAGAGGTCTACGGTCTACCACCCCAGCGAACTACCCGCTCCCCTCTTGTACCCACTCCGCTCCGCCTGGCCAGTATTCCTTTTTCCAGATGGGGGCTCGGGACTTGAGTTCGTCGATCACGTGGCGAGCGGCGGCAAATGCCTCGGGTCGATGTGGCGCAGAAACCGCCACTCCCACCGAATCCTCGCCAACCTGGACGGTCCCCACCCGATGGGCTGCCGCAATCGAACCGAATGCCCATTGCGCCCGGGTCTCGGTGATGATCTCGAGGATCTTGGCCTCGACCACCTCGCGGTAGGCCTCGTACTCGAGGTGGGTCACCCCCTCGCGTCGGTCGGAATGGTCACGGACGGAGCCGAGAAACAGCACGATCGCCCCCGCATCGGGCCGACGCACCGCGTCGAGCAGCGCGGACGGGTCGAGCGGCGATTCCGTCACCGAGACCAGATCGTGATGGGTTAGGTCGCCTGCGTCCATAGAATCGACCTCCATGGCCGACACTACCCCTCCAACGGGTGCCCGCCCCGAGGACGGCCTCCCCCCATCGGAACTCGCTCCGCCACCTCCGTGGTCGAAGGATCTCGGGTTCGATCCGCAGCCGACCGAGGGCCAGCCAGTTGACGAGTGGCTCGCCGGAGACCCCTACCCGACGGTGGCGGTCGAGGTGCTTCGGCCCATCGCACTGCCGACCCGACGACGGTGGTTGGCTCGCACCGGGCGGACCGCCGCGCTGGTGGCGGTCGCGGCGTTCGCCGGCGCGGCCGCCGCCCTGGGGGTTTCCTTCGTGCTCGACGAGGAACCGACGCCACCCGGGGTGACCGTCGTCGAGCGGGTGGAGACGCGGGTGGTGACCCCGGACGAGGGCCTTTCGGTGGTCGCCGCCGTCGCCCGCCAGGTACTCCCATCGATCGTCTCGGTCGAGGTGAGCTTGGAGACCGGCGACGCCTTCGTGATCAGCGGTAGGGGCTCCGGGGTCGTCTACGACACCGCGGGCCATCTGGTGACCAACGCCCATGTGGTCGCTGACGGTCAACAGTTCCGGGCGGTCTTCGCCGATGGCCGCACCTATGTCGCGATTCTTGTCGGTGCGGATCCACTCACGGATGTGGCCGTCCTCCGGATCGATGCCTTCGGACTGACCCCGATCGCCATCGGGTCGGCACAGGATTCCTCCATCGGCGACCTGGCAATCGCCATCGGCAACCCGCTGGGGCTGGAAGGCGGGCCCTCGGTGACGACCGGGGTGCTCTCGGCCTTCGATCGCCGGATCGTGACGGGGGTCGAGAGCGAGCTGTTCGGGATGCTGCAGACCGACGCTCCCATCACCCGGGGATCGAGCGGTGGCGCGCTGGTGGACGATGCTGGCCGTCTTCTGGGCATCACTACGGCATTCGGAGTGAGCGATGTGGGCCAGGAGGGCCTCGGATTCGCGGTTCCGGTGGAACTGGTGGTCCGGGTCGCCGACGACCTCATCGCCGATGGAGTGGCTTCTCACACCTTCCTGGGCATCAGCGGTTCGACCCGGTTCGAGGTTCTCGCGGACGGAGCCCTGGCCCCGGCGGGGGTGAGGGTCGCCCAGGTGATCGACGGCACCGCGGCGGATCTCGGCGGCATCGAGGGCGGCGACATCATCCTCTCGGTCGACGGCGAAGCGGTCTCCACCCTTGATGGCTTGGTGATCCGGCTCAGAGTCTTCCGGGTCGGCGACTCGGTGACGATCGCCATCCTGCGCGGATCCGAACCCCTCGAGCTGCCGGTGACGCTGCTCGAACGCCCGGCGGACCTGTGACCGACAACATATTCGACCGCCTCGCCGACCTGCTTCGATCGAGCGGCCCCGTCAACTGGCGCCTGGCCAGGGAGATCTCCGAGAGCATCGCCGGACCGGCCGAGCCCATCGATCCATGGCTCGAGGAGGAGTATCGGGACCTGGCTGCGACGGCGGCGCGGATGGTCGACCTGGGTTCGCCGCTCGACCCCTCCCTGGGGGAAACCGAGGCGCGGATCGTCGATCGCCGCGGCTGGGCGCATGCGAACATCGAGTCCCTCGCATATCTCGCGGAGCCGCTCGCCGACAAGCTTGCCTCCGATGCCGGCTCGCCGCTTCAGCCACTCGGCCCGGCTCTCCTCGGAATGCAGATGGGCGCCACGATTGGATTCAGTGCCCAGACCGTCCTCGGTCAGTTCGACCTCGGTCTGCCGGGCAACTTCCCCACCGGACCGACATTTGTCGTTCCCAACATCGAAGCCTTCGCGGACGATTCGGCTCTGGATGCCCGCGAGACACGGCTGTGGGTCGCCCTCCACGAGGTGACCCACCACGCCGCTTTCGCGGTGCCGTGGCTCCGAGAGCACGTGATGATGCTCGCCCACACCTTCGTCGAAAGCCTGGAGTTCGACAGCGAAGGGATCGAGCGGCGGATCGAGGCAATGCAGGACCCGGAGGTGCTGCAGAGAATGATGAGCGAACCGACCGGCCTCGCCGGCCTGCTGTCACCCGACGACGACGGCGAAGCGATCGGCCGGATGCGCGGCGTCCTCGCCGTGGTCGAGGGATATGCGGATCACCTCGTGAGAAAGACCGCAGGCACGATGATCCCCGGCGCGTCCCGCCTGCGCGATGCCATCGATTTGCGGCGGGCCGAGGCATCCCAGGGTGAACAGTTGCTCCACCAGGCGGTTGCCCTGAACCTGCGGCACGCCGACTATCGGCGGGGTGACGAGTTCTGCGCCGAGGTGGTGAGACGGTGGGGAGAAGACGCCCTGGATCGAATCTGGGAAGGGCCCGAGATGGTCCCCACCGAAGGCGACCTCACCGACCCGGTGGGTTGGGCAGCCCGGGTCCTGCTCTAGAAATCAGCAAGCGGGCGACCGAGCCGAATTGCGACCTCAGGCCGTCTCCGCCAATGCCGCGACCGAAGCCGACGGCAACTCGAGTACGAACTGGGTCTCGTCGCCGACACGGGCGTAATTCAGTTCGCCGCCCATGAGGCGTGCCAGGCGCTGCGATACGGCGAGCCCGAGACCGATCGAGCCGGGCTGACGGGCCGACGACTCGCCGCCGCTGAAGAAGGCATCGAACATGCGGGCCACGGTGCGGTCGGGAATCTCACTTCCGCGGTCGGCGACCACGATCCGCACCCTGCCCCCTCGCGATTCGGCCCGCACCTCGACCGGCGCGCTCCCGTACCGAATCGCGTTCCCGACGAGATTCCTGACGACCTGACGTACTCGCGCCGCATCCGCCAGAACCAGCAGGCCCGGTGGCACACCGACCAAGACCCCGCTCGGACCACCGCCAGTGACCGAGGTGACAGCGACCTCGACGGTCGACCGGACATCGAACACATCCCGCTTAACCACCAGTTCCTGATTGTCGAGCCGCGCCGCCGTCAGCAGGTCATCCACGATCCCGGCGATGTCGCGCGCCTGGCCGGCGGCCAGGCTCAACAATTCAGCCTGTTCTCCAGCGTCGTCTCCAGTTTGGAGCAACTCGAGAAATCCGATTACGGCGGTAAGAGGTGTCCTGAGCTCGTGGCTGACCGCGCCAATCAGCTCCGACTTCGACCTCACCAGGGCCTCCAACTCCTCGAGGTTGCGGCGCTGGTCGGTTACGTCCTGTAACTCACCTTCGAAGAACACGATCTTGCCGTGCTCGTCGGTGACGGGGCGGGTGTGGTCGCGAAGCCAGATGGTGGATCCGTCGGGTCGTCGGAACCGGATGTCGGTGGTGACGGCATCAAGCCGATCTCCAATCGCGTTGCGTAGACGGTTGAAGTCCTCGCGATCGAAGAAAAACTCCTGGGCGAGACGGCCGATGCTGCTCTCGGGGAACGCCGACCAGATCGGCGAGCGCTGGGTTCCCGTCAAGGAGCTCACCCGCAAGACCGGTCCGATAGAGGCCGACCGGTACCCGATCGAACAGTTGACGGTACGAAGCATGCTCAGCGCGCAGCCGACCCACGATGTGGTGGAGGAGAAGCCACGTCACGAACGCACCGGGCAGAAGGATCCCGGCAGTCGCCAACCCAGCCCAGCCACCGCTCGCGACGACCAAAGTGACGGTGTGAGCCGAAAACGTCGCGAGGGCGGCGAGCATCGTCCATCGCGACGGCTCGACGATGGTGAAGAGCGGGAGGGCGAACATCACCGCGGCCGCCACCACGGCGATGACCGAGTCGGCAGGTCCGAACGGCGCAGCCACCGCCACCCCGACCGCGATTGCGACGGTCAACAGTTCGATGTCGGTCCTCTTGAGAAGCACCTCGACCAAGAGCAACGACCCGATCACCAGACCGAGCACGACCCATGCCAGAAGTGCGTTGTCCCCGGTGATCAGTGCGAGGATCGCGATGAGCGCGGTCATGACGGGAACCGCCACAGCGCCCAGCACCACCGCCCGGCGCAAGAGCGGAGCGGAGCCGGTGGTTACGACCGGGGACCGGAGGGGCCCGGTCGAAGAAGGCATGGGGTTGCTATCGGAAGCGCCCAGCGCCCCCTTGAGGAAGGTGGGTGCCGACGAATCCTGCCCCCGCTCCGATCGGTACCATCGCCGACACCCGTCGAGGAAAGGCTTCAGACCCATGGCTGCTGAGATCGGCTCTCCGGCTCCCGACTTCTCCCTGCGCAACTTCGACGGAGAGTTCGTCTCCCTCGGCGATCTGAAGGGACGGAAGTCCCTCATCGTCTTCATTCCTTTCCCGTTCACGGGGACCTGCGAGGGTGAACTGTGCGCCATTCGTGACCGGCTGGCCGACCTCGAGAACCTCGACGCCAATGTCATTGCCATCACGACGGATACGGTCTTCGCCCACAAGGTGTGGGCCGAGCAGAACAACTTCGGGTTCCCCGTCCTATCGGACTTCTGGCCTCACGGGGCGGTGACCACGGCCTATGGGACTTTCGACGAGCGGGTGGGGGCGGCCAACCGCAGCAGCTACGTCCTCGACGAAGAAGGCATCGTCCGCGCGATCATCGCCACCGAGACCCGCAAAGTGGCCCGCGAGTTCGAGGACTACGTAGAGGCGCTGGCTTCTTTCTGACAAAGACCCTGCGACCCGGACCGACCATAGGATCTGCCGATCATGGGTTCTGATCTTCTCTCGACCCTCGACTTCGGCAGGCGTGAACAGCCCGCCGCAGACACCGAACTGCGCGTGCAGCTCACTGAATGGCTCGGCTACCAACGGCACGAGTTCAACCGGAAACTCCGCGACCTGACGCCCACTGGGCTCGTTGCCTGGTCGATACCGCCGGTCGAACTCTCGGTCCTCGGCCTGCTCAGGCACCTGACCCAGATGGAGCACGTGTTCCTGTCGTGGGGGCTTGCCGGCGGAACCCGGTTGGACCACTACGGGGACGACGACTACGCGGGTGGATCGGTGGAGACCATCGACACCGACCTCAAGCTCTACCTGGACGAAGTGGAGAAGGCCGACATTGCGATAGGCGCCATGTCCGATCTGGACGCGGTCGGCGCGGGCCACGGACGGCCGCTCGGTGCCGTGCTGATCAAGATGATCGACGAGTACGCCCTGCACAGCGGCCAGGCCCACATGCTGAGGTACGCCGCCCTCGGCAAGATCATCCGCTGAGCAGGGTCTCGATCGCGGGACCGTTTCTTGTCATACCGGGGCGATACGTTTGAGCCATGTTGGAAACCCTTCAAGCACCTGCGACCGATACGCCGTTGCTTTCGGACGATGAACTTCTCGCCGCTTTCGAGCAGGGATGGATCGAACACCGGCGCATCGAAGCCCGCAACGCCGCGTTGTTGGCCGAGATCGATCGACGGCGCGCCTACCAGCCATACGGCTACCTGTCGACCACCGCCTATGTTGCCCATGCCACCTCTGAGTCCCAGCAGGCAGCCGCCGGTGAGGTCCGGGTCGCCCGGGGCCCTCACCGAGATGCCCGCAACCGCAGCCGCCTTCACCGAGGGTGATATCGACCGGACCCGGGTCCGTCGCCTGATCAAAGCCTGGGAGACCGCTCCGCAACCGTTCGCCCGTGCCGAATCGATGCTGGTAGACAAGGCCCGCAGCCTCGACGCGGCAGGTTTCACCATCGCCGTCGAAATGTGGCGACGGGGAACCGAACCCGAGATCGCCGCCGAAGAAGAACGCCAACGATTCGCCCGCCGACGCCTGACGATCCGGGAACGCTTCGATGGGATGATCGAACTCGAAGCCCTCCTCGACGTCGTCTCCGGCGAAACCATCCGCACCGCCATCGAATCTCTCGCCAGTCCCGCCAACCGCAGCAGCTACGACGAGCGGACCCCCACCCAGAACCGCGCCGACGCCCTTTCGGAGATCTGCCGCAACCACCTCGACACCGGCACCGCCCCCACCCAGGGGGGCCGCAAACCCCACCTCAACATCCTCGTCGACCTTGACACCCTCCACGGACCCACCCGCCGCTCCGAAATCGGCCACGGAAGACTCCTCGGACCAGCGGGCATCGAGTTCCTCGCCTGCGACTCCACCGTCTGCCGCGTCGTCGGCGACGGCCCCGGTCACATTCTCGACATGGGAAGAAGCGTCCGCACCGCAACCCCCGCCCAACTACAGGCACTCGCCATCCGCGACGGCGGCTGCGTCATCCCCGGATGCGGACGCCCACCTGCTTGGTGCGACGCCCACCACCTCATCGCATGGATCGAAGGCGGCTTCACCAACATCGACGAAATGTGCCTCCTCTGCCGACCACACCACCTCGCCCTCCACCTCGGCGCGATTCAGTTACCCCAGTTGGAGTGACCGCGGCCGGCGGTCACTCCCTACGGTTCAGAAATATCAGAAACCACCCGCCGACCTCTGCTGATTGATGCCGTCTGGCGACATTCGCCGCACCCTCAGGAACGGCACCGTGCTCCGACACCTACCCCGTCAGCCGATACCCCACCCCTCGCACTGTTTCGATCCGGGGGGCGCCTTCGGAGGATTCGAGGCGGCGGCGGAGCCTTCTGATGTGCTGGTCGAGGGTGCGGGTCTCCCCGACCCAGGTGTAGCCCCACACCCGGTCGAGGAACTCGTCGCGAGGCACCACCCTGCCCGGTTGGTCCATCAGGAGTTCCAGCACCTCGAACTCTTTCTTGGGGAGGTCGTGCTCGCCGTCCGGCAACCGCAGGCGCAGCGAGGCGCGGTCGAGTGTGGCCGTGCCGACCGAAATGGTGTCCGAGCCCGCGATGGGTGACGATCTCCTCGCGGCTGCCCTCACCCGGGCCAACAGCTCTCGCAGCGAGTAGGGCTTCGTCACATAGTCGTCGGCCCCCAACTCGAGGGCGGTCACGATGTCGCTCTCATGGTCCTTGGCGGAAACCACCACCACCGGGACCACGGAGTCGCGCCTGATGGCCTTGAGCACGTCGAGGCCCGACATCCCCGGGAGCATGAGGTCGAGGAGCACGAAGTCGGGCTTGATCTTCCGAAAGGCGTCGAGCCCCTCCCGGCCGTCCATAGCGACCGTGACCTCATGGCCCTCACGACCGAAGGCGATCTGTAGGGCCTCCACGAACGACGGCTCATCCTCGACTATCAGGATCTTCACGCCGGCTGCCTCCATCGCGGCAGCGTCACCGTGAAGGTCGACCCGACCCCTTCAGTGGAGTCCACCGAAACCTCGCCTCGGTGGTTACGGGCGATGTGCCGCACGATCGACAGGCCCAGGCCGGTCCCTCCCGTCTCGCGGCTCCGGGCTCGATCCACCCGGTAGAAGCGCTCGAAGACCCTTTCGACATGTGCCTCGGGGATCCCGATCCCCCGGTCGGCCACCTCGATCACGATCACGCCGTCCCGAGCCTCGGCCCCGATGGTCACCCTCGGGGAGCTGTTCGCGTCATCGGCGAACGAGTACTTGATCGCATTGTCGACGAGGTTCGACACCATCGTCCGCAACTGACGGGCATCGCCGGCAACCCGCAAAGTCGGGTCGACTGGCACCACCACCAGCTCGACCTGACGAGCCCGCGCCACTTCATCCAACTCCTCGACGACATCGCCAAGCAAGGCGGCAACCGCCACCGGATCGTCGTGAGCCGCGAGCGCCTCGGCTTGAGACAGGTCGAGGATGTCACCGACGAGGGTTGAGAGCCTGGTCGACTCGGCCTGGAGCCGCTCCGCCAACCGAACCGAGCCGGGGTCGGCGGACACACCGGCCGCCAGGGTCTCGGCAAGGACAGAGAGCGCCCCCAGGGGGGTCTTCAACTCGTGACCCACATTGGCGATGAAGTCGCGTCGCATCGCATCGACCCTCCGCTGTTCACTCACGTCCGACACGAACGCCACGCACCCGGCGCTCTCGACTCCGAAGTCGAGGGGGATGGCGGTGACCTCCAGAGCCGTCCGCACCGGGCTGTACAGATCGAGTTCCATCTCGACCGCGGACCGCTCTCGCATCGCCCGCTCGATCGCCTCGCGAATCCTGACCTCGGCAACCGCCTGACCCAGACGCGCCCCGAAGTAGCGGGCCGCGGCGGGGTTGGCGGTGACAATTACGCCGTGGTCATCGGTGATCACGATGCCGAGGGGCGCCGTCTGGATCGACCCGGCCAGCTGGGCTCGCTCCCGTTGCGCCTGCGCCGTCGATCGCTCCAGCCGACTGAGTCCAGCATCGAGCGCCTCCACCCGATGCCGCCGCCGGCTGGGAGAACCCGCCCCGATCCGCCGAATCGCGTCGTCCAGGGCCCGTCCGAGGCCCCTGCCCCGGAGCAACGCCCACAGAGCCAGAAGCAACCCAAGCGCGGCCACCACAGCCAGCACGATCGTGAGCGTGTCCACAGGGCCGAGGATAAGGGGCCTCGCGTTCGCTCGGCCGCGATTGGCGGCTTCGCCGCCCATCGCGGGAGGCCGCCAGAGGCCGCCGACACTCTTCACTTCCAGTTCACATTCACGCCCCGTCGGCGTCACCGGGGCTCTTTACGGTCGTTTCCGGCACCGACCGCGTCGGCCCATCAACCAGGAGGAACACCAGAATGAATCGCAGGAGCGGAAGGGTGGTTGTGGCGCTGATCGCGTTGTCCCTGGTGGGGGCGGCATGCGGTGGCGGCAACGGCGATGGCGGCGACATCACCCGAATTGCCATCTCCGGCTCGTCGACCGTCGAACCCATTTCAGCGCGGGTGGCGCAGGCATTCACTGACATTCCCGAGAACTCGAGCGTCGCCATCGCGGTCGACGGCCCGGGTACTTCGGATGGCTTCGTGCTGTTCTGCAACGGAGAGACCGACATCTCGGATGCCTCCCGGGCGATCAAGCAGGAGGAGTTCGACACCTGCATCGCCAACGGGGTGGAGCCGATCGAGATCAAGGTGGCGATCGACGGGCTCTCCGTGATCACCTCGGTCAACAACGACGCCGTCTCGTGCCTCGACTTCGGCGACCTCTACGCACTGCTTGGTGCCGAATCCGTCGGATTCGACAATTGGTCCGATGCAGACACCCTCGCCGCCGAGCTGGCCGCGGCCGGGCTGGGGGGATCACACGCCCCGTACCCGGATGCGCCGATCGTGATCACCGCGCCGGGTGAGGAGTCGGGGACCTTCGACTCCTTCATCGAGATCGTCCTCGAAGGCACCGCCGACGCTCGCGGCACCGAGGCCGAGCCGCGGCTCGACTACCAGGCGTCGCCCAACGACGACGTGATCATCGACGGGATCAGCCGAAACGACACCTCGCTCGGATGGGTCGGGTACGCGTTTTACGTCAATAACGCCAGCTCCGTGAAGGCCCTCGATGTCGACGGTGGCGACGGGTGTGTGACCCCCAGCCCCGAGACGATCGCCAGCGGCGAGTACCCGATCTCCCGACCGCTGTTCATCTATGTGAACGGGGCCGAGCTCGCCGAGAAGCCCCGGTTGGCCGACTTCGTCGACTTCTACCTGGGTGAGGCCGGCAACGTGGCCACCGACGGGGCAGGCTATGTCCGCCTCACCGATGAGGAGCGCGCCATGTGGAAGGCCAACTGGGACGCCCGCACGGTCGGCAAGGTCGACGGCTGAGCAGAGGGCGTAGCTCCTCCCGCCTCTCTCCCGGGCGGGATGAGTGGGTGGTGGGCCGGATCAGGATCCTCCGGCCCACCACCCACCCCTCGAGCAGTCCGGATCGATGATTACTCAGGACGACATCAGCATCGCACTCGCCGGCAGCCCGGTGCGCCGGCGCCGCGAGCGCCGCATCCGACGCCTCTTCCTGGGGGCTGCAGCCGCGTCGGTGCTGATCAGCGTGGCGATCGTGGCATCCCTCTTCGGTGAGGCTTGGACCTTCATCAGCAACGTCGGCTTCACACCGCTGGCCGACATCGGCTGGTTCCCGCGGCGCGGCCTGTACGACATCCGCACGCTCCTCGTGGGGACCCTGCTTGTGGCGGGCATCGCCATGGTGGTGGCCGGACCGCTGGGTATGGGCACCGCGGTCTACCTGAGCGAGTACGCCTCGCCCCGCACCCGGAGGTGGCTCAAGCCGGCCGTCGAGATGCTGGCGGGAATCCCCAGTGTTGTCCTGGGCTATTTCGCCCTGACCTTCATCTCGCCGTCGTTGCTCCGCCCGATCTTCGGAGAGGGCCTCTCCGGTTTCAACATGCTGGCCGCCGGACTTGGCGTGGGAATCCTCACGATCCCGCTGGTCGCTTCGGTTACCGAGGATTCGCTCCGCGCGGTCCCGCTCGCCCTGCGGGAGGCCGCCTACGGCCTCGGCGCCACCAAGATGTCGACGAGTATCCGCGTCGTGATCCCCGCCGCGGTCTCAGGAATCGTGGCCTCCATGATCATCGCTTTCTCCCGGGCGATCGGAGAGACCATGGTGGTAGCGATCGCCGCCGGCGCAACCGGCGGCTCGCTGTTCACCGTCGATCCACTCGGTGGTGGCCAGACGATGACTGCGGCTATGGCGTCTCTCGCGATCGGATCCGACCGGGTCCGCGGTGACGACTATGCCTTCCAGAGCCTGTTCTTCCTCGGCCTGGTCCTGTTTCTCGCCACCCTCATCCTCAACGTGGTCGCCGAGCGCTTCGTCCGCAGAGTGAGGCGGCAGTACTGATGAACGCTTCGGCAATCGCCACCGCTCCGGAAGCCGTCGTTCGGGCGCTGACCACCCGCCGCCGTGATCTTCGGGGCGGGGCATTCCGACTGGTCTTGCTGGGGTCCCTGCTGGTGGCCATTGGTGTCCTGGTCACGCTGCTGGTCGATATCGGGGCGAGAAGCGCATCGGTCTGGGGAGACCGCGGGATCGTGGATCTGATCAGCACCGAGATGTCAGCAGACCCCGAGCGCGCCGGCATCTGGCAGGCCTTTTACGGATCCCTCGTGCTGATGGTGTTCACGGCCGCGCTGGCCTTTCCTCTCGGCATCGGAGCCGCCATTTACCTGGAGGAGTACGCCCTGGACACCCGCTTCACCCGAATCGTCAACGCCAACATTCGCAACCTCGCCGGGGTTCCATCGATCGTCTATGGCCTGCTGGGACTGGCCATCTTCGTGAAGATCCTCGGCGGGTTGACGGGGCCGAACGTAGAGGGACGGAGCATCATCTCGGGCGGCCTGACCCTCGGAATCCTGGTGCTGCCCATCGTCATCATCACCACGGCCGAGGCCCTCCGCGCGGTACCGGTGGCGATCCGCGAGGGAGCGGTAGGTGTGGGGGCAACCCAGTGGCAGGCGATTCGACACCACGTTCTCCCCGTGGCCGCTCCAGGCATCCTCACCGGCACCATCCTCTCCCTCGGCCGCGCCTTCGGCGAGGCGGCACCGTTGCTCCTGGTCGGCGGGATCACCACCTTCTTCAGCTCGGGAGGGGCGGGGTTCGTCGAGACACTCCAGGGAAGGTTCAGCGCCATGCCGGTGCTGGTGTTCTCGTGGGCCCGGCTCCCCCAGGCGGAGTTCAAGGCACTGACGGCGGCGCTCATCGTGGTGATGCTCGTGGTGCTGCTGCTCATCAATGCGACTGCGATCTACCTGCGCAACCGATTCGAGAAGGGCGTGAAGACGTGACGACTCCCGACAAGCGGCCCCAGAGCCGGCGGTTCGAAGTGGCGGCCAGCCCGAAGTCGTCAAACGGTGGTGCGCTCTTCGCCCTCGAAGACCTGGCGGTCTCGTATGGCGCCTTTCAGGCGATCGCGGGAGTCACGATGAACGTCCGGCCGAACGAGATCACCGCGTTCATCGGGCCGTCGGGCTGCGGGAAGACCACCCTCTTGCGGTGTTTCAACCGTATGAACGACCTGATCGAGTCGGCAACGGTGAGCGGCTCGGTCAAGTATCACGGAGTGGATCTCTACGGGCCGAGGGTCGACCCGGTCGAGGTGCGCCGCCGGATCGGCATGGTGTTCCAGAAGGCGAATCCGTTTCCGAAGTCCATCTACGACAACATCACCTTCGGACCCCGCATCGCAGGCTATTCGGGCGACCTCGACGACCTGGTTGAAGAGTCCCTCATCCGAGCCGCCCTCTGGGACGAGGTCAAAGACAAGCTCGACGAGTTCGCTCCCGCGCTCTCGGGCGGCCAGCAACAGCGGCTCTGTATCGCCCGAGCCATCGCCACCAACCCCGATGTCGTGCTGATGGACGAGCCGTGCTCGGCGCTCGACCCGATCGCCACCCACAAGATCGAGGAGTTGATGCTGACCCTCAAGCAGGACTACACGATCGTGATCGTCACCCACAACATGCAGCAGGCGGCGAGGGTGTCGGATCGAACCGCCTTCTTCACCGTCGACGTCGGCGAGGAAGGGCAGCGAACCGGCCGCCTCGTGGAGTTCGACGACACCGGAGTCATCTTCACCAATCCCCGGGAACAGGCAACCGAGGACTACATAACCGGCCGGTTCGGCTGATGAATTCGAGTGCGGCGAGCAACCCCTGGCGTACCCTCTGAGAGGACACGATGCAACATCCCCACGACGACACCCGGCACCATTTCAACGAGACTCTCGACGCCATCCTCCGGGGGACGGTCGAGCTGGGCGCCCTCGTCCACGAGAACATGCTTCGAACCACTGAAGCAGTGCTCGAGAACCAGCTCGAACTGGCCAACCAGGTGCTCGCTGCCGACGACGAGATCGATGAGAAGTATGTCGCGCTCGAGCATCGCGTTTTCGAGGTGATGGCTCGCCAGCAGCCCGTGGCCGGCGACCTGCGGTTCCTGGTGTCGATGACGCGGGTTCTCTACGAGATCGAGCGAAGTGGCGACCTCGCCGTCAACGTGGCCAAGGGCCTGATCCGGCGCGAGGGCTACACCCTCCCGCCCGCCATCCACAGCCTGATCGCCCGCCTGTCGCGCGAGGCGGCCGCACTGTTCCGCCAGGGGCTCGACGCCCTGGCCGACCTGGATTCCGAGGCGGGCGTGCGCCTGGATGCAGAGGATGATGCAGTCGACGACCTGGTGGGCGAGTTGTACTCGGCCATAGCCCAGGGATCAGGCGACATGGGCTTCGATCTCGCGGTCGAGCTTTCTCGGGTGGGCCGCTACATGGAGCGGATCGCCGACCATGGCGTGAACATCGCCGAGCACGTGACCTTCATCGTCACCGGCTCGTTCCCCGAGGAATCCGCAACCACTTCCGACGAGGGCTGACACCCACGCTGGCGGCGCTTCTCAGTCGAACCAGCGTCGCCAGAGTCGCACGAAGAAGCCCCGCTCGCCCGGTTCGGGCAGTTCGGCCAGCACGGCCACCAGGTGGTCAGGGGGAAGGTCGCCAACCAGCACATACGACCGATCCGGGCTGCTCCAGTGCACCCAGACGGTGGTCGGGCTCACGATCCGGCGATACACCCCACCGTCGACACTGAACCGGGTCGCCTGCCGGAACTCCACCGGTATCGCCCCCCGCTTCGCCTCGAATACCGAGAAGGAGAACAACCCGTCGGTGTAATACGACTGGACACCACCCAGCGGAGCCGAATACGAGTCGGCCCGGCGATATCCGGCGGCGGTGGCCGGCAAGTGGGCGGACTCGCCGGCCGACTGCATGACGCTGCGCGCATCGAAGTCGGTCGGCATCGGCGGGTGATCATCCCTCGAGCCGACCGAGAACTCGACGAGGGTGGCGAGCCTGTAAAGGCGTCCCTCTCCGTCGAAGATCTCGGTCACCAACGGAATCGTGCTCTCGTCGTCGATGACGAGCCGCGCTCGCACCCGCTGGTTCTCCAGGATCGTCACCGCCGTTGCCGGCCGGCCCAAACGGTTCGTGGCGACAGGCTCTCCGAGCGTGTACCGATCGCTCAGCGTCCACGACGACCATTCAGCCACCTCGAGCGCGTACCACCCCGAGTCCGAGCCGACTGCGACCAGGGATCCGGAGAGCATGAGGTCGCGATGGGGTCCATGCACCATGGACATTCCGGCGGACCTCTCCACCTCGTAGGTTGCCGCAGCCGAGTCCGCCCCCCAATAGCACATCACTACCCCGACCGCGTGGAACTCGCCCGAGCCGGCGTTCGCCATCAAATCCTCGAGGGAGTCGTCGGCGGCGGCGCCTAGCGGCAGCGACACGGCCACCGCCACGATCAGGGTGGTCAGTCCCCGGCGGCTCACGGGTCACCCGCCGGGCCGCGGAGTGTGGAGATGCCGGGATCGACGACGAGCCGGGCGGTGTGCTGGTCGCGGAGCGTGTCGAAATCGAAAGCAGCCTCGGGCTCGTCGGGAACAAATGCCAGGCCGAGAGCGATCACCGCCGCGGCGACACCCGATAGCGCCCAAGCCACCGAGGGACGCCAAGCTCTGGCGGGGCGCCGACCGATCCGAGGAGGTTCGAGCATCGGCAGCGAGCGGACCGCATCGCGGGCTTCCTCGAGAGTCCGGAGCCCATCCCGGCATCTCGAGCACCCCTCGAGATGCTCGAGCACGAGGCGTCGGTCGGCGGGCGAGGCTTCGCCGTCCAGGTAGGCCGACAGGAGGTCGCCGGGGTGGCTCACGTCAGCAACTCCTTCAGCATCTTGCGCCCTCGGTGGATTCGACTGCGCACCGTGCCGACAGGTATCGCGGCCGCCTCGGCGATCTCTTCATAAGTGAGTCCCACGACGTCACGCAGGACGACGGCCTCGCGGAAATCGTATGGCAACTGCAGCAAGGCGCGCTGGACGTCCTCACCGAGCCTGACCCGAGCCAGTTCCTCGTCCGGGGACGGTGATGGCGCCAGGCCTCCCGGATCGTCATCCGGGAGGGGCACGCTCGGCCGGCGTTTGCGCCGCCTGACATCGTCGAGGAACGCGTTGCGGGTGATCCGCCACAGCCACCCGTCGAATGATCCCGGGCGATAGCCCTCGAGACCCTTGCGGACGCGGAGAAGAACCTCCTGGACGAGGTCGCCGGCATCGTCGCGGTTGCCCGTGAGGCGGTACGCGAAGTTGTAGATCTTGCGCCCATGATCGCGTGCTACCTCTTCCCAGGAGGGGACGGCGTCGTCAGCCATCCGCCATTCCCGCTAACGCCAGGAGCCCGGGCCGAGTTCCTCGGCCGGCAGCGCGCAATCCGGTGGAGGGCACTAGCGGAGTGCGAGTGCGTCGATGAACCCCTGCAAGCGTTCCCGCGTGACGAATCGAACCCGCCCGTCACGCCGCTCACGGTCATAGATCTCGAACGGGGCGTACTTCTCGGAGAACAGCAAGCCACGATCACTACCTGAACCGCCGAAGTCGACCACGAACTTTCTGATGGCCGACTCATCGAGCTCCGGATGGGCGCCCGCCGAGTGGGGAACGACCCGCACGAAGGTCGTCTGACCGGCCCGGCGAGCCCGGAAGGTGTCGGGACCGGCCGGCTCGATCATGTACCCGCCTGCACGCATCAGGCCGACCGCGACATCGGGGCCGGTTGCCACCGTCGGGTCGATGCCCTGGGTGCGCAAGGCGGCGGCGGCCGCGGCGGGAAGCCGGACTTCCGTGGAGAACGGGGGAAGTTCCTCGCCCCTGGTGGGGACCGCGACTCCGGGGACGGTCTGGGGCAGGGAGGAGATGTGGTCGAACACGTCGAGATCGCGGGCGCCGTGCGGCATCAGCTCGGGAAGCATCGGCGGAGGGAGTTCCCCGGGGGTGTCGAGCGACACGGTCGCCGCCACCGACCAGTCGCCGCCGCGGCGGCCGAGCGCCACGACTTCGTCGACATCATCGATTGGCAGTGAGTGCCGCTTCTCCCGTACGACTTCGACGGCCTCTCGGCCGAGGAGCTCGGAGAACACCTCGTCGGGCTCGTCGGGTAACGGGACGTCGAAGTGGACCCGGGCCGACTGTTGACTGACGTGAAACTCCGCCACCGTTGGCCGCAGACGGTCGGATTCGACCGTCTGCGTCCCCGGTGAGCTCGCCGCGGTCACCGACCCGACCGAGGAACGTGAACGAGAAACCAGCAGGATCACGATGCCCAGGGCGACGACACCTACACCGACGATGACCCACACCATGTGTCCACTCCCTGGTCGAGTCGGGCCATTCTACGGTGGCCCAGCCGCTCGGCCCGAAATGCGCAATGAGCGCATCGCTTGAGGCCACCCGCTCGTCAGGTGCTCCGGGGGGAGCCGAGGGGCGGGAGGCGGACGACCTACGACGCCCGGCGCGCCGCGGCGATCTGGCGGTCGCGGCGGACACGGCGCCGCTCACGCTCTGACATGCCACCCCAGATGCCGAACTTCTCGCCCGTGACGATGGCGAACTCGAGGCATTCGGCGCGTACCTGGCATTCCCTGCAGATTGCCTTGGCTGACCGGGTGGACGCCCCCCGCTCGGGAAAGAACAGGTCGGCGTTCGCCCCCTTGCAGTTGGCCTCGTCCTGCCACTCCATGTCGGCCCCGGCCGATAACGCCGCTCTCAAGTCTTCGAGCATTTGCCACCCGCTTCTGGGGGAATTACACGCTTGTCATTATTGCGCGCGCACCGCGCGCAGTCAAAGCCGGAAAGTGGCAACGCGCTAAGTGGCGCGCGAGATGCCCGCCGCGCGAGGAGTCGCGGGCCGCAAGGGGGGCGGCTTTCGGCCCGAGGGTGAAATCGCGGTGCCGCAGGTGCGCCCTACACCTGGGACGCATACCGCCGGTTGCGCAGCTTGGCCTTGAAGTAGTCCCGGTTCATGACGGCGATGAAGTCGATCGAGATCGACTTGGGACAAGCGTCCTCGCACTCGCCATGGTTGGTGCAGGACCCAAAGAAGGACTCCATCGTGTCGACCATCGCCTCGACGCGCCGCCACCGCTCGGGCTGGCCCTGGGGCAAGAGATTCAGGTGGGCGATCTTGGCGGAGGTGAACAACTGGGCGGCGCTGTTGGGACAAGCCGCCACACACGCGCCACAGCCGATGCACACCGCGGCGTCCATCGCGGTCTCGGCGACGTCCTTGGGAATCGGGATCAGGTTGGCCTCGGGGGCGCTACCGGTGTCGACACCGATGTATCCGCCCGCTTCGATGATCCGGTCCAGCGCCGAGCGGTCGACCACCAGATCCTTGAGCACCGGAAACGCCGAAGCACGCCAGGGTTCGATGACGATCAAGTCGCCATCGGTGAACTTGCGCATGTGAAGCTGGCACGCGGCCGTGCCCCGCTCGGGGCCGTGGGCCCGACCATTGATCATCATCCCGCACGAGCCACAGATCCCCTCGCGGCAATCGTGCTCGAAAGCGATCGGCTCTTGCCCCTCGAGGGTCAGCCGGTCATTGACCACGTCGAGCATCTCGAGGAACGAGGCGTCCGGGCTGATCTCCCGTGCCCGGTACTCCTCGAACTCACCCGGATGACCGGGCCCCTTCTGCCGCCAGACTCTGAGCGTGAGGTCCATCTACTTGTAGCTCCTGGTCTTCAACTCGACGCTCTCGAACTCCAGCGGTTCCCGAACCACCTCGGCCGGGTGATCGCGGCCCTGCCATTCCCAGGCGGACACGAACGCGTAGTTCTCATCGTCGCGAAGCGCCTCGCCCTCCGGGGTCTGGTGCTCCACCCGGAAGTGGCCCCCGCAGGATTCCTCGCGGTAAAGGGCGTCTCGGCACATCAGTTCGGCCAACTCGAAATAGTCGGCGACCCTCCCCGCCCTCTCGAGAGACTGGTTGATCGACTCTTCCTCACCGAGGATCCTGACATCAGCCTCGAACTCGGCCCGGAGGGCGGGTATCTCGCCGATCGCCTTCTCGAGCCCTGCCGCACTGCGCCCCATCCCGCAGTGCTCCCACACGATCTTGCCCAGCTCGCGATGGAACCAGTCGACGGTCCGCGAACCCTTGGTGGACATGAGCCGCCTCGTGTGATCCCGGACCTCGTTCGCTGCTTCCGTGAAGGCCGGATGATCGCTTGGGGGCGCCGCTTGCCCGAGCATCCCCGACAGGTAGGCGGCGAGGGTGTTGGGAAGGATGAAGTAGCCGTCGGCCAACCCCTGCATGAGGGCACTCGCCCCGAGGCGGTTGGCGCCGTGGTCCGAGAAGTTGGCCTCGCCGATGGCGTACAAACCGGGAATGGTGGTCATCAGGTCGTAATCGACCCACAGCCCTCCCATCGTGTAATGCGGGGCGGGGTAGATCCTCATCGGCGTCCGGTACGGATCCTCGCCGGTGATCCGTTCGTACATCTCGAAGAGGTTGCCGTAGCGCTCGTCGATCGCCGCCCGACCGAGCCGCTCGATCGCGTTGGCAAAGTCGAGGAACACGCCGTTGTGGAGTGGGCCGACGCCCTTGCCCGAGTCGACGGCGCGCTTGGCCGCACGAGATGCGACGTCCCGCGGCACCAGGTTGCCGAATGCCGGGTACTGCCGTTCGAGGAAGTAGTCGCGCTCCGACTCGGGGATTTCGCCCGCGGCGCGACCGTCGGTGCCGGAAGCGGGAACCCAGATCCGGCCGTCGTTACGGAGCGACTCGGACATGAGGGTGAGCTTCGACTGGAACTCGTCGCTTTGAGGAATGCAGGTGGGGTGAATCTGGGTGAAGCAAGGATTGGCGAACAGCGCCCCCTTGCGGTGGGCCCTCCAGATCGCCGTCACATTGCAGGCCTTGGCATTGGTCGAGAGGAAGTACGCGTTGCTGTAGCCGCCAGTCGCCAGGACCACGGCATGCGCCGAGTGCGCGGTGATCTCACCGGAGACGAGGTCACGCACCACGATGCCCGCCGCGCGGCCGTCGACCACCACCACGTCGAGCATCTCGGTCCGGTTGAACATCTGCACCGTGCCGGCCTTGATCTGGCGGGCAAGCGCCTGGAAGGCGCCAAGGAGGAGCTGCTGTCCCGTCTGGCCTCTCGAATAGAAGGTGCGGGCCACCTGGACGCCGCCAAACGAACGATTGGCGAGGAGGCCCCCGTACTCGCGGGCGAACGGCACCCCCTGTGCGGTCGCTTGGTCGATGATCTCGTTGGCGACCTCCGCCAGCCGGTACACGTTCGCTTCACGGCTGCGGTAATCGCCGCCCTTGATCGTGTCGTAGAACAACCGGTAGACACTGTCGCCGTCACTCCGATAGTTCTTGGCGGCGTTGATGCCACCCTGGGCCGAGATGCTATGAGCGCGGCGGGGGCTGTCGTGATAGGTGAAGGCCTTCACCTGGTACCCCTGCTCGCCCAGGGTGGCGGCGGCCGACGCGCCCGCGAGGCCAGTGCCCACCACGATCACCTCGAAGCGGCGTCGGTTGGGAGGGGCGACCAGCGGCATCTCGAAGCGATGATTCGCCCACTTGTCCTCCAGGCGCCCTGCGGGAATCTTGGCGTCGAGTTGCACCGTCACCTCACAGCTCCAGCAGCCCGAGTTGGACCGCGATCGGGAAGGAGAGGTTGCCGAGGACGATGAACCCGGTGAGCGCCAGTGCGATGTACCTCCGCCACCGGTTGAAGCCCGGGTGGTTCAGTCCGAGGCTCTGGAACATGCTCCAGGTGCCGTGGTAGAGGTGGAAACCGAGGGCGATGTTGGCCACTGCGTAGATCACCGCCGACACCGGCCGCTGCATACTGAGGATGAGATTGTCGTAGACCTCACCCCGGGCGAACCCATCCACTGCAGCCGGCTGCACCCCCCAGGTGAGGTCGGCTAGATGAAAGAAGATGAACAGCAGAACGATGGTGCCCGTCCACCGCATCGTCCGCGAGGCGTAGCTGGCGACCGCGTAGTCACGGTCCCGATACGCCCCTCCCCGGGCCTTCCAGTTGGTGTAGGTGAGTGAGTACGCCGCGTGCACGTGAAGCACGAAGGCGAGGAGCAGACCGCCCCTCATCAGCCACAACAGGCTGGTGCGCGGAACGAGGTGGCCGCCGAGGTCACGCAGGGCTTCGGCATAGGAGTTGATCTCGTCTTCGCCGAGATACACCTTCAAGTTGCCGACCAGATGAGCGATGAGGTAGGCGATCAGGACGATGCCGGTGACCGCCATCACCCACTTCTTGCCGATGGCCGACCGGTAGAAGCGGATTGGAAGCGGCGGGGTCCGGGGTGGCTTCGCGGTCGTCGTACTCACGGCTATCGCATTCTCGCGCGCTGAATCGACGGTGGCGAAGCCGATTGGCAGTCCTGCCGCCTCGCTCCCGCACCGATCTACCCTCCGACGATGCGCACACCCCCCAGACTGATGCCCGCGGTGGTCACCGCGTTCGATCACAAGGGCGAGCTGGACCTCGACGCCCACGGCCACAACGTCTCCCTGCTGACCTCCCGCGGCGTCCAAGGATTCGTCCTCGGCGGTTCCACCGGCGAAGGCCCGTACCTCGAATTGGGCGAGCGAACCCGGTTGGCCGCAGCCGCCCGGGCCGCCGCGCCCGACTCCTTCCTGATGGTGGGGTTGGCCGCAGAGTCGCTGCGATCGGCCCTGGCGCTGGCCGAGGAGGCTGCCCACGGTGGCGCCGACGCGGTCCTTGCCCTCACCCCCACCACCCTGGTGCGTCATCGACCCGATCTGGCCGAGGGGTTCTTCCGCGATCTGGCGGCGCGTTCTGCCCTTCCGATCTACCTCTATTCGGTCCCGCCGGTCACCGGCGTGGAGGTCGCGCCTGAATCCGCCATTCGCCTCGCCGCCGAGGCAAATATCGTCGGCATGAAGGATTCAGGGGGGCATCCCGGCAGGATCTCGACGATCGCCCGGGAAGCGGGTTCGGAGTTCTCCGTTTTCTGCGGAGCCTCGGCCGCGATCGCCCTCAGCGTCACCGGCGGGGCGTTCGGCGCGATCACCGCCAGCGCCAACTATGCCCCTGCTCTGGCAGCACTTGTCGTCGAGAACGCTCGGCTCGGGTCCTCGATGGCCGAACAGGATGCGCTGCGAGTGCTTGCTGCATCCGTCGAGCGGCACGGAGTCGCCGGAGTCAAGTACGCCGCATCCCGGGTGGGTCTGGTGACGGGCCCGCCGCGACGACCGCTTCTCGAGCCGGACACCGCGGCGCGCCACGAGATCGATCGGGCGTTGGCCGCAGCCGCATTGACCGGCTGACGACCCCGAGCCGGCGGGTATCCTCCCGCTCCAGGACGGAGAAAGGACCCCCGTTGGCTAAGTTCCTCAGCAACGACTGGCTCGACGCTCTCAACGAGACGGTGAACGCCCACCAGGGTTTCCGCACCGCAATCGCCAACACCGAGCTGACCCTCCAATTCGAGGTCCCGGACGCGCCCGACGGTGTGGAGAAGCGTTACTACCTGGAGATCCAGAATGGCGGCTTGACCGCAGCCGCCGGTGATGCCGAATCCCCCGATGCCACGATCACCAACAACTACGAGACCTCCGTGGCGCTGTCCAAGGGCGACTTGAACACCCAGATGGCGTTCATGTCCGGCAAGCTCAAAGTGAGCGGCAACATGGCAAAGATCATGATGAACCAGGGGATGTTCAACGCATTCGCCGATGCCGCCTCGGGAGTGTCGGTCGAGTACTGAGAGGGCCTCGCTGCGCTCGGCCCGCAATTGGCAATTCGCAATTTGGCCGACCGGAGGTCGGCCCAAGTCGGCCGTAGGCCGCCCGGCGATCTTGGCGATCGTCCAAGAGAACCAAGTTGGAAACGCGTGAGGGGCGCCCTGGGGCGCCCCTCACCTCGTTCCGATTGGACTCGGTCAGTGGTTGACCTGATCCTTCAGATTCTTCGCGGCCTTGAAGCCAGGAGCCTTGCTCGCCGCGATCTGGAGCGACTCGCCGGTCCGCGGGTTGCGACCGGTGCGAGCCGGACGATTCCGGACCTCGAACTTGCCGAAACCTGACACCTGCACCTCGTCGCCCTTGGCGAGCGCCTTGGAGATCGCCTCGAATACGGCGTCCACCGCCGCGGCGCCCATCGCCTTCGAGCCTCCAAACGACGTACCTACGGCGTCGCCGAGCTCTTTCTTGTTCATTGGAATTCCTCCTCTAAAGGGAATCACATCGATGTGACTGTATACCCGATCCACGACAGAATGCCACATTTCAAACCGGAAAGTGTTGATTTGCTTGCGGAACCGTGGCGAGGGCGGCGGCTGCGCCGCCCACTTCGGCGATTGGCGAGTCCGGCGAGGCGTATCGGCTCTCGTGGCCTCAAAGAGCCTCGAGTTCAGCCACCTTTTCCTTCACCGCTGCGGCCGCCGACCTGAGCTCGGCCAGTTCTTGGCCGGTCAGCGGCAATTCGACGATCTTGGTGACGCCACCGGCCCCGATCTGAGCAGGAACGCCGAGATATACGTCCGCTACGCCATACTCGCCCGTAGTCCAGGCACAAACCGGCATGGTCTCGTTGGAGTCGAGAAGAACCGCCTTCACCATCTTCGCCGCTGCCGATGACGGGGCGTAATAGGCGCTTCCGGTCTTGAGGAGGGCCACGATTTCCGCTCCGCCGTCGCGGGTCCTGGCGACGAGATCGTCGATGGCCGAGGCGTCCAACACCTCGGTGAGGGGCTTGCCCCCGACCCGACACTGGGAGGGCACGGGCACCATCGTCTCACCGTGGCTCCCCAGAGTCAGCGCCTCCACCGACAGAATGTCCGCCCCGGTGTGCTCAGCGATGAAGTGGGCGAACCGGGCACTGTCGAGATTGCCTGCCTGGCCGATCACCTGCGAACGAGGGAAACCCGATACGTCGGCGGCCAGGGTCGTCATCTGGTCCAAAGGGTTGGTGACGACGATCAGTACGGCATCTGGCGACGCCGTCGCCACCTGTTCGACGACCTCCCGGATGATCTTGGCGTTCACTCCGAGCAGGTCCATCCGGCTCATGCCCGGCTTGCGAGGGAGTCCGGCCGTGATCACCACCACGTCGCTGCCGGCGGTGTCGGCGTAGTCGTTGGTCCCGGTGACCTTGGTGCGATACCCCTCGAGCGGCCTGGACTGATTCATATCCAGCGCCAATCCCTGAGGCAGTCCCTCGACGATGTCGGTCATCACCACTTCGGCGGTGACATCGGCCTCGGCGATGCGCTGGGCAGTCGTCGAACCGTACTTGCCCGCACCCACCACGGTCACCTTGGTCATTGTGCCCTCCACTGGCTGAATTCGAGGTGAGCGTAACCGCGGCCTGTACGCGGTCCGCAGAGGCAAATGGCCATGCGCCGGCCTCAGCCGGTCGCCACCAGCCCCAACGACGCCATCAGCGCTCGCACCCGGCCCTCGATGTCCTCGCTGATCGACCTGACCACCTCGATTGGCTGGCCAGCCGGGTCGGCCAACTCCCAATCCTCATATCGTGGGCCGGGGACAACGGGGCACTCGTCGCCGCATCCCATCGTGACAACCACATCGGCAGCCGCGATCTCATCCAGTGTCCACGCCCGGGGGCTGTTGCCGGCGATGTCGATCCCCGCGTCAGCCATCACCTCGACCGCCACCGGGTTGATCGAGACGGCGGGTTCCGAACCACCGGACAGCACCACGACCTGGTCGCGAGCCAGGTGACCCAGCCACCCGGCAGCCATCTGTGACCGTCCCGCGTTGTGAACACATAGGAACAACACGGTCGGCTGGCTGCCGGAACTCACAGCCGCTCGATCACCGCGTCGGCGAACCCGCTGGTGCTCACCTCGGTGGGTGCCTGCATCATCCGGGCGAAGTCGTAGGTGACCACCCCGTCGCCGATCGCCGCCTCGATACCGTGCTCGATGCGGTCGGCGGCATCCCCCCAACCGATGTAGCGCAGCATGAGCGCGCCCGACAGGATCACCGAACCGGGGTTCACCTTGTCCTGACCGGCGTATTTCGGCGCGGTGCCGTGGGTGGCCTCGAACACGGCGTGTCCGGTGTCGTAGTTGATGTTGGCCCCCGGGGCGATGCCGATGCCGCCCACCTGGGCGGCGAGGGCATCACTGATGTAGTCCCCGTTGAGGTTCATCGTGGCAATGACGTCGTAGTCGTCGCCCCGAGTGAGGATCTGCTGGAGGAAGGCGTCTGCGATCGAGTCCTTGATCAACATCCGCTCACCAGGCGTGCCGCCGCACTCCTCCCAGGAGACGGTCCGGTCGCCGAATTCGTCCTTCGCCACCTCGTAGCCCCAACCTCGAAAGGCGCCCTCGGTGAACTTCATGATGTTCCCCTTGTGAACCAGCGTCACCGATCTCCGCTTATTGGCCAGGGCGTACCGGATCGCCGCTCGTACCAGGCGCTTGGTACCCGTCTCGGAAATCGGCTTGATCCCGATGCCGCTGTCGGGGCGGATCTGCCAGCCCATTTCGGCCTCCAGGAACTCGAGGAGCCGAACCGCCTCGGGGGTCCCGGCGGCCACCTCCAAACCCGCATACACGTCCTCGGTGTTCTCGCGGAAGATCACCATGTCGATCTTCTCAGGATGGAGGACCGGCGAGGGGACACCCCGATACCAGCGGACGGGCCGCACGCATGCGTACAGGTCCATGATCTGGCGGATGGCGACGTTGAGGCTGCGGATCCCGCCTCCGATCGGGGTCGTGAGCGGCCCCTTGATCCCCACCAGGTGATCGCGCAGGGAGTCGATCGTGGATTGGGGAAGCCACTCACCGGTCTCGTCGAAGCCCTTCTGCCCGGCGAGAACCTCCACCCACTCGATCCGGCGCTTCCCCGAGTACGCCCGCTCCACCGCCGCATCGAAGACCCGACTGGCGGCCCCCCAGATGTCAGGGCCGATCCCATCCCCTTCGATGAACGGGATCATCGGCTCGTCCGGGACTGCCAGGCCGTCGGTTCCAATGGTGATCTTCGAAGGCATTTGCTCCTCGCGTGACGGCGACCGGTTGATTATCGCGGCTCCCCGGCGGGTGCCCGCCACCAGCACGGCGCGCTAGCGAACAGATCCCTCGGCCAGGGCCACCGTGTTGAACAGCAGGCCGGCGATCGTCATCGGGCCGACGCCTCCAGGGACCGGGGTGACCCCTGCCGCCACCTCCACCACCTCGTCATAGACACAATCACCCACCAGGCCACCATCGACCCGGGTGGTGCCGGCATCCACCACGAACGCGCCCGGTTTGACGTGCCGCCCGCTGATCAGGCCGGGTCGCCCGGCGGCGACGAATAGCAGGTCGGCCCGGGCGGTCACCTCGTCCAGATCGGATGTGGCGGTGTGGGCCAGGGTGACTGTCGCGTCTCTCCCTTTGAGACCAAGCATCACGGCCAGGGGTCGGCCCACGAGCGTCGATCGCCCTACGACCACGGCCCGGGCGCCGCGGGTCTCGATCCCGTAGTGATCGAGCAGGCGGAGGATCCCGGTAGGGGTGGCGGGCCGCGGTCCCGGCACATTGCTGACCATGCGACCGAGGTTCACCGGATGGAGACCATCGGCGTCCTTGTCGGGATCCATCCCACCGAGGACCGGAGCGGGATCGAGATGGCCCGAAAGCGGCAGCTGGACGATGTAGCCATCGACCTCGGCATCGCCGTTGAGCCGTTCGACGGCCTCCTCCACCTCCCGCTGGGAGGCGCTCGCCGGTAGCCGCAGGTCGAAGGAGCGCATCCCGGCAGCCTCCGCCGCCTGGTGCTTGTTGCGCACATAGACCGCCGACGCCGGGTCGTCACCGACCAGGAGGGTCGCCAGACCCACCCTCTTCCCTTCGGCGGCCAAAGCCCCCACCCTGCCGGCGATCTCGGCGCGCCACACCGCAGCCGCTTCGGTTCCGGAAAGTACGCGCGCGGTCATTGGCGGGAGTGTATGGCGCAAGCGGCCACCCGCCTCCCGCCACCCGCCTCCCGCAAGAACCAAGAATCAAGACCCAAGAGCCAAGTCAAGGTAGAGACTTGCCGCTAGAAGGGTTCAAGCTCGCAACGTTGCGACCAATGCGTTGCGCATTGCGCATCGCGGTCCGAGCGGAGAGGCCCCCAGCTCAACTCTGGCGCAGTACGTCGCGGATCATCGAGATCACGGTCCCCACCGCTCCGAGGTTGTAGCCCTCGGGAATCACGATGTCGGCATATCGCTTCGACGGCTCCACGAACTGGAGGTGCATCGGGCGCACCGTCTCGAGGTACTGCGCTCGGACCGACTCGAAAGTACGGCCCCGCTCGTTGATGTCTCGGGCGAGACGGCGCACGATCCGCAGGTCGGCATCGGTGTCGACATACACCTTCAGGTCCATCAGGTCGCGTAGGTCGGGCTCGTAGAGGACCACGATGCCCTCGACCACCACCACCGGCTTCGGCTCCACCGCAACGGTCTCCAGCGCCCGGTTGTGCACGGTGAAGTCGTACACCGGACGCTGAATCGCGTTTCCCTCGAGCAGGCTCTTCAGGTGGCCCACCAGCAGGTCGGTCTCCAGCGAATCGGGGTGGTCGTAGTTGACCTTCGCCCGCTCCTCGAGTGGCAGGTGGGTGAGGTCGCGGTAGTACGCGTCGTGCTGGATGAGGGTGACGCTGTCCTCACCGATCGACCCGACGATCGACTCGGCGATCGTCGTCTTGCCCGATCCCGACCCGCCGGCGATCCCGATGATCAAGGGCCCGGCCGTCGGCCACGACCGCAGCGGAAGAGGAGGCATGGGCAGACAATACCTGCGTGGCCCAGACCGCCACCAGGTGCGTTCTGGGCCTCATTTCTGCTGGACTAGGCGAATGGGACCACCGTTCGCCGAGAGCCTGCCACTCGTCTTCCTGCTCGGAGCCCTCATCGTGATTGCGGTGTTCCTCGCGGCCACGGAGGCCGCGCTGCTCCGGGTGTCGTCGGTCAAGGCAAGGGTTCTCGCGGATGAGGGCGACAAACGGGCGGCGCGAGTAGTCGCCCTCATCGACGATCTCCCCCGCGTGCTGAATTCGGTGCTCCTGGTGGTGTTGCTCACCCAGATCGGGGCAGCGACGTTGGCGGGGGTGATCGCCGATCGGCACTTCGGCAGCCTCGGGGTGACACTGGCTTCGATCGGCCTCACGTTTGTGATGTTCGTGTACTCGGAGGCGATTCCGAAGACGATCGCGGTCCGCCGGCCTCTCTTCGTCGCCCGCCTCGTGGCCGGTCCGGTTCTGTTCCTCATCAGACCGCTGGGGCCGGTGGTGAGCGCCTTGATCTGGTTCGCCGACCTCCAGGCTCCAGGACGGGGAGTCACCACCTCGGCCTCGGTCACCGAGGCGGAGCTCCGGCGCATGGCCGCGGACGCTCAGGAGGCGGGAGAGATCGAAACGTCGGACTTCGAGCTGATCGAGCGGGCATTTCGGGTCGGAGACGCCACGATCGCCGAGGTCGTCGTCCCCCGGACCGCAGTGGTGGCGGTAGCGGCGACGGAATCGATGGCGAGTGCGCTCGACATCGCTCTGGAGTCCGGCCACCGCAGGCTCCCCGTGTACGAGACAACCATCGATGAGATCACCGGAGTGGTGCGGCTCCGAGACCTTGCTGCGGCTGTTGCCGACGGCATCGGCGGAAGCATCGCATCGCTCCAGCAGGCGCCTCTGTTCATACCGGAGACCCGTCGGGTGGTGGATGTCCTCCGCGACATGCAGGAGCAGGGGAACACCATCGCGGTGGTCGTCGACGAACACGGCGGGACGGCGGGCATCGTCACCGTCGAGGACATCGTCGAGGAACTAGTCGGGGCAATCGCCGACAGCGAGGGGGCGATGCCCGAGATCCGCGCCATCGGCCCCGGCCGCTGGGTGGTGCGAGGTTCGGCCGACATCGATGATCTCGAACTCGCATTGGGCACCAAGCTGCCCCGGGGTGATTACCACACCGTGGCCGGGCTCATCTTGGCGACGACCGGCCGCATCCCGCATGCTGGCGAGGAGTTGACGGTCGGGGACCACCACCTGCGGGTGGCCGAGGCGAGCCGCCGCCGCGTTCGGCTGGTCGAGGTCCGAGAAAAGTAGCGGACGGGGCCAGCGGACTGGAGTCAGATCCTGCCGGCGACTGCCTCGCCGATCATGGTGGGGTCGTCGACCACGGTTACCCCGGCGCTCTCCAGCGCCTCCTGCTTGGCGGCGGCGGTTCCGCTCGAACCGCTGATGATCGCCCCAGCGTGACCCATCTTCTTTCCGACGGGGGCGGTGAACCCGGCGATGTAGCCGATGACCGGCTTCGACACGTGATCGCGGATGAACTCTGCGGCCTGCTCCTCGGCGCTACCCCCGATCTCCCCGATCATGACGATCGCCCGGGTCTCGGGGTCCGCCTCGAATCGGGCGAGGACGTCGACGAAGGTAGTCCCCGGCACCGGGTCGCCCCCGATACCCACACACGTCGACTGCCCCAGGCCGCGCATCGTGAGTTCATGGATCGCCTGATAAGTGAGCGTGCCCGATCGCGACACCACCCCGATCGGTCCCGGCATGGTGATCTCGCCGGGCGTGATACCGCAGTTGGCCTTGCCGGGGGAAATGAGCCCGGGACAGTTGGGGCCGATGAGGGGAGTCCGACTGGTCTGTTGGATGTAGTTGTACAACCGGGCCTCATCTTGGGCAGGAATGCCCTCGGTGATCGCGACGATCAGTTCGATCCCTTCCGCCGCAGCAGCCTCGAGGATGCCGTCGGCGGCAAAGGCCGGAGGAACGAAAGTCATCGCGGTGTTGGCGCCGGTGGCGGCGACCGCCTCGGACATCGTGTCGAAGATGGGGACGCCGGCCAGGTCGGTTCCACCCTTGCCGGGAGTCACCCCCGCCACGAGGTTGGTGCCATATGCCTTGTTCCTGAAACCGTGGAAACGGCCCTGGGAGCCGGTGAGGCCCTGGACGACCAGGCGGGTGGATTCGTCGATGTAGATGGACATCAGAGCCTCGCTTCGCTCGGCGGCGATTGGCGATTGGCGATTGGCAATTGGCAATAAGCGGGTCCCGCTTCGCTCGATTGCGAATCGCGAATCGCTGATCGCAGTTCGCAAGAACACCAAGGACCCTCTCGGGTCGGAGGACGGAGACTCATCGGCCGCCTCCGGCCAGGGCTACGGCTTTTTCGGCGGCTTCGCGCATGGTGGCGGCGGGGACGATCATGTCCGAGGCGACGCCGGCGAGCATCTCTCTCGCTTCCTTGGCATTGGTCCCGTCGAGGCGTACCACCAGCGGCCACGGCAGGTCGAGAGTGCCCGCCGCTTCGATGATCCCGCCGGTGACCTGATCACAACGAGTGATCCCCCCGAAGATATTGATGAGCACCACCCGCACCGACGGATCGTGGGTGAGCACCTCGAGGGCATTCTTCATCGTCTCCTCGCCCGCTCCTCCTCCAACGTCGAGGAAGTTGGCGGCCTTGCCGCCGACAAGCGAAACGAGGTCCAGGGTCGACATGACCAGACCTGCTCCGTTGCCGATGATTCCCACCGAGCCTTCCAGCTTGATGAAGTTGAGGCCCTGGGCGCGGGCCATCGCCTCGATCGGATCGACGGTGAACGCCTCGCTGAACACGGCGAACTCGGGATGACGGAAGAAGGCGTTGGAATCGAGAGTGACCTTTGCGTCCAAGGCCACTATCTCGCCGTCGCCGGTAAGGATCAGCGGATTGACCTCGACCAGGTCGCAGTCGAGCGAAACGAATGCCTCGTACAACGACTGCAGCGCCGCCGCCGACTTGCGTGCGGTGGCGCGATCGAACCCGGCCCGATAGACCAGCTCCGAGGCCTGCCAGTTGGTCAGCCCCACCACCGGGTCGATGTGCATCACTACGACTGCCTCGGGCTCCTCCGCCGCCACCGCTTCGATGTCCATGCCCCCTCGCGCCGACACCATCGCGAGGTGCTTGCGGGCGGCTCGGTCCAAGGTGAATGACGCGTAGTACTCGGCGGCGATGTCCGAGGCTTTCTCGACCCACAGGCGATGAACGACGTGACCCTTGATGTCCAGACCAAGGATCTCCTCGGCCCGCGCTTCCGCTTCGTCTGGCCCCTCGGCCAGCTTGATCCCGCCCGCCTTGCCCCTGCCTCCCACCTGCACCTGGGCCTTCACCACCACTCGCCCGCCGAGCTTCTCAGCAGCAGCGCGAGCCTCGGCAGGCGTGGTTGCCACCATTCCCTCGGGCACGTTCACCCCGAGACGGGCGAAAAGCTCCTTGCCTTGATATTCGAAGAGATCCACCGGCGCCCTCTCAGGTCGAGTCGGGAATGTGCTCGTTCACCCAAGTCACGACCGTGGCGAGCGGGGTGCCCGGCGTGAAGATCTCCGCCAGGCCGGCCTTCTTCAGGGCGACGATGTCCTCGCCGGGGATGATCCCACCGCCAAAGACAACGATGTCCCGGGCATCGCGTTCGGCGAGGAGTTCAACCACTCTCGGGAAGAGGGTCATGTGGGCGCCCGAAAGTACCGACAGCCCGATCCCGGCGACGTCCTCCTGGAGGGCGGTCTCCACGATCTGTTCGGGTGTCTGGTGGAGGCCCGAATAGATCACCTCGCAGCCGGCGTCACGCAGCGCCCGGGCGATGACCTTCGCTCCCCGGTCGTGCCCGTCGAGGCCCGGTTTGGCGATGAGGATGCGACGGGGCATAAGGCGCGTGAGGTTAGCCCGAGCAGGAAGGAGCCCCCATGGAGCGGGGATTCAAGAGCCAAGAGCCAAGAGCCAAGAGCCAAGATGATTTCCTGTCTTGATTCTTGATTCTTGATTCTTGACTCTCTCTCACCCATCCACCCTGGTGACCTTCTCGACTCCCTCGAGGCCGCGCAGCCCGACCATCACCGCGTCGGCGTGTGCCGGCTCGACCGTCACCTGAATGCTCGCCCGGTCGACCGCGATCTCATGGATGAACACCTCACCTCCCGGTCCAGCGAGACTCCGAGCCGCGGCCGATGCGTCCGCCACATGCCTCGGGTCATTCATGCGCATGACGATCACCGTCGTCGCCACCCCCCGACGGCCGCGAACCAGCCACTGGGTGAGCCCGACGACATAGAGGACCACCACGGCGACCCCGGTGGCGAGGACCGCCACCTCCCACTCGCCGATGCCGGAGGCCATCCCCACCGCCGCGGCCGACCACAGGCCGGCAGCCGTCGTCAGCCCCCGCACCGTGAAACCATGACGGAAGATGGCGCCCGCACCGAGAAAGCCGATGCCGCTGACCACCTGCGCGGCGACCCGGGCGGGATCCGAGCCATCGAATGCCTCGACGCTGAGGAGGCTGAAGACCCCGGCTCCGAGGCCAACGAGCATGTGGGTGCGAATGCCGGCGGCCTTCTGCGCCACCTCGCGCTCGAAGCCGATGACTCCGGAAAGGGCCGCGGCTGCGATCAGGCGTGCTGCCGCCTCGCCCAGTTCGAGCGTCATGCCGGCTCCAGGGGTGCCCAGGCCAGCAGGAGCCTCTTCTCCCCGGCTTCATCGAACCGGACGGTCGCCTCGGCCCGGTCGCCGAAGCCATCGACGGCGAGCACGGTGCCGAGGCCCCATTGCCGGTGACGAATCCGATCGCCGCGGCTCACGTCCTCGCCACCGAGAGTCGGCCGCGGAGCGGTCGCCTCCCGATCGGCCCGCCTGACCCGCTTGTCCGCTTCGGCCATCAGTTTCGCCGGGATCTCCCCGAGGAATCGGCTCGGCGAGTTGTAGTTCGTCGCCCCAAAGAGGTTCCTGGTGGTGGCGTGGGTGAGGAACAGGCGGCGCTGAGCCCGGGTGATGCCGACGTACGCGAGGCGGCGCTCTTCCTCGAGCTGCACCGGGTCGCCGAGGCTTCGCATGTGGGGAAACACTCCCTCTTCGAGCCCGGCGATGAACACCGCCGGGAATTCCAGGCCCTTGGCGTTGTGGAGGGTCATCATTGTGACAGCCCCCGACTCTGCCAGTGCGTCGACGTCGGATACCAGGGCGATCGACTCCAGGAAGAGCTCGAGGCGGCGCATGCCATCCATCTCATCCCAACGCTCGTCGCCGAGGTCGACCATCGGGCCGGAATCCTCGAATTCGGTGGCCACCGACAACAGCTCCTTCAGGTTCTCTGCCCGGCTGAGCGCCTCGATCGACCCCTCGCGCTCCAGCTCGTCGAGGTAGCCGGTGTCGGCCAGAACGGCCTGCAGCGCCGCGCGGGGACCTTCCGCCGCCGCCCCGACGAGCATGTTCATCACCGCTACGAACTCGGCGATGCTGTTGGCCGCCCGCGCGGTGAGGCGGGCATTGGAACCCGCCCGTGTCAGGGCCTCGTAGAACGAAGTGCCGTCGGACTCCGCCATTCGATCGATGTGGCCCACGGTCGTGTCGCCAATCCCCCGCTTGGGCACATTGATGATCCGCTTCATCGCGACCGGGTCCGCCGGGTTCACGATCGCCTTGAGGTACGCCATCACATCCTTGACCTCGCGGCGGTCGTAGAACTTCGGCCCGCCGATCACTTGATACGGAACCCCGTAGCGGACCAACACCTCTTCGAGAACCCGGGACTGGGCATGCGTGCGATAGAAGATCGCGGCGTCCGCAAGCCGCAGCCCTTCGTCTTCCAGCGTCCCCAGATGCTCCGCGATGAACGCCGCCTCGTCGTGCTCATCCTCGGCCCGGTAGAGGGTGACCGGCTCTCCGGTGCCGAGATCCGTCCACAGGTGCTTGGGTTTGCGCCCCGAGTTGTTGCCGATCACCGAATTGGCCGCGTCGAGGATCGTCTGCGTCGACCGATAGTTGCGGTCGAGCACCACGACCTGCGCATCGGGATAGTCGCGCTCGAACTCGAGGATGTTGCGTATGTCGGCGCCGCGAAATGCGTAGATACTCTGGTCCGAGTCTCCTACCACACAGAGATTGCGATGCTTGCCGGCAAGGAGCTGCACGAGCCGGTACTGGGCGCGGTTCGTGTCCTGGTATTCGTCGACGAGGATGTACCGAAACCGGTCCTGGTAATGCTCGAGCACCTTGGGGAATGCCCCGAACAGCTCGACCGTGATCATCAGCAGGTCGTCGAAGTCCATCGCGGAGGCTTCGAGCAGCCTCCGTTGGTACATCCGGTAGACCTCGGCGACCTTCTGGTGGTATGGCCCTGATCCCTGCTCGGCGAACGACTCGAAATCGACCAACTCGTTCTTTGCGTTGCTGATTACCGCCCGAATCCCCTTGGGAGGGAACCGTTTCGGATCCAGGTCGAGGTCACGCACGCACCATTCCACCAGCCGTCGGGAGTCGAGTTCGTCGTAGATCGTGAACGCCGACTTGTATCCGAGCACGGCGGCGTCCCGGCGGAGAATCCGGACGCACGCAGAGTGAAACGTCGACACCCACATTCCCCGAGACACGCCACCGACCAAGCGGGCGACCCGCTCCTTCATCTCGTTGGCTGCCTTGTTGGTGAAGGTGATGGCGAGCACCGAGTAAGGCGACACCCCGAGGTCCTTGATCAGGTGGGCGACTCGATGGGTGAGGACGCGCGTCTTGCCCGATCCAGCCCCGGCCACCACCAGGACCGGACCCTCCGTGGTGGCCACCGCCTCCCGCTGCGACGGGTTGAGGCCCTCGAAAAGATCGGACTCGGGCATGGCCGAAGTGTAGGACGCACCTCCCCCGAGAATGCCAGCCATGTGATTAGGCCTCGCTTCGCTCGGCCCGCAATTGGCGATTGGCGATTGGCAAGACGGCCTCGCCTCGCTCGGCCCGCAATGCGCGAGGCGCCATGCGCTATGGCCGAGCGCAGCGAGGCCCTATCCGATCAGGTCGTGGATCACTGCGGCGAGGGCGCCCTTGCGCACGTCGTCCTTGTCGAGATATGCGTTGGCGCCAGCCTTGAGGGCGCGGCTCTGATCCTCGGCAGTGGCAGCCCCGGAGAGCATCACGATCGGCGCCTCGATCCCGAGGGCCCGAACGCGCCCGGCCAGGGTGGCACCATCCATGGTCGGAAGCACGTAGTCCATGACGATCGCATCGAACTCCTGCTCGGCCAGCACCGACAGGGCCTCAGTCGGACTGCCGGCGAGGTCGACTTCGAAGCCCGCAGACCCCAGCGCCCCGCCCACCACCTGGCGGGCGCCCCGCGAGTCGTCGATGACCAGGACGCGGCGACGAGGGCCGGCGGTCTTGCGCACGGCGCGCGCCCGCTCGGCGAGGCGGCTCGGGTCGACCAGCACCACGACGTCGCCGCCGCCCAGCATGGCGGCACCGGTCAGATGGGGCACTCCATCGAGAACAGGGCCTAGTTCCCGGGCGGCCACCTGTCGGCGTCCGAGTTCGGCGACGACCATGAACCCCACGGGACCCACCGGGCTCGAGACGACAAGGACCTTGGTGACCTCGGAGGTCTCGCGGAGGCCGACGGCCTCGGCGAATGTGGTCACGGGAACCGTCGAGCCCTGCCACGTCATCTCGGTGCGTTGCGGAGTCTCGACCAACTCGACAGCATCCATGGGGATCCGGTCGAGAACCGCAAGCTCCGGAATCCCCCACGTCTGCCCGGCGGCCACGATGAGCACGGCATCCTGCAGAGCCCGGCTGGTCGGCACGGTGATGGACACCCGGGTGCCCCGGCCGGGCTCCGTCTCGAGGGTCAGGCTCCCATGAAGGGCCTCGACCGCCTCCGCGACCACGGCGAGCCCCTGGCCGTCTCCAACCAGTTCGCTCGGCTGACTCGTCGAGAAGTTGGGAGCGAACAGCAACGACCGGAGTGCCTCGGTGTCGGCGATGTCCCCCTCCGGCAGCAGGCCGCGCCGTACCGCGGCGCGCTGCACCTTGTGCCAGTCGACACCCCGCCCATCGTCCTCGACGACGATCGAAAGGCGATGGTTTGCCGCCTCAGCCCTGAGGGAAATCGTCGCGGTCGGAGGCTTGCCCGCGGCTTGGCGCTCTTCCGGAGACTCCACCCCATGCTCGACCGCGTTGACCAACAGGTGGCGGAGGGCATCCGAGAGCCGCTCGAGCACCTGCCGGTCTGCGGTGTGCTGGTCCCCGACGAGCTCGAGCCGGATCTCCTTGCCGGCTTTGCGCGACACGTACCTGACGAGTTGGGGGAAAGTATTCGTGATCTCGTTGAGCGGCGCCGCCGCCAGATCGACAGCCCTGGTCTGCAGGTCGATCACGGCCTTCTCTGCTCCGGACACCATCGAGCCGAGACGGATGAGTGCGTCCTCGAGGGCTGCTGGATCATCGAGGCTCCGGGTGACGCTCCCCACCCCGGCGACGAGCGCCTCGGCGTCGACCCGTAGGGAACACACCTCGTTGATGAGCCTGAAGAGCTCGGCGGCGTTGACACGGGTGTTCTCGGCGAATGCCCAGGAGTCGAGGCTGCCCAGCAGGCCTCCCAGATCGCCGTAATCGTTGCTCGAGCCTCCGTCGGGGGCGAGTTCGGCGATGGCGAGGCGATCGATGGCCAGGAGGCGGCGCAGGTCGCGCATTCCGGTGGCGAGGCCGGGGGTGCCCGTCGATGGATCGGCGAGGACCGCTTCCTCGAGTTCGCGGGCCAGACGCTCCAGAGGATTGGCGATCGTCACGTCCGCCTCGATCTCACCCTCCCGCAGCGAGCGCCACACGTCTTCGAGCAGCTTGCCTGCGTCGGATACCGCGCTGTAACCCATCATCCGGGCCGTGCCCTTGATGGTGTGCCCCTCGCGCACCATGTCGGCGTAGAGGCTCTCACCGGGCTCGCCCGCGACAAGGCTGGTCGCGCCGGCGATGAGGCGTGCGGACCGTTCCTCAATCTCCCCGGCGAACAGCCTCTGCAGTTCGAGATCGTCGTTGAACGCGGCCAAAAGGTCACCTCGAGGGGGATTCGAATGCCTATTTGCTATCGACTCCGTGGCCTCGGCCCTTGAGCGGCCGCATCGAAATTCCCTCGCGTTCTACCAATTGCCAAGTGGGCCGAACGCAGTGAGGCTTCTGCTACTCCCACTCGATGGTGGCGGGGGGCTTCGAGGTGACGTCGTAGGCGACGCGGTTGATGCCCTCGACCTCATTCACCACCCGCGCCGAGATCCGCTCCAGCACCTCGTAGGGGAGCCGGACCCAATCGGCGGTCATGGCATCCTCGGACGAGACCGCCCGCACGACCAGCGGGTAGGCATAGGTGCGGGTGTCGCCCTGCACCCCCACCGTTTGCAGCGCAGGGAGGATCCCGAACGCCTGCCACACCTGCCGTTCGAGGCCGGCCCGGCGGATCTCCTCGGTGATGATGGCATCGGCCTTGCGGAGAATCTCGAGGCGCTCCCGGGTCACCTCACCGATGATTCGCACTGCCAGACCGGGCCCGGGGAACGGTTGGCGCCACACGACCGACTCCGGCAATCCAAGTTCCTCGCCGATGGCCCGGACCTCATCCTTGAATAGGTCCCGGAGGGGTTCCACCAGCTCGAAGTCCATGTCATCGGGAAGGCCGCCCACGTTGTGATGGCTCTTGATCTTCGCCGCATCCTTGGTGCCCGACTCGATGACATCGGGGTAAAGCGTCCCCTGGACGAGGAAATGGGCCTCCGAGTGCTCCCGGGCGAACTCTTCGAACACCCGGATGAAGGTCTCGCCAATGATGCGCCGCTTCGACTCGGGGTCGGTGACCCCCTCGAGCGCTCCGAGGAACCGGTCGACGGCGTCGACCACCACGAGTTCGGCGTGGAGGCTGCTGTTGAAGGCATCGGCCACCTGTTCGACCTCACCGGAGCGCAGGAGGCCGTGATCGACGAGGACACAGGTGAGGCGGTCACCGATTGCCCGGCGCACGACTGCGGCGGCCACCGCCGAGTCGACGCCGCCCGAAAGAGCGCAGATCGCGTGCTCATCGCCGATTTGCCGGCGGACGGCAGAAACCGCCTGCTCGATGATGCCAACGTTGGTCCAGGTGGGTCGGGCGCCACACACCTCGTAGAGGAACCGTTTGAGGATCTCCTGACCTCGCGGGGTGTGCCCGACCTCAGGGTGAAACTGGACGCCGCACATGCGTCGGTCGAGATCCTCCATGGCCGCCACGGGGGACGATGCGGTGGACGCGGTGACGGTGAAGCCCGGCGGCGGCTTGACCACCGAGTCACGATGGCTCATCCAAACCTGCTGCCGATCCGGGAGCCCGCCCAGCAGTACGCCTTGCCCGGAGGTAGCCAGGTCGGTGCGGCCGAATTCGGCCTCCTGAGTTCGCTCGACGTCACCGCCGAGGGCATGGGCGAGCACCTGATGCCCGTAACAGATGCCCAGAATCGGGATTCCCAACTCGAGAATCCCGTGGTCGATGTCGTATGCGTCGGCGGCGTACACCGAGGCAGGCCCGCCCGAAAGGATGATCCCGGCAGGAGCCCGCGCCGCCACCTCTTCCGCACTGATGTCGCGGGGGACGATCTCGGAAAAGACATGCGCCTCACGGATGCGACGCGCGATGAGTTGGGCGTATTGCGCCCCGAAGTCCACCACCAGCACCCGATCGAATTCGGTGCCAGTCACCCCATGCCGACCCGCTGGTCACGCTGCAGGGACTTGCCCTCGGTCCGCAGCGACGGCGCCACCATGACCTCCGCCTTCTGGAACTCCTTGAGGTCGGCGTAGCCGGTGGTCGCCATCGACACCCGGAGCGCCCCGAAAAGGTTGCGGCGGCCGTCGTTTTCGTGAGCCGGGCCCACCAGAATCTCCTCCAGCGTGCCGAGTTCGCCGACCTCGACCCGGGCCCCGCGCGGCAGGGACGGATGGAATGTGGCCATTCCCCAGTGCATGCCGTGGCCGGGCGCCTCGGAGGCTGCGGCGATGGGGGAACCGAGCATCACGGCGTCGGCGCCACAGGCGATTGCCTTGGCGATGTCGCCGCCGGTGCGCATCCCCCCGTCGGCGATCACGTGCACGTATCGCCCGACCTCGTCGAGATACCGGATGCGGGCTCCAGCGGCATCGGCGATCGCCGTCGCCTGCGGCACGCCGACCCCCAGCACTCCCCGGGTGGTGCAGGCGGCGCCCGGTCCGACGCCGACGAGCACCCCGATCGCTCCGGTGCGCATCAGGTGGAGAGCGGTCGAGAAGGACGCGCAACCGCCGACGATCACCGGCAGATCGAACCCGGCGATGAACTCTTTCAGGTTGAGCGGCTCGGCCCGGGTGGACACATGCTCGGCGGAGACGACGGTCCCCTGGATCACCAGGATGTCGAGCCCTGCCTTGACGGTGAGGGGGGCGTACTCGGCGACCCTCTGCGGCGTGAGGCTGGCGGCGGTGGTGACTCCCTCACGCTTCATCTCGGTGATGCGCTGCCCGATCAAGTCGGGGTTCACCGGCTCGAGATAGATCTCCTGCATCCGGCGGGTGGCCTTCTCCGAGGAGAGCGAAGCGATCTCCTCGAACATCTCCTCAGGATCCTCGTAACGGGTCCACAACCCTTCGAGGTTCAGTACGCCGAGGCCACCCAACTTGCCGATGGTGACCGCGGTCGCCGGGCTGACCGCCGAGTCCATGGCCGAGGCGAGCATCGGGAGAGGGAAGGTGAAAGCGTCCACCTCCCAGGTGATGTCGACATCATCGGGATCGCGGGTGCGCCGGCTGGGGACGATGGCGATGTCATCGAATCCCCAGGCCCGCCTCCCCGTCTTGCCGATCCCGATGTCGATGTCCACGGAAACGAGAGTAGTCAGAGAGTCAAGAGTCAAGAGTCAAGAGTCAAGAGCCAGGGCCGACGGCTACCCCAGCCCAACCCTTGCTCGCACCTTTTGCTGCAGCGCCTCGGCTCTTTCCCGGGCGGTGGCGGCACCTTCGCGAACCGCCCGCTCGACTTCGGCGTCGTCGAGGGTGGCGAACGCCTGGCGGATCGGGGCAAGACCCTCGATGACGGCTTCGGCTACTGCCGTCTTGAACTTGCCGTAGCCGCTCGACCCGTACTCGTCCTCGATGGACGCCGGCGTGCGCTCGGTGAACAGCGACATGATCTCGATGAGGTTGGAGATACCCGGCTTCTCGTCCCAATCGAACCTCACCTCCGAGCCCGAATCGGTGACGGCGGCCTTGAGGCGGGCAGTGATGGTGTCGGGGTCGTCGAGAACCAGGATGCGACTGCGTGGATCCGGGTCTGACTTCGACATCTTCGCCGTCGGATCCTGCAGCGACATCACCCGGGCGCCGTGCTCAGGGATGATCGGCTCCGGGATCGGGAACTCGTCACCGAACCGGAAGTTGAAGCGTTCTGCCAGGTCGCGGCTCAACTCGAGGTGCTGCTTCTGGTCGTCACCCACGGGCACGGCGTCTGCCCGATACAGCAGGATGTCCGCGGCCATCAGCACCGGGTAGGCGAACAGGCCGAACAGGGCCCCTGCGGTCTCGGACTTGTCCTTGTACTGGGTCATTCGCCCCAGCTGGCCCATCCCGGTGATGGTGCCCAGGATCCATGCAAGCTCGAGGTGGTGGGGCACCTCGCTCTGGTAATAGAAGAGTGATCGGGTCGGATCGACGCCGCAGGCGATCAGCACCTTCGCCGCCTCGCGCCGCTCCCGGGCGAACTGCTCGACGTCGTAGCCGACGGTCATGGCGTGGAGGTCGACGATGCAGTACACGCAGTCGTACTCGTCCTGCAACCGCACCCAATTCTGCAGGGCGCCGAGGTAGTTGCCGACATGCACATTCCCCGTCGGCTGAAGCCCGGAAAAGACAGTCTTCTTGCTCACGGCACGTAGGTTAGGAGGTGGCAGGTGGCAGGCGGCAGGCGGTTCCCCTGCGACCTGCTCCCTGCGACCTGCGGCCTTAGGAAGGAGGAAACGGGGCCGCGCACCCACCCGCCGCACGGGGTGCGATCATCTGGGGATGAGTGAGTTCGATGGTGCGCGGGGCGCTGTCTCCGAGCGGGGGCTGGTGGGTGTTGCGTCCGAGCACCTCACCGGAGAAGTGGCGATGCATCTGCCGTTCGAATCGCTGGGTGCCTTCAAGACCGCGCTGAAGCGGTTCTTTTCGAATGCGCCGTGGACCGATGAAGACGCCAGGGGCTTGTCCGATCTGGTCACGCCCCATCTCGACACGGGATGGTGGGAGCACGAACTCGGTGAGGAACTCACCCTCCGTCACGGGGTTCGGGAAGGCCGCTACCGGATCGAGGTGACCGGCGCCGGCGGCACCTCTACCTCGATCTTCGATCGGGCATTCTCGGGGCCGGTGGTTCCGGAACAGACCCCTCACCCGCGCAAGGTCATGTTCCATGTCGGCGGTGATCCCGCCCCTGGCGTATGGCACCGCCGGGGGGAAGAAGTCGACGACCCCCGGGTGGCCACGCTCTTGGAGGACCCCGAAGTCACCGACGTGATGGTGGCCGGCGACTTCGTCACGATCGGCCTGTCGGCCCGAGCCTCGTGGGAGGACCGCCTCGAGGACCTCCTGGCCACGGTGACGGGGCTGTTCTGGAGGGGGCAGTCCACCACCCCCCCGGCGCGCACCCGGGACGAGTTGTTGGACGAGGCGGGACACCTCAAGTCGAGTCGGCCGGAGCATCTCCACCTGATGGACCCCGACTCGCCGGAGCAGCGCGAAATTCTGATCGAGGCGCTGGGATCCACCGATCCACGGACCCGGCGGGCCGCGGTGGTGACCCTGGCATTGTCTGGCGAGCAGCCGGTGGCCGAGGCGGCAGTGGTCACCGGCTTCGCCGATCGATCGCTGATGGTCCGGCGAGCGGCAGTCGACGCCGCGGCCGACCTCGAGGACGAGGCCTTCCGACCCCTCTTCGAGGAGGCACTCTTCGACTCTGATCCATGGATCAGATGGCGGGCGGTGCGGGCGATCGGTGTTATCGGCGTCGACCCGAGCGTCGAGGGTCTGATGCTGGCGGCCGTCGACGAGGACTTCCGCGTTCGATTCGAGGCTGCGGCGGCCCTCCAAGGGAGCCGGGCGTGAGCTTCCCATTCGGGACCGCCCTGAACGTCTTGACGGTGGTCGTCGGCACGGTCATTGGCGCGATGGCGGGTGCCCGTATCCCGGTCCGCATTCGGGAAACCGTGATGATCACCCTCGGCTTGCTGACCGCGGCGATCGGGGTCCGTGAGTTGCTCCCGACCGAGGAGTTCCCACTCGTGCTCGGTGCGGTGCTGCTCGGCGCCGTCATCGGCGAGTTTCTGCGGATCGAGGCGGGCCTCCACTTCCTCGGTGATGCGCTGCAGCGGCGCTTCGGTGGTGGCGACCAGCCGCTCGAGATCGCCGTGCCCGCAACCACGGTGCCTGCCCCGCACCGGGCCAGGTTCAGCGAGGGATTCGTGATCGCCTCGCTCGTCTTCTGCGTAGGGCCCCTCACCATCGTCGGATCGATCCAGGACGGTCTGGGCGACCACGAACTGCTCATCGTCAAGGCGGGGCTCGATGGGTTCGCCGCCATCGCCTTCGCCGCCATCTATGGGTGGGGTGTGATCCTTTCGGCCATCACCGTGGTGGTGATTCAGGGTGGGATCGCACTGGCCTCGGGCTCGCTCGAGAGCCTGTTCACCGACCCGATGCTCGATGCCCTCGGAGCCGCCGGCGGGGTGCTCCTCCTCGGGATCGCACTGCGCCTGCTGGATCTCCGCCAGGTGCGAGTGGCGAACATGCTGCCAGCCATTGTGCTGGCTCCGCTGTTTGTGAAGTGGTGGGGTTGAGACAGCCCCGGCCACGGCCCCAGCCCCAGCCAAACCGTGGCGGCCAGCGTTCGCCAGGTGACCCAAGGCCGATGGCGCCCGCCCGGCCAGCCGGAGACTGGCCCAAGGCCGATGGC
>JBBDMM010000014.1 GCA_040878325.1 Acidimicrobiia bacterium
CCGGGCGGAAGCCCGGCAGACGGAGGGGGCAGCTGATCCTGCGAGCACTCCCACAACCCAGCCTCGGGAAACCGGATGCCGGGCATCGCCCGGCATCCGCACAACACTGAGCAAGAAGGGCTACTCACGCTCCGGCGGCGAACACGCCGGGGTTCCTCCCGGGAGCCGATGACGATGGCGGGCGACCAGGCGGTAAACGGGCCAGGCGAGCCACGACACCGGCGTGAGCGAGCCGAGCCAGCCCAGCGGCCTCCAGTACCACTGGGCACGACGGAGCAGCACCGCGATGGCGTCCGGCCCGGCTGCAGCCAGACCGGGCTCCACCCACAGGACCGCCGCCTCGGCTGCTTGCTGCTCGACCCCGAGGGCGGAGAGGTCAGCCCACTGCCAGGGGACGATCTCCGCCTCAGTCCGTACATGCCGCTCGACGAACCGAGCGCAGCTCGTGCAGAAGGCGCAGTCGCCGTCGTAGAGGAAGGTCGGTCTGGTCATCGGGTGCCTCAGCCCCCCAGGGTAAGCCTCAACACGAGATCGTCCTGGCGCGGACTGGCCCGGAAAGGGAGCCTCGCGAAAACCTCACTTCGCGTACCCCTTGAGTCGCGCCTCCTTGGCTGATAGTTCTTCGCCACCGTCACTCGCCGAACGGCGCTGACTCCCTCGGACGGCACCGGAAGGGGACGCGCGTGGAGACGAATGGGCACCCAGATCTGGTCGGCATTGGCCGGGTTCTGAGGGAGCGCATGGACCGCACCCTCGAGGCCGAGATGGAGGCGGCCCGAGCCGCCGCACGGCGGATGCGAGCACTGCGGGATGTCCTCATCGCGGCCGAAGACCGCGGGTCGAGCGTGCTCCTCGGTACGACCGATGGATCAGTGCACACCGGAACCATCACCGCGGTGGGTGTCGACCACATCGAGATCTCGAACCAAACCGGATGCCGGATCCTCGCCCTCATTCATCTCGTGTCGCTGGAGGAACGATGAGCCGCGTTCGACTCGACCTCCGCTTGGTCGCAGCCGGCGCCCTCGCCCTCATTGCCGGCCTCACCGTCCTGTCGCTGACCCGACCGGCCGCACGCGTGGACGTACTGGTGGCGGCGGAGGCGCTGCCGGCAGGCGTACCTCTCGACACTCTTGCGTTCACCAAGGCCAGCGTCGAGCCGATCGCCGGGCTCGTTCTGGCCGCCAAGGCCCCTGAACTCGTCGGATGGACACTTGCGGTCGACCTACCCGAGGGTGTCCCACTGACCGATTCGATCCTGGAGCCGCCACCCGGCGCCGAACCTCACCTGATCGCCGTCACCCTCGAGATGGGACACGCCGTGCAAGGCCAACTGATCGCCGGCGATCTGGTCGACATCTACGTGACGGACGACCTCGAGACCAGGCTCCTCGCCGCCTCGGTGAAGGTGATCTCGGCCGAAGTCGACACCGTAGGACTCGTGGGAAGCGACGTGGCACTGTTGCTGGCAGTCGACGACGCCCTCGCCCCTCGGCTCGTAGCCGCGATGCAGACGGCGGCGATCGACCTCGTGCGGGTGACAGAATGACTTTGCGGGTCGCCACGGTGCTTTCCGCCCGCGAGTGGGAGTCGCGCCTCGTCGCTGCCGCTCGCTCCTCGGCAACGGTGCGGCTCGTGCTGCGGGCGTTCCTCCCTGGGGAGGTCTCCGAACAGACCGAGTCACTTGACGTAGTTGTGGTGGGGTCTGAGACTCCTTGGGCGACCACTGCGCGGCTGATGGCATGGCGACGTGACGGGCTACGCGTCGTCGGGGTTCACCCGGTGGGTGATCGCCCGGCTGCGGACCGGCTCAGGGCGGCAAAAGTCGATCTGGTCCTGCCCGACGACCTCGGCGCTGAGGGCATGCTGCGGGAAATACGGCTCATCGAGCCAGCGGCTCACCGAGCCGAGGGGACCGCTCCCCTCGTCGTGGTCACCGGCCCTCGTGGAGCTCCGGGCCGTACCGAAATCGCCCTTGCACTCGCCTGGAACTCGAGTGGCCGTGTGCCCACCACCCTGATCGACGCCGACCTCGACGCGCCCGCTCTCGCAGTTCGTTTGGGCATTCCGCCCCGACCGGACCTCGCAGACGCGGTCGACTCGGTTCATGGCAGCGGGTCACTCCCCCTGGCGATGCTCCATGACATCGGCCGCCTCGCGGTGTTGCCGGGATCTCATCGACCGGGTGAGCCGCCGTTGCGCCCTGAACCGATCTTCGATGTGGTCGACGCTGCGCGCTACTCGCGGAAGGTCGTAGTGGACGCTGGTCCGTGGCCGGCGAATCTGGAGGTCACCAAGGCTGCCACCGAGGCGGTGATCGTGGCGGAGGGCTCGCCGCTGGGGATCGTCAGAGCTGCTGCCGTCACCTCTGAGTGGACCGGTCCGCCACCACGACTCGTCCTGAACCGGGTGCGGTCGGCCGATCGATCAGAGGTGGTGGAGGCGATCCGCCGCTGGACCGGCCTCGAGCCTGCCGCCGTGATCCCTCCGATCTCCAGGATCGCCGGGAGCGTACGCGGCGCAGGAGCCCCCGTCCGCAAGCTGCGGGCGCTCGTGGCGCCACTGGGGGTCGAACCGTGAACGGGGATGGGTTCCTCGGCTCCGTCCTGTCCGATCCCCAGGTCGAGGAGGTCATCGTGCTTGGAGGCGAGCGCACCTTCGTCGTCCGTAACGGCGTGAAGACGCTCCTGCCCGAGGTCATCGATACCGACACCCTGCGCCACTTCGTCGATCGGATCCTCGCTGGAACCGGACGTCGACTCGACCTCGCCAGCCCCATCGTGTCCGCCCAGCTCGAAGACGGCAGCCGGGTCCATGTCACCGGACCCCCGGTGACACACCCCGCTCGGCTCAACGTGCAGATTCGGCGCTTCGTCCTCGCCTCGAGCGGGCTCGACCGCCTAGTCGAACTCGGAACGCTTCCCGAGACTCTGGCGGACCTGCTGGCGGACGCGATCAGATCGGACCAGACAATCCTCGTCTCCGGCGCGCCGGGAGCGGGCAAGACAACAATGATCAACTGCCTGCTCACCGCCGTCCCACCAGATCGACGAGTTGTCACTTGTGAAGAGGTCTTCGAGATCTCGGCCGACATTCCAGATATCACGCAGATGCAGACCCGCGAGGCCGGGCTCGACGGCGGAGGGCAGATAACCCTCCGCGACCTAGTGCGTTCGTCGCTGCGGCAGAGACCCGATCGCATCGTGGTGGGCGAAGTTCGTGGTCCTGAGGCATTGGATCTTCTGCTTGCTCTGAACGCAGGCTGCTCCGGGCTCGCCACCCTCCACGCCAACTCAGCCGTCGACGCCCTCGACAAGGTCGTCGGTTACTGCGTGCTCGCGGGCCAGAACGTGATCGTCGACTACGTGGCTGCATCCCTGGCGTCAGTGGTCGATCTCGTCGTTTTCCTCCGCCGAATGCCCACCCATCGGGTCGTCGAGGAAGTGGTGGGCGTCCTGGGACGCAAGGACGGGCAATTCCAGGTAAACCGCATCTACCAGCGGGCGGATTCGCCATGAGAGCGATAGCCGTGAGCTCCGCCATGCTCTGCGCCGTCACTCTCGGGGTCCCGAGGGTGTACCGATCGTTCTCGCTGCACCCCCGCCTTGTCGTCGACCTCGGTTCCGGCGCCGTCGTCGGTGCATTGAGCGCAGCAGTCGCTTCGTCGGCTGGCCTGCCCGACATGGTGGCAATCGCCGCAGGGGTACTGGTCGCTCCGCTCCCGGTATCGGCACGACTCTCGGTTCGCCGGAGGGAGGCGATGCGCGAGGCCTCGCGGTGGCCCGACTTCCTGGCTGCGGTGAGGGCTCGTATCTCCACCGGTGCCTCGCTCCCCGAGGCGACCCGTGCTGCTGCCCGCCACCTGGGTGGCCGCTTTGCCGAGATCGACCGTGGGCGAGGCGAACACTTTGCCGCAGGGCTCGATCGAGTTCGCTCGGACTGGGCCGATCCCCTCGCCGATCGTGTCCTCACCACGCTGTCGATCGCTGCCGGCGTCGGCGGCCGACATGTGGATTCAGTCCTCGCCGCGCTGGCCGTTTCGGTCGGTGACGAACTGCGGCTTCGCCGTGCGCACGACGCCGCCCTCACCCAACAACGACTCACGGCGGGCATAGCCCTGGTTGCCCCGTGGGCGATGCTCGGTCTGAGCATCGCCACCAATCCGACTGCCACCGAGTCGTATTCGACAGCCACCGGAACTCGGATCGTGATCGGCGGCCTGGCCGCGACCGTGACGGGGTTCCTCCTCGCGCGTCGGTCGGCGCGCCTGTCACAAGCACCGAGGCTCTTCTCGTGACGGCTGTACTCATTTCGACGGGGGTGTTTCTCCTCATCGCCTCACTGCATTCCCGTGTCGTGTCCATCGGTGACTACCTGGGCGCGCCGCACCCCGAGCACGTGCGGCGCTTCCGCCTGCCCCCGGCCGGTCCGGCGGTGGCGGGCGCCGCGTTCGGCGTCGTCGCAGCGATGGCTCTCGATCCCTCGAACACTGCGTCGCTCGCTGTGATCGGGATCGTCGGAGGCACCATCGTCGGCCGGGCGGCGAGATCGACAGCGCGCGAGCGTCGATCGGCGCGGCTCGCCCAGGAGCTGCCCACGGTCGCCGACACGATCGCCCTTCACGTGCTGGCCGGAGAGTCGGTGGCGACCGCCGTCTCCCGCTTCGTCGCCGCGAGCCGCGGAGTCGCCGCTGAAGAACTCAAAGCCGTCCGCGACTCGGAGTTGGGGCTCGAGGATTCGCTTCGGCGGGCGGCGCGGGACACCGTATATCCGGAAGCCGCCCGCCTGTACGACCTTCTCGGGCACGCCCACCGTACGGGTGGGGGTCTCTCCGATGCCCTCACCGCTCTCGCCGCCGACTATCGGGCGCTGCTGACTCGCGAGCTCACCGCCGAAGGGGGCCGCCGTGCTCTCACGACGTACGGCCCCATCCTCGCGCTGATGATCCCGGTGACCCTGCTGTTCCTGATGTACCCGACGCTCGCGGGGTTGAACGCCCTGTCACGACCATGAAAGGAAGGCACCATGCTCCGACTCCATCGCCTCAACGCGGACCAGCGAGGCGTCACAACCGTGGAATGGCTGGGAATGGCCGCAATCGCCGTCCTGGTGATCGCGGTCCTTCTCCCTCAGGTTCGCTCCGCGGCGAGCGATCTCTGGAACTCGATCGCGGGCCAGATGAGCGGCTTCTTCTCGTAGACGACTCGGGATCCGCGATCGTGGAGGAGGTGGCCGCGATGGCGGCCACCTTCATCCTTCTTCTGCTCCTCGTCCAGGTTGCGATGGCCATGACTGCCCGGTCCGCCGCGGACGCCGTCGTGGCATCGGCGGCGCGGCGAGCAGCGATACCCGGAGTCGATCTCTCGGCAGAAACGGCGCGTCTCGAGGAGGCGCTCGTACGCGTTGTCCCCGGAGCGGACGCTGTGTTCGCCGAAGTCAGGCTCACGGGGAGGGCGGCGGTCGCGACCGCGAGTTTCAGATGGACCCCGCCAGGCCCGGTCTTGACCCGCCTGACCATCGTGCTGATAACGGAGATACCGCGTGTCATCGAACCGTGACAGCGGATCTGCGATCGTCGCCGATTTGGTGATCGGCGCCGCCATCGTTCTCGTGCTTGCCGCCGCGGCAGCAGCCACGGGGATGATCATCGACGCAGGCCAGGCTTCGCGGGAGGCCGCCCGGTCGGGCGCGGTCGAGCTGGCACGGGGTGTGAGAACCGATGCCGCGGTACGCCGCGCAGAATGGCTCGCCCCGCCGAATGCCAGTGTGGACCACGAGGTCGCCGGTGGCACAGTGAGGGTCGAGGTGCGATCAGAAGTGCGTCTCCCGCATCCGGTCCTTCTGTCCAAGCGCCTGACCATCGTCTCCCACGCGGTCGTTCCGATCGCGCCATACCGGTCCGGTCGTTGAACGACAACGGGGCAGTCCACCTCACAATCGTCGCGTTGCTCTTCGGGGGCATGTTGATGCTCGGTGTCGCCGTCGACATCTCCCGGTTTGGTGCGGCATGGCGGGAGGCGTCACACCTCGCCGCCACTGCCGCCGAAGCCGGAGCGGGGTGGATCGACGAGGAGGCCGCCTATGGCGGCGAGATTCTCGTCGACCGCGGGCGAGCCCGATCTGCCGCCCGAGCCGTGGCAAGTGGGCCCTGGCACCAGGTCGTCACCGACATCACCGAGGAACGGGTGTGCGTCTCCGTGTCGATCCAGGTGAGACCGACGTTGCTCTCGATCGTGGGGGCATCGAGCAAATGGGCGACCGCTCGCTCGTGTGCCGAACCCCGACGAGTCCCCTAGAACCCCACTGCCTGCCCGGCGAGCGCTGCGGGTTCGATGACGCATTGTCCGCCTCCGGTCGCGGCGGGCAGGGTCAATTCGAATGTGGCACCCTTGCCGGTGACGACCAACCTCAGGTCGCCGCCCATGAGGCGAGCGAGTTCGCGGGACAACCACAGGCCGATGCCGGTGGAGGTGGGCAGGCCCTCGGGGTTGGGGCCCGATCGGTAGCGGTCGAACAGTTTGGGCACCTCGACCGCCCCGACGCCCGGGCCGGAATCCTTGACCCTCACCCGCACTTGCTCGCCGTCCGCCTCGATGGTCACCGCGATCGGAGGCAGGCCGTGCCGTACCGAGTTGTCGAACAGGTTGCGAAGTATCTGGCGGAGGCGGGCCGGGTCGGCGAAAGCGGCGGCGTTGCCGCTCACCGTGGTGGGGCTGGAGCGAACGACCGCGGCCTGGTCGGCAATCTTGGTCACTTCGGCGGCGAGGTCGTCGATTGCCCGACACGTGATCGGCACCACCCCGCCCTGCTGGAGACGGGCGACAACGAGCAGGTCCTGGACGATCCCCTCCATCGCGTCGGCCTCGTCGGCGATGAAATCGATCATCTCCACCTGGTCGGCCCGGGTCAGCTCGCCATCCCCCCCCCGGAGGGCGTCGGCAAACCCGACGATCGAGGTGAGCGGCGTCCGCAGTTCATGACTCACCACGGCGAGGAAGTCGTCCTTCTCCCGGTCGAGGATACGCAGCCTCGCGACCTCATTTCGGTGACGGGCCCGGGTACCCAGAGCAAGCGCCGCCAGAGTCGTGGCGGTACCCATGGCCAGACCCCCGGCGATGAATGCCAGGGCCCCCCAGATGTACGAGTCATGGCCCTGAGAATTCACGTCGACCCGCCAGGCACGACTGGCCGCGCTGATCGACTCGGACCACGTACCTTCGGGTACCGGCGGCGAACCGTCGGTCACGTCGTGAACCGCCAGCGCGAGTGGCAACCCGACATCGGGTGGAAGCGCGGCTGCGAGAACCGCATCGAGGTCCATCGCTACGGCCACCACTCCCAGCAGCAACCCATCAGGCCCGAAGGCCGGTTCGAAAATCACGAAGCCATCTCTGCCCGGATTGCTCGAGAACCTGAAAAACTCCGACATGGTCAACTGGAGCGAGTTCAGGGTCTGATCGATGGCGCTGGCGAATTCGGGGTCGCTGCCGGCGTCGAAGCCCCATGCCGGAAGCTGGTCCTTCGACCAGAAGAACCGAATGGGAAAGTAGGTGTCGCGCACCCCGACCGGAACCGGCTCGGTGCCATCCACTTCGAACACGAAGGCGCCGGGATGGCCCCTGGCAAGTTCCTCTTCGAATTCGGCGAGGTCGGCTCGTGGCACGATCGGAATGAACCCGAGACCGAACATCCCCTCGGTCAGCCCGACGTCTTGGACGAACCCGTTGAACTCGCCTTCCGTCACCTCGACGCTGCCCCGGAACAGCGCTGCCACCGCTATCGCCTGATAGCCGGCGTCGTCGACCATGGTCTCGATCGCCAAACTCACTGCCTGCGCACGGGTGGAGAGAAGTTCATGGTCATGGCTGTGGCGGGACGCGACATAGCCCACACCGAGGAAGATGGATCCACCCAGGCACAAGCCAAAGAAGGCAGCCGCCCACCGCCGGGATGAATCCGGCCCCTCTACGCCCATTCTCCGCTGGAAGAGGTTCACAGAAGGCTCTATCGGACGGCGCAGGGGCAGGGTTGAGGGGCGCCTCAGTCGGCACCGAGTTCATCGTCCTTGTCGGCGATAAGGCGCCGGAGGGCTTCGAGGCCACGGTGTTGCAGCGAGGTGACCGCGGTCAAAGGTTTCGACAGCCGCTTGGCTATCTCCGGAAGGGTCAGGTCGCCGTAGATGCGCAGCGCAATCACATCGGCCTGATCCGGGGTCAGTCGATCAATCAGGGCGCGCGCTCGAGCCGCCCCCATCAGGCCGAGCGCGGTGTCCTCTACATCCAGATCATCTGGTTGTTCGAGATCTGACGGATCGGTGAGCACCTCAGGCCGGCGACCGGCCGAACGCCATGAGTCGACCAGGCGGCGATGGGCGATCGTCAGGCACCAGGCGACGAACTCGCGCTCGCCTCCCGTGAAACGGCGGATCGAACGAACGATGTCGACGAAGGTGTCCCCGGCGACGCCCTCGGGGTCGGCAGCCCCCCGTACCACCAGGAACCCGACCACCCGACCTGAGACCAGGCGGAACAGTGCGCGCCACGCCAACTCGTCGCCCGCCTTGGCGGCAGCCAGGCGGGCGGCGAAATCGGAGTCAGCGGATGGCGCCACCGGTTCATTCTCCCCCGGCGGGAGGCGTTGGTGGCGGCGGCCGACCGGAGGCAGCTAGGCGAAACAGGCTACGGGGTGGTGCCGGGCGGGCCGGCGTCGTCCGGAGGATCCGGCGGAATGTCGGGGGGGCCGGCGTCGTCCGAAGGATCCGGCTTGTCGTTGGGCGGGCCAGGCTGTTCGACGGGCGGGCCCGAGGTGTCGTCTCCAGGCGTCCCGTCCGGCGGTCCACCAGGAGTGCTGTCGGGTGGGCCGGGATTCTCGTCGGGTGGTCCGGAGTCGCCGTCGGCTTCCCCGATCGCCCCGGCCAACTCGGCCACCCTCAGACCGTCAACCGCATCGATATTGTCCGACAGATAGGTGAGCAGGTCGGCAACGCCAACGGGTGGGCCGGTGTCGCCCACCGCCGCAATCCGGTCGGCGGCGGCCAGCAGGGCGAGGCGGGCGGCTTCGCTGCCGGCATCGTCCGCTTCACCCAATAGGGATTCGGTGGCGTGCTGGAGTCCGCGCACGGTGTCGCCGCGTTCTATCAGGGCGGTGACCTCGCCGAGTCGCTCCGCACTTCCGCCGCTGCCGAGGCCGACCCGCTCGAGAGCGCGATCGACGCCGTAGAGGAAGTCACCGGGTGCCGATCCATTGGCGGCGAACGCCACCCCGCCCAACCCGCCGAACGCCAGGGTGATCGAGGCGGCGACGGTGGCAAGACGCGTCCGGAGTCGACCGGCGAGCCGGGGCCGCAAACCGAGGGCGACGGCCCTTTCAGTGAGGTCGGTGAATACAGCCCGGTCGGCTTCTGAACGAAGCTCCGAAACCATGCGATCAATCGGATCCAACATTGCGCTCCCCGGAGTGTCGCCTGTTAATCGTCGCAGAAGGCGAGATCGATACGGGGGAATCGCGGGTCAGTCGTTCCCCCGTCCGAGGATGCCGCCGCGCTCGTCTTCCACTCCTTCGTACTGAACCAGTGGGCACCCGGGGACCGCACCCGCCTCGATGATCTGCTCGGCGGCTGGGCACCGCCCACTACCACGGGGTGTGGCTGCGGTGGGACGGCTAGTCCAGCCTGTCGCTCGGCCAACGCCTGGCAATCCCCTGATCGCACCATCTCCACCGATACCCTCCGGGAATGCGGTCCCGACGGATTTCGCTCGGCGCGGCGGTGGTGCTCCTCGCTCTGGCTGCCACCCCGGCGAGCGCCGGTGAGCCGATCGACTGCGGCTCGGTAGAACCCGCACCGGGCACCCGTCCCCCACCGCTCGACGGCGACTTTCTGCTCCTCAACTACGACGACTTCGAGGCTGGCATCTCCTCGCTATCGATCTGGGACCTCGACACCTTGGCCGAGGCGATCGACCTCACCGGCGATTTCGGCTTTCAGGCGTTCGACGGGGCGTGGTCCCCCGTCGGGGACCAGATTGCTTATTCATCCGACGAATCCGGTCTCCCGATGATCTGGGTGATCGATGTCGACGGCACCGACCGTCGCCAGGTCACTCGGACCTTCGGCACATCGCCCGACTGGTCACCCGACGGGCTGACCATCGCCTTCAGCGGGTCCGGCGGCCTGTGGTTCGTGGACGCCCGGGGATGCGGCGAGCGGCTGGTCTTCGAGACTGACAAGGGAATCCACGATGTCGAGTGGATGCCCGACGGATCGGCGATCGTGCTCGAGATGAGTGAGCCCGAGGGCGTGCCGATCCAGATCTACTCGCTGAGCATGCCGGGATTCGAGTTGACGCAACTAACCGATGAGGGGTCGAGCATCGAACCCGCCCTGTCGCTCGACGGCCGCTTCATCTTCTTCCGCACCACCGGCCGTGATGTCGACCAAACGGTCTTCGTGATGAACGCCGACGGTTCCCTTCAGCGCCCCTTGTACGACCTCGGGCTCACCAACGACTTCCACCCTGCCGTCTCACCCACGGGCGACCGGGTAGCCTTCGAGTCCATTCGCGACTCGGCCAGCGCGCTCGTCATTTTGTCGGTCGACGGTTCGGTCACCGATCTGGTCGTTTCCCCCTTCGAGGAGCCTCGCTACCGCGACCCGGTCTGGTACCACGGGGTAACCGCCACCGAGCACCCCAGCCCGGGAACCGAGACCACGACGACGACGGCCGGCGAAGACGCCACCACCACCTCGGCTGCTCCCGTCACCACGACTGCGGCGTCGCCCGGCGCGACGACCACCACCGCTGCGGCCGCGACCACCACCGTGGGCGCCGCCGGACCAGCCGACCCGAAGGGAGGCGTGCCGGCCCTCGTCTGGATCCTGATAGGGGCGCTCGTGCTGACCGGGGCCTTCGTCGGCGGCATCGCGTATGCCGGCCGCCGGGAATCGCACCGACCCGCTCCCCCGCCCCCACCGCCGCCACCACCTCCTGAGGGCTGATCCGCCTCGTCGACCTGACCTCCAGTGACCAGGGTCGCGAAAGGCATCTCTGGGCGTCGCTGGTCGTTCCAATGGGACGCCACCCCCGGAGACCACGTACTCACCAGCCGGGCGTTCGACGCCGACGGGGCGGCTCAGCCCGTAGCGCCTCCGTGGAACATCCAGGGCATGGGCAACAACCTGGTTCAGGAGGTCGCGGTTTCGGTGCGCTGAGCACCCGCCAGCTGCTTCCTCGCGAAGCTCCGAAACCATGCGTCAGACGGATCCACTGTCGCCGTCCCGTAGGTCGCTGACCTCGGATCATGAATCGGCGCAATCCGAATGGTCACGGCCAAGTAGCCGGGAAGGGCAAGGGGTTGGAACGGCAAAGGCCTTTCAGAGTCTGGGTGCAATCCTGCAGCAAGCATGAGTATTCTTTTCCGATTAATCCCAGGGGGGTCCATGGCCACCACCAAGCCCATCAAGATCGAAGGGCCGACCGACCAGACGATTGAGCTTGGGAACCAAGCGACACTCGAAGTATCCGTCACGGGTGGAACGGTCCCGTACAAGTATCAATGGTCTGAGAAGAACACCGAGAAGGAGACGACAGGAGAAGAAATCGGTTCCCCAGACGGGAACAAGCAGGCGTACGCCCCGCCCACTGCCAAAGAGGCTGTGACCAAGTGGTATCGAGTCAAAGTCACCGACAGCACGAAACCGAAAGCGAAAACTAAGTCGTCTCGATGGGCAAAGCTTGAGGTAACCACTCCTCCCGACCGAGAGCCCGTCTTCATCTGGAGCGACAGCTTCGCATCCAATGCCGGTCTCGTCGTCTCGTTTGCGTTCGTGCTGATGCTCATACCGATGTGGGTAGTCGCCTACTCGGTGCTAAGAACAGAAAACGTTGGGACGCACTTCCAAGGGGCGATAGCGGTCCAGTTGTTGATCGTTGGTGCATTCCTTGCCGCTGTGGCTGCATTCATGTCACTCATCGAACTCCGCGGACGGGGGGTCAGACTTGACCAACTCGACAAGCTGGGGTCTTCGGCATGGGAAGCAATTCCCAAGGCGATGAGTGAATTTGCGAAACTCAAGACGACTGCGGCAGTAGGCATCCTCGCGATCGCATGTCTCGTGATGGCCACCATGGTGACGTGGAAGAGTCTCGATGCAGCAAGCACCACAACGACCACAACCGTCGCACCTGTCTCAACAACGGTTCCCACCGACGACCCTACAACAACGCTTCCCCCCGAAACTCCATGAGCTAAGGCAGACATGCCTATACCCAAGTGCGTTCGCCTACACATTGCCGTCCTCGCGGAACCCGACGTATCCATCGATCAAATGGTCGAATCAGCCACGACGGTGCTATCCCACGCAGGAATCACACTGGTTCACGCTTCGACATTCGTCCTTGAGGACAACCCTCTGGCCGACCTCAGCATCGGAGACTGCTCTGCGCGCGCCAGTCTCACCGATGACCATCGAGAACTCCTTTCGATTCGGGATTCTGCCGCTAGCGACGAAATCGTCGTCTTCTTCGTTAGAACGACGACGCCGCCTCTCGACGGCTGCGCTCTGCACATGGATTTCCCGGCGGCGATCGTTACGAGGTTTGCCCCAATCTTGACGCTCGCTCACGAACTGGGACACATTCTTGGGCTCGAGCATGCGGACGATATCAACCGGCTGATGTACCGTTCAGCCAGCAGGATCAATCCCCCCCCGACCGTGACCGACGATGAGCAGAAAACGATGAAGAGGAGCCGTTGGGCGCTCGCCTGTGAGGAACGAACCCATGCGTGATGAAATCCTGGAGCTTCTTGAACACGTCGAGCTCGATTACTCCGCTGCCGCCTCAAACCTCGGGGCGGAAGCATTGCCCGAGTTGATGTCCATCGTGCAAGGTGATGACCCCAGGCTGGCTGCCCGAGCGGCATATCTCGCCAGCCGCCTTGATGTCCCTGGCAGGGCAGCCGTACTACAGGCGGCGAGCAAAAATACACGCGCTGAAGTCCGAATTGCGGCCGCCGCTGGATGGGCAAACCTGAAGTCCGTCGTAGCGTACGAACCCCGATCGAAAGGGAGAGACGCCGAACCATTGGACGCGAGAGAGGCCGAACCCTTCGTCTATCCGGAGATCGCGGCCCTTCTGAAAGATGCGGATCCCGGTGTCAGACGCGCCATGAAGCGTTCCCTTGAGCAGTCCAAACCCCAATCCGACGGGGCCGGTGAGCCGCGGACATGAAGCAGCGGCTCAGATGGCAACGGCCACACACGGAATCAGGCATCGCGCAATCATCAAACGCCCCCTGGGCGGCAATTGGAGATCAAGACCTTCGCGCCGCCTCCACCCGCTGCTGTGCGATCTCGACATACGCCGGCTGGTTGTCGTAGCCGATGAAGTGACGGCCGGTCTCGACGGCGGCCACTGCGGTGGAGCCCGAGCCCATGAAGGGGTCGAGCACCAGGTCACCCTCGAAGGTGTATAGCTCGATCAGGCGGCGGGGCAGCTCGACAGGGAACGGGGCGGGATGGCCCAGGCGGCGGGCCGAGGCGGGTTTGATGTTCCACACCGAGGTGGTGGCGGCGAGGAACTCGTCCTTGGTGATCGAGTCGGGGCCGACCCGGGCCCGGCTGTACGACCCCTTCGACGCCACCAGAACGTACTCGTGGACATCGCGCAAGGTGGGGTTCTTCGCCGATCGCCACGAGCCCCAGGCGCACGAGCCGCCGGCACCGGCGGCCTTCACCCACACGATCTCCCCGCGCATCAGAAAGCCGATGTCGTGCATTAGCCCGGCGACGTGGTGGTTGAGCGGCAGGTAGGGCTTTCGCCCCAGGTTGGCGACATTCACCGCCGCCCGGCCACCCGGCTCGAGCACCCGGTAGGTCTCCTTCAGCACCCGGTGGAGCAGGTCGAGGTAGTCGGCCAGAGAGAGGTCCTCGTCGTACTCCTTGCCCACGTTGTAGGGCGGTGAGGTGATCATCAGGGCGACGCAGTCGTCGGGGACGATCTCCATCACCTCCGACGAACCGCAGATCAGCTGGTCGAGAATATCCACAGGCACCGGCTGGGGCTCTCCGAGGACGGTCTCCGGGGCGTGGTCGAGCAGACGGCGGCGATAGAACGCCGAGGCGTCGTGGCTCTCCCTCTTACCTGCGCCGAAACTGGCGGTCTCCGTCGCCACCGCGCGTGACCTCCCGATGCGAAGAGTCACCCTATCAACTTGTCCACAGGGTGTTGGGGATTCAAGAGGGGGGCGTCGCATTCGCGCCGCCCCCGCGATTGGCGATTGGCGATTCGACAGACGCTTGAGCCGTCACCCAGGGTCAGGGCGGGCTACTTGCTACGTCTTCACGCCGACTTGCTGAGTTCGGTGGCTACCGGGGACTCCACGTGGGCGTCCTGGATCAAGGCGATGATCTCCTGCCAATCGGCGTTGATGGCGCAATTGCCGCAGAACATGGTCTCGCCACGCTTGACGACCGCATCTCCGCCGCACTGAGTGCATTCCATACGAAGGGGTTTCGGTCGAAGTCGCGCCCTTCATAAGCAAAAAGAAGAATGGTGCGGAAGAGCGAAAGGCGAAACCCGGCGTTCGCGTCCGAGACTCAACGCCATTCCTGCCTGGAGACTGGGGACTGGAGACTGGGTCTCAGCGCACCTGCTCGTCGAGCAGGGTGGCCAGGTCCTTCACTTGGACGTCGGCGCCGAGTTCCTTTACGCCGTCGTCGAGCATCACGAAGCAGAAGGGGCAGCCGGTGGCGATCACATCCGCCCCCGTCGCCAGGGCCTCCTCGGTGCGCTCGAGGTTGACCCGCTTGCCTACCGACTCCTCCATCCACATCCGGGCCCCCCCGGCGCCGCAACAGAACGATCCGGTGCCGTTGCGAGGCATCTCCACCAGGTCGCCCGACCGCTTCACCACTTCCCGCGGGGCGATGAACACGTCGTTGTGGCGGCCCAGGTAGCAGGGGTCGTGGAAGGTGATCGTCTGCCCGGTCTTCGCCTTCGGTTTGAGGCGGCCATCCTTCACCAGGCCCATGAGCACCTGGCTGTGGTGCATCACCTCGTACTCGCCGCCGAATTGGGGGTACTCGTTGGAGATGGTGTTGAAGCAATGCGGGCACTGGGTGATCACCTTGCTCACCCCGAGGTCGTTGAGTGTCTGGATGTTCTGCAGCGCCAACTGCTGGAACACGTACTCGTTGCCGGCGCGCCGGGCCGGGTCGCCGGTACACAGCTCCATCGGTCCGAGGATCGCAAAGTCGACCCCGGCCTCGTGGAGCAATCGGGCCGTCGACACGGTGGTCTTGCGATTCCGATCGTCGAACGACCCGGCGCAGCCCACCCAGTACAGATACTCGGCCGTGACGCCAGGGTCACCGAGACGCTTCACCTCGAAGTCGAGTTCCCTCGTCCAGTCGGCGCGCCCCTGCTGGCTGGAGCCGTAGGGATTCGACGAGTTCTCCAGACTGATGAACGTCTGGCCCAACTCCTGCGGAAAGTTCCCCTCCATCAGCGTCAGGTAGCGGCGCATGTCAAGGATCTTGTCCAGGATCTCGATGTCCACCGGGCAAACCTCGTCGCACGCCCGGCACGAGGTACAGGCCCAGACCTCCTCGGCGGTGATTCGCTCGAACACCGAGTCGGCGGTGACCGTGATCCCCCGGTCCACCCCCACCGGCGGGCTCACCGGCGGATTACCGGTCCGGGCCGCCACCTCCCCCAGCTTGAGGACGATCTCGCGCGGGTCGAGCGGCTTGCCCGTCTGGTTGGCAGGACACACCGAGGTGCACCGGCCGCAGACGGTGCAGGCGTCGGTGTCGAGCAGTTGCTTCCAGGTGAAGTCGGACACCTTCGACGCCCCGATCGTCTCGATCGTCTCGGCGGCTTCGACCAGGTTCGGCATCTCCCGCATCGCCCCCTTGTGGCGGTCACGGGGCGACAGCGCCATGTTGAGCGGGGAGGTGATCATGTGGCGCAGCTTCGTGGTGGGTATCGCCACCAACAGGGCGAGGAACGCCACCACATGGGCGACCCACAGACCCTGGTGGAGGCCCGATGCCGCCGACTCGGGGACCAATGCGCTCAGTGGGTAGGCGACGAACGACCAGGTCTCAAAGTCGGGGCGACCGTCCACGGTGATCCGGGCGGCTTCGACGGCGAAACCGGTGAGGCCGATCAAGAACAGTAGAGCCAGGTTGAAGGCATCCTCCGGCCGGGTCTTGGTGCGCAGCTTGCGGGGACGCAGCCCGTACCGCCTGCCGGCCGCCATCAACAGACCGCCGAGGAAAACCAGCCCGAACCCGTCGAGGATGGCCGAGTACCACTGATACACCGCCCCCTCGAGGAACTTCAGGTTGGCAGGGGCGAGGTGGTCGATCTCGAGGGTGACCGTGCCGAGGAACAGCACGATGAACCCCGAATAGATGGCGAGGTGCATGAGGCCGGCGGCGCGGTCCTCGAACACCGACCGATGCGAGAGTCCCCGCTCCAACGCCCGGATCCGCTGCCACCACCGGTCGACCCGCTTCTCATCGGCGCCGCGCATCCAGTTCTTCGCCCGGACCGCAAAGAAGTAGGCGAACAGCGCCACGAAGATCGTCGACGCCACATAGAAGAGCACGATCACCGGGTCGGGGATGTTCCCGAACACCACCCGCCCCACCTCGGGCTCGTGATCATCCGGAATCGAACCGCCCCACCACAGCAGGAGCACGCTCGCCGGGAGCAAGACGACCAGAGCCCAGACGATGCGAATGCTCCAGCGCTTCATTGGGACGGGAGTGTAAAGAGGGTCGGCCGCCTTCGGCGACCTCCCGCGATTGGCGATTGGCGGGAAGCATTTAGCGTTGGCGTGCTCGCTGGGTCCGCTGCCCCCTCCGTCACCGCCGAAGACGGCGGTGCCACCTCCCCCGCCGAAGACGGCGGAGGAGGACGCACGTGGGGCAGGCCGTCGGCCGTTAGCCTCCCCCGGATGCGCCCCCTCGATCGGTTGTTGCAGCGGTGGCGGATTCGCAAGGCGTTGCCTTGGGTGCGGGCCGGGGATCGGCTGCTCGACATCGGTTGCTACGACCGCAGCCTGATCGACCGGGTCGGCGATCGGGTCGTCAGCGCCGTCGGGGTGGATGTGGATGTTGCTCCGGCCGACGATGGCAAAGTCCGCCTCCTCAAGGGCCGTTTCCCTGATGATTTCTCGTTCGACCCCGGATCGTTCGATTGCGTCACCTGCCTGGCGGTGCTCGAGCACGTCGAGGATCCCGACGCCTTCGCCAACGCCTGCCACCGGGTGCTCTCCAGCGGGGGGAGGGCAGTGCTGACCGTGCCGCACCCATTCGTCGATCGAATCCTCGCGGTGCTGGTGTTCCTGCGCCTGATCAGGGGGATGCACGTCGAGGAGCACCACGGTTTCGAGGTCGCTGAGACGGTGCCGATATTCCAGTGCGCCGGCTTCCGGCTGTTGAAGCGGCGCCGATTCCAACTCGGCCTGAACCACCTGTTCGTCTTCGAGAAGCCCTAGCGATCCATGCGGGCGAGTTCAGCCGAGATCGACCTTCTTGTCCATGCCGAGGATGGAGAGAAAGAAGCTGGCGAGCACGGCCCACCATCCAAGGACCAGGCCGAGCGAAGCGGGAATCACGATTCGCAGCTGCTCGCCCGGGTCGAGGTCACCCCAGCCCTGCTCACGCCAGCGCCAGAAGGACAACACCGCGGCGATCAGCCCCGCCAGGAACACCAGGAATCCCAGCAACAAGCCCCGTTCGAGCCGGAACCGCGCCCCCAAGCGATCGATGCGGTCGTCCGCGGGGAGAAACCCCTTCGAGACCGCGTAGATCTTGGTGAAGAGGGCGAACGTGATCGACTGTGTCCCGATGATGGTCAACGCGGCGGCATACACCAGGGCACTCAGGTCGAGGGTCACCCCGCCCAGTTCCACCGGACCCACCACCAGCACGGTGGTGAGGATCAGGCCGACCGCGAGCATCACCAACCCGGGTACCAGGAACAGCCACCGCGGGCTGTAGAGGAGCAGGAAGCGCAGATGGCGCCACCCGTCCGACCAGGTCCTCAGGTGGGGGGGCCGAGTTCGTCCCGCGGGCCGCAACACCGTCGGCACCTCGCGGATGTCGAAGTGGTTGAGCCCGGCCCGCACGACCATCTCACTGGCGAACTCCATTCCACTGCTGCGAAGGTCGAGATCGAGGATGCGATCGCGTCGGAAACCGCGCAGCCCGCAGTGGAAGTCGGCGACCGGGACCCGGAAGAACAGTCGACCCACGAACGAGAGCACCGGATTGCCGACGTAACGATGCAGGAACGGCATCGCCCCTTTCTCGATCCCGCCCCGAAAACGGTTGCCGATCACCAGATCGGCTCTGCCACGCAACTCGGCCAGAAACGGTTCGAGGGCGGTGAAGTCGTAACTGTCGTCGGCGTCGCCCATGATCACGAAACGGCCTCGGGCCGCGGCGATCCCCGTCCGAAGTGCCGCCCCATAACCCTTGGCGGGCACATCGATCACCCTGGCGCCCGCCGCGGCCGCCAGGGCCTGGGAGCCGTCGGTGGAACCGTTGTCGGCGACGAGCACCTCACCCTCGACGCCGTGGCGCTCCATCCATCCGATCGCCTTCGTCACACAGACGCCAACCGTCTCCGCCTCATCCAGACACGGCATCAGCACCGTGAGTTCGAGGGCGCTCATGGCACTCGCCACAGCACGAACCGATCGTTCTCCCACTCGAGGGTCAATCCGAGATCGGCTGCTTCCGCGTCGGTGAGCAGCACCTGGACATAGGTCGAGTTCTTCACCATCACGAACCAATCTGCCCGGGCGAGGAGGTGGGCGTTATTCGTCAGCTGCAGCGACTGCCGATCGGAATACAGGTTCATCGATCGGGCGCGAAAGAATGACACCACCTCATCGTGGCGCGTGCGCGACCTCACCTCATCGAACATCTCCACCGACGATGGGTGCTCCGGGCCCCAGTAGGGGTAGTCGTAGGCGAGCCGGTACTGCGTCTTGTTGTAGAGGCCGGAGGCGTTGCCGACCACGAATATCATCATGAACACCGCAGCCACCGTCCCCGGCAGCATGCGCGTCCGCTTCGACCACGACCCGGCTCTGGAGCCGGCCGCATCGATGGGGGTCGAGGCAATCCCCTGGTAGGCGAAGTAGACCAATAGGGGCGTGATCGAGAAGAGGTAGCGCCCCTCGTGGAAGGGAAGCGTCGAGATGATGAAGGCGACCGCAAGCAGGTAGAGGATCAGCGGGGCATCCTCCCGGTAATGGTTGAGCAACCGAACCAGGATGCCGAGGACGGCAAGCATCAGGAAGACGGTGAACGCCACGAGGGCGAGGTCATGGCTCCCGAGGAGGCTCCACCCGGGAACACCCTGGTCCTTGAGACCGATGTGCTCGCCGAGGATGTCCCTGAACCAGATCAGATTGTGTCTGATCTGGTTCAGCCCCCCACCTTCGTACTTCGGCCACACCACGGTCGGCAGGACCAACTGCAGGAAGACGAGGAAGCCGGCCGCGGTCACATACGGGGTCGCCAGCCGCCGCCGCGGCGCCGGCCCCCCGTCACGGGCGGACCGCCCTTGCCACAGCAGTCCCCCGTGAACGGCGGCAAGCGAAAGGAACAGGGCCACCCCCTCGCGGCGGATGCTGAAGGTGAACGCGAGCAACAGCCCCATCCCGATCAACGGCCGGGCCGGGCCAGCCAGCCAGAGCCCGCGCAAGCGCAATCGGTCCATCCACCAGAGCGACAGGCCCACGAAGAACAGGTACGGGAAGTCGGCCAGCACGCTGTCGGTCGCGCCCACGTAGATGACGCTGAAACCGATCAGGCTCACCATCACCAGACCGCCGACCTCGCCGACTCGCCGGGCAACGATCTGAAAGAACACGACCAGGAAGCCGGCAAAGAAGAGGGTCTCGAGGATCTTCAGCTTCGGATAGTCGAGTCCCCACAGTCCGACCACCGGTGAGAGCAACAAAGGAGCGCCCCACGGGTAGGAGTACGGGCTGAAGGCGTGGGAAGACGATTCCTGGACGGTGATTCGGGTGGTGGCAAGCACCTCGCCGACGTTGCCCTCGACCAGAGCCTGGCTCTGGCGGAGGTAGAGGGAGAAGTCGTCGCCCCAGTCGTGGCCGGCCCGTTGATTGACGATGCAGAGCACCCCGATCACGCCGACGAGGATGAGGACCCGAAAGTTCCGGGTTTTCAGGAAAGCGACGAGCGAAACGCGAATACCCACGCCGTGAGATTATCGGGCACAGGCCAACAGCCAACAGCCACCCAACGCCCATGCCCATCGCCAATCGCAAATCCTCTTCCCAATCAGCAGGCCTTACCGTTCCGGGACGGGCTTGTCGCCCGATGGCACTCATCGGACTACCTGGTTCCGATGAGAAGACCGCGTTCGAGGTGAGTGCCGACGGGGTCGAACTGGGCCTTCAGCCCGGCCCTCCCGGCAGCCTCCACAAGTCGCTCCGGCGGGTGGACCCCCATCAGATGGCGTTCCGTGAAGGTCTCCGACCCTTGGGGTGTGGTCACGAGATAAGTGAACTCCATATCGCTACAGCCGGCATCGGGGTCGTACTGCATCCGGGAGGTTCGGGCCATCGCCCACTCGTCGGCCTCCACGGTGAGGACCCGGATCCAGGGCGGGTGGATGTTGTCGGGCATCAGCCACGGCTCCACCACCAGCACTCCCCCGGGGGCCAGGTGCCGGGCCATGGCGGCGATGGCGGCATCGAGTCGGTCCCCGGTGTCGGCGTAGCCGATCGACGAGAACAGGCAGGTCACCGCGTCGAAGGTCCTCCCCAAATCGAAGTCGGTGAAGTCGCCGACATGCAACGGCACTTCGGGTACCCGCGTCCGGGCGATCTCGATCATCGCCGGGTCGACATCCACGCCTTCCACCCGGAAACGGTCCTGCCAGATCTCCAGGTGCTTCCCCGTGCCGCAAGCCACATCGAGCAGCGACCCGGCCCCGGGGTTGCGCTCCCGGATGATCCGTTCCACCACCGCGGCATGTCCCGGATAGTCGAGGTGCGCATAAGCCCGGTCGTAGAGGTGGGCGGTCGGATGAAAGGGGCCAGACATGAAGAGACGCTACCAAGAGAGTCAAGATTCAAGAATCAAGAACCAAGGACCAAGAAGCAAGAACGCGTCGGGGGGTACCCGACGCGTTCTGTCGAATTGCGAATTGCGAATTGCGGGGCCGAGCGAAGCGAGGCCAATCGCTGGCCGCATCGATTCTGCTGTCTAGCCTCTGCCGGATTCGCCGACGGAGGCCACGATGCCCGTACCGAGGGACAAGGTCACTGTGGTCATCCCGACTTACGACGAACGTGAGTCGATCGAGAGCGTCGCCCGGGGTGTGAGAGCCCACGGGTACCGCCTTCTCGTGGTGGACGACGATTCGCCCGACGGCACCGGCGAGATCGCCGACCGACTCAGCGAGCGCGACGGGCTCATATCGGTCCTCCACCGTCCCACCAAGCAGGGTCTCGGTCGCGCGTATGCCGCCGGATTCGAAGCGGCCCTGCGGGGAGACCCCGAGATCGTGTGTCAGATGGACGCCGACCTGTCGCACGACCCCGAACGCCTACCGGCATTGGTCGCCGCGGTCGAGGCCGGCGCAGACCTCGCCGTGGGCAGCCGTCTCATTCCGGGCGGTGCGATCGTCGACTGGCCGGCGGGCCGGCGCCTCTTGTCGCGGTGGGGGAACCGCTACGCCCGGGTGGCACTCGGCGTCCCGGTACGCGATCTGACCAGCGGCTTCCGCGCCTTCAGGTCCCACTCGCTCCAACGACTCGAAAGCGAGTCTTGCCGGGCGAACGGGTATGCATTCCAGATCGAAACCGTATGGCGGGCCCATCATGCAGGCATGCACATCGTCGAGGTCCCCATCACGTTCAGCGAACGCACCGCAGGAAAGTCAAAACTCGGCGGGGACGTCGTGTTCGAGGCGATGTGGCTGGTGACCCTGTGGGGTTTCTGCCGGGCGATGCGAAGGCCGCCGCCGGCACGCCGATGAGAGAGCCGGTGGATTCCACGACCGGCGCTGAGGCAGCGGTGAAGCCGAAGGCCCGTTCGACGCGCCGCTCCCGCTGGATCCGGGGAGCGGTGCTCGCGCTGATCGTCACCGGCGTAGTCATCGCCACCATCGCCAACGAGAGCCGAGTCTCGAACGTCGATCCGACATATGTGCGGGTAATGGTCGAGCGGACCCATGCCTATGGCGGAACCTTCTACGACAACCTCATCTACAACAAGGGGCCGCTCGAGCCACTGCTTCACCAAATAGCAAGCCTCGTCACCTCGTACGACACCTACTGGCTGGGGATCGCCGCAATCCAGGGGCTGCTCACGCTGGTCATCGCACTGGCCGCGGCGCGGACCACGCGCTTTTCCGGGGCGACGGTTCTGGGTGCCCTGGCCGTGGGGACCGTTGCCTTCATCCACTTCGCCTTCTCGAAGTCCGACTACGCCGGGGCCGTCTACGTGCGGTACCTCATGGTGGCATTGCTCGCGGTGGGGTGGGTCGTCCTGATCTCCGAGCGCGCATGGCTCACCGAGAAACGTCGCCTCATCGCAACCGCGGCAGTCTCGGTGACGGTGGCAGTGGCGGTCCAGACCCTGCTCACCACGGCGCTCGCCGCAATGGTGCTGCTGGCCGCAACCCACCTCCTGCTGCGTGAAAGAGCCCCATCGGGGGAGCAGATCAAACTCGTCGGTGTCTCCCTCATCTGCCTGCCCCTGGCCTTTCTCACCGCTCCCATCTGGTACTGGGCCCGAGGCGCCTTCGATGCGTTCTGGGCGGGATGGTGGGTACACGCAGGCTTCAGTGCGTCGGGCCTCGAGCGAACTTTCGGGGAGCAGCTGACGCTGGGCTGGAAGCAGCTGCGAACCCACCACCTCGAAAACCCCCTGGTCCTCGTCGTGGTGGTGCTCTTCGGGATCTTGGTCGCCGTCAGATGGCGCTCGTGGAACCGGCGCCAACGGATCGTCCATGGCACGGCCATCGCCTGGTGGGTGGCCGGCTGGGCCGAGCTCGTCGTGTCACAGCGATACTCCACCCACTACTTTTCGGTGGTGGCGGTCCCGGTCGTGATCATGGCCGCCCTGCTGATAGGTGCGGCGGCGGCAGCCTCCAGCTCTCGGGCGCCGCGAGTGGCAGCCGCGGCCACAGTGGTCGCATTGGCGGTCGCAGGGCATCTTGTTGCCCCCGGGGCGGTGTGGTCGGCGCTCAAGGAGGTCCGAGACTTCAGAGGAGTCAGCACGGTGGCCGAGCAGCGCGCGGCCCGGTTGGGCCCCCAAAACCGCACCATGCGAGCCATACTCGACCTCGTGTCCGCCGAGGGCGACCCGCTGCTCGCCTGGCAACACGATCCGACGCAATTCATGCTGATGGAGCGGGTGTCGGCGACACGGTTCGGCTATGTCCGGCCGCTCGTCGGCGAAATCTACCTCGGAGCCACGAGCCCCGATTACGTGCTTCCACAGACCTGGCCGTGGTTCTTCGAGGACATCAACGAGAGCGACCCGACGACGCTGATCGAAGTGGGCTCGGCGATACCGTCCGAGACCCCCTTTGCGTCCTATGCCGGCGACAACTTCACCCCCGTCTACATGAGAGAAAAAGTCATCGTGTCGTTTCGCAACGACGTGGCACGAGACTTCATCGGGCCGAGCGCGCACACCCGCTGGGAACCACAGCCTTCACGACCGGGAAGCGGATGGTCCATGGAGGGCGAGGTGCTTGTCTACACACCGGCGTCGGAGCCCGCACAGACCGACCTTCACCCGATTGCTTCCTCGTGTTCGCGGATCGAGGGCACCGTCTCATGGACCGCCGGCCGGAGCCAGGGCATCAGCATCTATTTCCACGATGCGACCGGTGGCTCCGAGCCGCTGCACTTCACCATCCTGAGAACGGAAGTCTTCTCGGCGTCGGAGCGAAGCCTCTACGAGACACACACGCTGATCGACGACGGCCCCAAGGGGTTCGCCATCGTCGTGGGCCGGCAATCGGCCGCGCTGATCATGGAGGGACGCGTCGTGGCCGCAGTCCGCTTGTCGCCCTCCGTGACGGTCACGATCCAACCACGCGCCGATCGGGTGGAGCTATCAGACATGCGCATCGGATCCCCACCCGAGGGAGGCGGATGTCCGTAGGAGAGTCAAGAATCAAGAGTTAAGGCGAGGCCTTCCGCCTTCCGCAAGAGAAAGACTCTGTCCTCTGTCGAATTGCGAATTGCGGCGAGCACAGCGAAGCCAACCGCGGATCCGGGCGACCTTATATCCCCAATTCCGCCCTTAGTTCCTCGAGCTTGGCGTCGGCCTGGGTCATCGAGATGGCCTCGCGCAGTTCGACCTCGGCACCTTCGGGGGTCGACTCGCGCAGCTCGGCATTGGCCATCGCCTCGGACTTGCGCTGCTCGATCTTGTCTTCGACCTTCTCGAGGCTCACGCTGTCGTCGCTGACCGACGACGAGATCGAGTCCATGGCCTTGTTGACCGACTCCTGCATCTTTGCCTGCTGGAGCGAGCCGAGCATCTCCATCCGCTTGGCAGCCAACTCCTGCAGCCGCATGGCGTTCTGCTGGACCGCCTTCTTGGCGTCGTCGGCCTGACCGATCGACGACTCGTACTGGCTCTTGAGCGAACCGAGGTTGTTCTCGGAAGCCTGCAACCGCATGGCGAGGCCCTGGGCCGCCCGGGTCCACTTGTCGAACCCGGCCGAGTCGCCCTTCTCGCCCGAGTCCTTCGCTCGCAACAGCGCCTGCTTGGCGAGCTCACGCGCCTCGCCGACGTCTTCGGCCGCACGCTCGATCTTGCCCTCGAGCGAGATGCGGTGCGCAACAACCTTGGCGGCCTGGTTGCGCAGTTCCTGGTCGCGCTTCCTTGCCTCCTGGATCGCCTGCTCGATCTCGATCTCAGGGTCCATCGCCGCTTCGGTCTTCACCCGAAACAGCGTCTTGAGGTAACCCCAGAAACGCTTGAACATTGAGAATCCTCTCTACTGCCGTGATCGCGATGGAGTCTAGAGATCGCGCGCAGTGGCGAGACCGTCAGCGCTTCCGCCGACGGTCCCTTCCCGCGCGAGACCGCGTGCCCGACGAAGTGGTGGACCGGCGCCGGGTCGGCTGCGGGGTGGGGGTCTGAGAGGTGGACGACGACCGGGCGGCCGTGCGCCGCGACCCACCCCAGTCGTAAGAGGCGGCCTGCCCGGCTCCACCGGCCAGGATGCTGAACGTGTCCAACCAGCTGAACCCGCCCCCGCCGTGCGACCGGGGCGCCATCGGGGCAGGCACCCGTCGACCCTCTACGTCGATCATCCGCGGCTGGGGCTGGGTGCCCCGGCGGAGCTTCTCGGCATCCTCGCGGCACACCCGCACCGTCTTCTTGCCCGCCGGCGTGGAGATCTCCGCGGTTTCGGTCGCGTTGGAGTGGGTCGGATCGAAGAAGCATTCATAGCGCTGCTCCTTCGCCGGCTTGTCGGGTGGCTCCTTGCCGGTGGCGATGGCGGCGGCGGCATCCAGCTGCCACCGGGCCTCGCCGAGGCGGTCCGACAGGCTCTCCAGGGCACGCAGATCGGTCGCGGTCCCGAAGGATTCCTCGGCCTCGGTGTAGGTGGCGCTCGCCTGACGCAGATAGGTGTCGTCCTGAGAGGTTGTGGAGGCAGACACGAGATCGGTGATCTCGAGGAGGATGTTCGCTATGGCATCGAGCTGAGAGCGGATCTCGGTCCGTGCCTCCTCCACCGCCCGAACATTCGCCGCATGCGACGACTTCTTGCTCTTGCGGATCGCCAACCACACCAGCAGCACCAATCCGCCGACGATGGCGACCAGAATCAGCAGTCCGGACCCCGAGCCCGATCCGGACACCGGGGCGGTGGGCGTCTCGGTGCCGGTGATGCTGTCGACCACCCCCGAGACATAGCCCTCGTCGCCACCGCTCTCTGATCCGGCGAAGCCGCGATCGAGCGCAGTCTCGATCTCGTCCTGGGTCAGCTCGTTGCTGACCATGCCTTCGTCGCTGGCCGACAGCACCAAAATGGTGCCGACCCCGAGCCGGTTGAGCAGGGAGTCGGCGAAGGTGGTGGCGCCTCCGGCCGGATCGTCCTCGAGCAGCACGACATAGAAGAGGAAGCCGGCGTTGCGGGCTCGGGCGACATCATCCGAAATCTCGGATTCGTTGCGATCGAGGCCCGAATCCACATACAAGCCGAACTGCTCCAATTCGACCGCCACCGAATCGGCATCCTGGGCGAGGGCGGGTGCGGCGATCAGCAACGCCGAGAACAACAGTGCGGTCGAGACGGAGGCGAGCTTCTTCACGGCCAGGAGATTAGATGGTGCCCCGCCGATCGGGGCCATGCGCGCAGGGCCGCCACCGTCACCTGAGTTCGGCATCACCCGTCGGAGGTCGCGGTCCTGAGGACATACATCCGCCCGGAGAAGGTGACCGCCAGGATCAGGTCCGGCGCCACGGTGGCGATCCCGGTCACACAGCCTCTGGTGGCCATAATGTCGACATAGGCGGTACGGGAGTCCACCGTCCATGCTCCCTCGCGATGGATCACCTGGAGCGCCTGGAGCCGGCCGCAGCTCCCCATCAGCAGAGTGGAACCGAGCCCGACCTCGTCGGCCCATGCGACACCGGCCGAGCCGACGGTGTCGGTCACCCACACCGGCCCCCGAGTCCGCCGGCGGGGCTCGCCAAAGGTCCCGTCGACGGGGAAACCGAAGTCGTCTCCCTCGTCGATCTGCAGCACTTCCTCGCGTCGCCACGCACCCGACTGGGTGGGCCCGTCGTTGTCGACGGCCCACAGCGACCCATCGGAGGCGAAGGTGAGGCCATAAACATTCCGGAGCCCGCCGGCGAACACCTCGACGCCGGCTCCATCGGGATCGACTCGAAGGATCGAACCGAGCCAGGTTCGGTTGGGATGGTGGAGCGTCTCAATCACCTCGGGGGCGAGCCCGAGGCGATCGAAGTTGCCCACCGACAGGTAGACCCGGCCATCAGGTCCCACAGCCAGGCCGTTGACTCCGTGATCGGTACCGGCCACGGGTAGGCCATCGAGCACCAACCGGCCGCCCAGCAAGGCTCCGTCCGGTCCGATGGTGAACGCAGTGAGACGGCCGCTGGAGCCTTCGACGATCGCAACCTCCCCCTGCGCCGGCATCGCCTCGTCGACGTGCTCGCCCTTGCAGGTGGGGAAGGGCTCGTCGCATGGCAATGGGCCGATTTCGCTCACGAAGAGTTCGTCGCCGACGATGGCCAACCCCCGCGGATACTCGAGGCCCTCGGCGACCGTGACCAGCTCGAGCGGGTCCGTCGACGCGGCGTCGGATGGCCGGAACATCACGATCCGGCCTTGCCCGATCGTCATGTAACCGAGATCGCGCTCCCGGTCCACCGCGATCCCGAGCGGAGACCCGTCGAACTCGTGGAAGGCGACCAGCGTCAATCCCAGGGACAGGGCCGGATCGGTGCCGGCCTCGGTGGTGGCCGTGGTCGACGACCCGGTGGTCATGGTGGTCGTGGTGGTGGCCCCCACCGCTTCGACGTCGATGGCGGGCGTCGCCGTCACCGCAACGGCCGCCAGCCCGAGCGCGGCGAGTGTCCCGAACAGCGCCAACTGTTCGATCGTGCTGGGACGGCGGTCCTGCCTCCGGTTCAGAAGGGGCAATACCCGCGTGAACAGGTAGTCGACGAGGATGAGTGAGCCTGCCACTGCGGCCACCAGCCCGATCACGGTCCAGAGCCGGTCCAAGTTCGCCCAAAACCGCTCGAAGGTCGCGGGCCGCAAGGCAATGATCGCCACCAGGCCCACCGTCCCCGCAACCGCAGGCACGACGGTTACGCCGAGCGCCCGCCGGCCCCCGATCTGGCGGGGCGACTGGATGACCAGCGCCAGGGCCAGCGAGGCGGCGGCGATCACGAACCAGTCGGCGGCGGCGAGCCCGGTGAGATGGCTCAGGCCATCACCTCCCGAAGAGGGCCCGGATGAAGAACCACAGGTTCGCCGGGCGTTCGGCCATACGGCGGGTCAGGTACGGGTACCAGGCATCGCCGTAGGCGATGTAGACACGCAAAGGCTTCCCCTCGGCGACGAGCGAGCGCTGTAGCGACTCCCTGATCCCGTAAAGCATCTGCAGCTCCCAGGGTTCCTCCCTCCGCTCGGCCAGCCCGACAGCGAGGGTGATCCGCGCCTCGTCGTGCGTGGCGATCGCCGGCTTCGCCGATCGCTGCGCCATGAGCACACCACAGAGCCGGTCGAAGGACCGGTCCACTTCCTTGCGCGATCGAAAGGCGATCTCCTCTGGCTCGTCGTAGGCGCCCTTGCATAGGCGAATGTGGCCCCCCAGCGGGGCCACCCTGGCTAGATCCGCATGGGTTCGGCGAAGGTATGCCTGGAGGGCAACGCCGAGGTTGCCGTGCACTCGCTGCGTCGTCTCGTAAAGACCGAGCGTCGCGGAGGTGTGGTCACTGTCCTCCATGTCGATGGTCACCGTGAGCCCTGAGGCGGCCGCGGTGGCCGCCAGTGTCTCGAGCGACCTGGCGCAGAGGTCGTCGTCAAACCCCATCCCCAACTGGGTCAGCTTGATCGAAATGTTGGCATCGAGTCGCTCCGCCGCGATGCGGTCGAGGCATGCCAGATAGGCATCGCGCGCCGCCTCGGCGGAGACCCGATCGGTCACGTGCTCGCCGAGATGATCCAGCGAAACCGGCACGCCCGATGAATTGAGGCGTCGGGCGGCAGCCACCGCCTCGTCGAGCGACTCACCGGCAACGAACCGCAATGCCACCCGTCGGCCCACCCGGGTATCGGTGAACAGCCAACGCACCCAACGCCACCGGGTGATGCCAAGCACGAGACGCACGATGAACCCCTTCACGGGGCCTCCCCGGGGTCCGCAGCCCGCTGTCCCATCTCACGCGATCGAGCGGCGGCTGCCCGTACCGCGTCCTCCACCAACGCCCGAAAGCCTCTTTCCTCCAGCAAGTGCACCGCGGCCGCAGTGGTTCCCCCCGGGCTGGTGACCTGGGCTCGCAGCCGGGTCGGGCTGAGGTCCGAGTCGGCCAGCAACATCCCCGCCCCTCGCAATGTTCGCTCGACCAGCTTCTCGGCGAGGTGGCGGGGGATCCCCTCCCTGATGGCCGCGTCGCAGAGCGCCTCGGCGAGCAGAAACACATATGCCGGCCCGGTACCGGACACCGCGGTGACGGCATCGAGCAGGGACTCGTCGAGTACCACCGATTGGCCAACCGCTTCGAGCACCGTCCTCGCCTTGGCGAGGTGATCATCCGAGGCGTGGGTGCCACGGGCGAGGGCAGTGATTCCCTCGGCGATCTGGGCGGGCGTGTTGGGCATCGCCCGCACCACCGGGACCGTTCCCAGGGCCCGTTCGAACACCGCGATGGGCACTCCGGCGGCGAGCGAAACGATCACCTGGACGGAGGTGACCGTCGGGGCCAAGTGCTCTAGGAGCCGGCCGACATCGTTGGGCTTGACGGCCACCACCACGATGTCCCGGCCGGCAGCGGCCTCCGCGGCGTCCAGGATACACCGCACCCCGGTGGCTTCCGCCACTTCGCGGCGCCGCTCCTCGCGCCGGGCCGCCAGCACGATCGAACCGATTGGCCACCCGGCCTTCACGAGCCCCGTGGCAAGCGCTTCGCCGATGGCGCCCGCACCGAGGATGGCGACGGTGGAGTGGCCTCCCATGATCGCGGAGTGTAGGGAGGGGGCCATGCAGGGCATCCCGGGTTGCCCGACACGGAGTGGTGTCTAGGAGTACGCTCCCCGGCAACTCAGCAGGGGGGATGACTTGAGGGGTACTCGGGCGCTGGTTCTGGCATTCGTTCTGGTGGTCGCGGCATGTGGCGGCTCGGCGGATTCGACGTCGACTACTGAAACCGCGTCGACGACGACGACAGGCGCAGCCACCACCGTCACCAGCGACGACGGGATCATCGAGATCGAGGTACCGGCCGACGCCGGTGCCGAGGTCACTGTCGCCACGGTCTCGGAGGTTCCCGAGGAGTTCGAGGGCCTCCCGCTCGTCGGGCCCGTCTATGAGTTGGGTCCCGACGGAGCCACGTTCGGCACCGCGGTGACGATCACGGCAACCTTCGACGCCGACGACGTGCCCGGGCACCCGGGCACCCTGCTCCTTCCCGTTCTCCTCTCGAGTGACGGGACCTTCGACACGCTCGTCGACATCCACGTGGAAGTGAGTGAGTCCCAAGCGATCGTGACCGGAACGACGGAGCACTTCAGCCTGCTGACGTTCGTGGCATTGGGGCCTGAGGGGGATCATGGCGCAGGTGCCAGAGTCGCGATGGATCCGCCCTCGGTCGAGCGGAAGGTGGGCGAGTCCTTCGTGGCCAAATCGGTTCTGGCCATGTTCTCGGAGGACCACGACCGGGTCCTGGTGGACGAGTGGCACTTCGATCCGAGCGTGCTCGCGGGAGGCGTTACAGAGACCTCGATGGGCACCACCTTCACGTGCATTGCGCCCGGTACTTCGGAGTACGCCGCCGACGTTCGACTCACCGCCGCCCCGCTTTCCAACGTGGCCATAGAGCAGGACGGAGAGAAACTCACGGTCCTGGAGCAACTGCTCAAGGCCGTAACCGAAGGTCGCGCCGTGGTGGAGGTCACCGCAGAGATCACCATCAGCGGAATCGCCACGTGTGTCGAATCCGGTGACACCGACGCTCTGTGCGATCCGGACAATGACGTGGGCTGCAACCGGTTCGACATCGGCGGTTACACCGTCACCACCAAGTTGCCGGAGCAGGCGGGCGACTCGTTCAACCTGCAGGCCCACGTCACCGATCCCACTGGGACGCCGGCGGCCGGAATGGACTTCTACGGGAGCACATGGCAAACCGGCGGGACCCCTGGCGACCCGAACGCCCAACACATCGGTCCGATCCAGACCGACGCGGACGGAAACGTGGTGATCGGCTTCATGAGCTACCCGGACCCGTGGGACGTGTACTTCTCGTTCATGAACGAGGTGAGACTGGCAGGGATGTTCGACGCGAACGGCTTCTTCTTCTTCCCCTAGAGGACGGAGAGGGCAGCAGAGAAGGGTTCTCCTCCGCCGTCTCCGACGGGGGAGGTGGCTGCCGGAAAAAGAAGCGTCCTCCTCCGCCGTCCTCGGCGCGGGAGGTGCCGAGCGCAGCGAGGCGGAGGGGGCAGCCAAGCGAACGATGTGAGCCGACAGCGTGCGGCCCAACGAGATCTTCAAGACCGGGCCCAGGCTCGCACGCAGAGTCAGCTGCCCCCCTCGCAAGGAACCCAAAGGGTTCCCGCACTCCCCGGGAGACGCAGAAAAAAGAAGCGTCCTCCTCCGTCGTCCTCGACGGGGGAGGTGGCTGCCGGGCAATCGCCCGGCAGACGGAGGGGGCAGTGGAGACAGAGGCACTCCGACGACAGTGCCTCCGAAAGTCGGTTGACGGGCCGCCCGTCAACCGAAGACGGCCCTTTCGGATCCAGTCCTGCTCGCAGGGGGCTCACTTCGTTCGCTTAGCTGCCCCGCTCGCCCCTCCGGGGCACTTCCCCTCGGAATACCGGGGGGAGACGCTCGGACAGAAGGTCCTCGTGCTGGTCAATGACCTCCTCAATCCCCGGCCCAACCCCAGCTCTCCCCCCTATCGTTGCCGGCGATGACCGAGCCGAGATTCATCCCCTACCGACCACCCCGGCTCCCCCCCGAGGAAACCCGGCGGCGGGCGCGGGAGTTCTACGAGATGCTCGATGGCCGGCGTAGTGTCCGGATGTTCTCCCCCGACCCGGTGCCCCGCGAAGTCATCGAAGACCTCGTCCGAACCGCGTCGACCGCTCCCTCTGGTGCCCACCGGCAGCCGTGGCGGTTCGTCCTGGTCGGTGATCTCGAAGTGAAGACTGCGATCCGCGACGCCGCCGAGGCCGAGGAGCGCGAGAACTACCTGGGGGGCCGCCTCCCCCCGGACTGGCTCGAAGCCCTCGCTCCGCTGGGCACGGATGAGAACAAGCCCTACCTGGAGATCGCCCCCTGGCTGGTGGTGCTCTTCGAGGAGCGGTACCAGGTGGACGCCGACGGCGCACGGCGGAAGAACTTCTACGTCAAGGAAAGCGTCGGCATCGCCGCCGGGATGTTCGTGGCGGCAGTGCACCACGCCGGCCTGGCGACGCTGCCCCACACCCCCAGCCCCATGGCATTCCTGGCGAAGGTGCTCGGCCGGCCCGAGAACGAGCGACCGTTCGCCCTCTTCCCGGTGGGCTACCCGGCACCCGACTGCGTGGTACCCGACATCCAAAGAAAGCGCCTCGAAGAAGTGATCGCCGACCCCCCGGATTCTGCAGCGGGCAGCGGGTAGCGGGCAGCCGGGCCGAGCGAAGCGAGGCCCTCTAACTGTCGACGTCGTACTTGCCGCGGGGGAGGTTCGTGAAGGAGTACGCGCCCTGGGCGTCGGCCACGGTCGACATGGTGTAGTCGTCGGCAGTTCCGAAGGCGGCGTCGAAGCCGGCCCAGGTCAGGATCACGACTGCGCCCGGATCCACCGGATGGAAGGACTGGTTGATGATCCTGCGACCCCGGTAGCCGAAGTCGAGGCCCGAGACCGTTTCGCCCGGCCCCACGGCGACGGCGGACTCGGCGTCAGCGGTGCCATCGGGGCCGGTGGTAATGGACAGACCGGCAGGCACCCCCCCAATGACCCTGATGAAGTACTGGCCGGCGGCGGACGGGCTCAGGGCGAACCTTCCGGCCGCGTCGGTGGTGGTCGAGCCGATGGCCGCACCGTTCGAATCGAGGAGTTCGACGACCACGCCCGGGATCCCCGGTTCATCGTCGTCCATCGCCTGATCGCCGTCGAAGTCAACGAAGACGTCGCCCTCGAGTATCTGGGGCAGGTACTCGTACCCGATGGCCGCCGCCGCTATGTGGCTTCCGCCGCTCGCCACGATGGTCTGTCGGGCATTGCCGGTGGTCAGCCCCATGCCGGGTGGCAGTGAGCCGGCGAGCACTTCTACCTCGACCGGGCCCGGGGTCACCAGGGCCGACCACGACCCGCCGCTGCCCGTCACCGCGGTCATGGAGCCCAGCCCACCGATCGTCACCGACACCCGGGCACCGCCTATGCCGGGTTCGCCCCCGTCCCTGACGCCGTCCCCATCGAGATCGGCAAACACCAGGCCGCCCACGGTGGTCCCCGCCGGGGTGAAACCGATGGCAGTAGCCGAGACGCCGGTGGCCGGGTTGGCTTCGTTGTCGGTGACCCGGGCGATCAGGTTGCTGGTGTAGTTGCCGTCACCGTGCTCGCCCTCGACCGCACCGCTGAAGGTGCAGGTGAGGACGCCGCCGACGCTGATCGGTAGCCCGGCCTTGGGGAGACACGAGTTGGCGGACACCGCCGGGTTGTTCGGATCCAGAAGATTGCCGAATGTCATGTCGTAGAGGACCGCCAACACGACCGGTTCGACGCTTTGGTTGACGAGTCGAACGGTGAAGGTGATCGGGCCACCCGGCTCGACGACGACGATCGACGATGGGGTGATCGACGCCGCGACGGCAGGCAGGGAGTCGGCGAACTGGACACTGAACGACCTCGATGCCGTCGCTCGATTCGACTGGCGGTCGACGACCACGACCCGGGTGGAATGGGCGCTCGGCCCGGTGGAGGTGTCGCCGAGGACTGCTCCGACGAAGCTGCAGTTGATCGTGACACCCGGACGATGGGTGCGTGCCAGGGCGGGGCAGGTGTTGTCGGCGACGAGGGAATTGTTCGGATCGAGCAGGTCGCCGAACACCGAGTCGGTCAGCGAGGTGAGCCTCACCTGCTCCTCCGATCGGTTGGTGATCGTGAGCGCCACCGGAAGGGCACCGCCGGGCTCATCGAGGGTGGTCGCCGACGGGACGACTTCGAAGGCCACGATCGGATCGACATCGTTGAACGCCACCACCAGGGTGGCGGTGTCGGTAGCCACGTAGCCCACGGCGTCTTCGGTGCGGACGGTCAACACGCCCGAGTAGTCGGGCTCCCCACCGAATCCGGAGACGACGCCCACATAGGTGCACGAGAGACTGCCCCAGGGCTCCATGGTCAGGTCGGCGGTGGCGCAGGTGTTCTCGCTGACGAGCGAGTTGTCGGGGTCGAGGAGGTCGCCGAACAACTGATCGGCAAGGGCGGTCACCTCGACGCGGCGATCTGAATCGTTGGTCAACTCGACAGCGAAGACGACCGGTCCGCCGGGCTCATCGACGGAGTCTCGGTCGGCCGACACCGCCAGCACCGCGTTGAGAGGGGGCAGCGGCGGGTTCGTGGTCGAGGGGTCGGGCTGGCCGACGGTGGTCGACGGCGCGATCTGATCGTCGGGATCGGGGTCGGGAATGGCGATACCTGATTCGGGCCGGGGGAGGTCAATGCCGATCACGTCGGCGGCGTCGGCGATCACCCGCTGAATCGGATCGGGCAATACGCCGGCGACCGCCCCACCACCGAGGGTGAGCGCCAGCATCGAACCGATGAGCACCTTGAGGGCGACGCCGTGAAGGACGAACCGGCGGACACCCAGCGGCCCCCTGGCGGATGCGGCAGCGGCAACCGGCGCACCCATGGCGTCGCGAGCGGTGGCCGCAGCCATCTCGGCGAGCCGATCTGCCGAGCCCGGGGGCGTATCGGCGACCATTACCGAGCGGAAACGGGTGATAGCATCGGCCAGACCGGCGAGGTCCGGCCGGTCATCCGGGACGCGGCCGGACAACAGGCTTTCGACAGCCTGATCACTCAGCGCGCGCGGCATGGCATCACTCTCATCACCCCTGTAACCGCCAAACACGCTCATCGGGGTATGCCTTCGCTTTCGAGATGCTTGCCCAGCGCAGCCAGCCCCCTGCGCTGCAGGGCCTTCACCGCACCCTCTGATTTGCCGACAACCGCGGCGATCTCGGGCACGGTCAGGCCCGACAGGATGCGCAAGAGCAGCACATCGCGCTGGGCGGGGACCAGCTTGAGGATGAGGGCGCGAATCCGCTCAGCCTGAGACGAGTCGATGACCTCACCGGCGGTGACATCGCCCTCGTCCGGGAGCAGGTCGGCGATCGTATCGGTGGGATCGACGGGATTGCGCCGCAACCGCCGTCGTTCGTCGATCACGCGGTTGTGTGCAATCTGAAACACCCACGACCGGAATCCCTTCTCCACACCCTCGAAGCTGTGGATGTTCCGGGCGAGTTGGAGAAACACTTCGGCGAGGAGATCGTCGGGTTCCCGAGCGCCCTGGGCGCGGATGTACCCGAGGACCTGGCCGGCGAGGTCGTCGTGAAGCCTTCTCCAAGCCCACGCGCCGCCCGCCTGCGCGGCGCGCAAGACGTCAGCAAATTCCTGCTCCAGCAAACTCGCCAGCCCTCCAATTCCGGGGACGGGGAGCCAGAAACCTACCCCTTGGCAGCCCGTGACCCGGCCGCCGGCGGCAAGCGGGGGCCCAACAACGCGTCACACCTCGCAGCCGGACACGATCTCACCCCGGCATTCGTCCGTGCCGGGACCACCATCGAGCGTGTCGTCAGCCTGGCCACCCTTCAAGAAGTCGGCCCCGCTGTCACCGAAGATCGAGTCCCGCCCCTTCCCGCCAAAGATGGAGTCGGCGCCGGATCCACCCCGCAGATCGTCATGGCCCTTGCCACCGCGGATGTCGTCGGCGTCCGGACCACCGAACACCAGGTCGCCGCCCTTGCCGGACCACGCCCGATCGGTGCCGTCGCCGAGATCGATGATGTCGGCGCCCGCGAGCGCGCACACCCAATCGTCTCCAGATTCACTGCTGATCTGGTTGGCGCCCGAATTGCCGGTGATCACGTCGTCAGCGCTTGTGCCCTGGATCGTCACCTGACCGCTGACCGCGACGATGGTGGCGTCGCTCCCCCCGCATTTTCCCTGCGGAACGGAGGCGAGGGCAATCCTGCCCACGCCGTACCGGTTGTCGTGGCCGCTCGGCCCGAGATCGATGGTCCTTCGCGCCAGCAGATCCCACGCTTCGGCGCCGCGCGCTCCTGTCGCCTGCATGAACAGTGCCATTGCGCCGGCGGCATGGGGGGAGGCGGCAGAGGTTCCGAGGAATCCGGAGTCGCACGAATCCGACGGCCCGAAGGTGCCCGTCGACACCCCGTCGAAGGCGCTGAGATCAGGCTTCCGGGCTCCCCCGGCGGTCGGGCCCTCAGACGAGTAGGGCCGAATCTCGCTGTCGGTACGGCACACCGCACCGACGGCGAGAACAGAGTCCAGAGTCGACGCGTCGTTCAGGCTCCCCGCGGCGACCCGTAGCCCGCTCGGCAGGTTCTGCGACGGTACGAAGAGGTCCAGAGCGACGCCGGGCGAGACCACCACGCCCGCCTTCGTTCGAATCTCGATGCGGAAGACCCCGTTGTAGGGCGCCGTGACCGCTTCGATCGGCGGCCCGGGATCGGCCGGCGACTGAATGGTGGTCGATGAGTCGACAGTGTCCCCGCTCCCGTCGACGAGATACAGATCGACGTCGATGTCGGTGGCACATTGGTTGCACTGGCCGAGGCTCAGACGCCAGTCGTCCCACCGCAGGTAGACCGAGTTGCCGGCCTGGAGCGCAATCTCCATCGGTTCCCCGAAATCGAGCGTCTGACCCCCCGCCCAGAATCCGCGCCAATGGCGCTGGCGGTAGTTGCCGGCCGAGTTGAACCAGACGGCTCCGGAATCGACCACTTCGCCGATGTGGTCGAAGACTCCCCAGGGGTCCCGGCCATCGAGGGGTACGGTGTTGAAGTAGGCGAGGGACTGAGTGACGATGTCGATGCGCCGAGTCCGGACGAAGTCGGCGATGTCGGGGCCGTCCCAGACGAGACAGGTGCGATAGAGATACAGCTCCACTCCAGGGGCCATGTCGTAGACGATCTCGGCGACCGCGGTGCCGTGGTCACTGTCCCCTCCCAGCCCGCCCCCGCAGGTCGGGCCGACCGCACTGCCCGCGATCGGGTTGGGCAGGTCACCGGCGTTCTGGGCACTTCCCAGCCCGGAAAAACCCGAATCGACCACGAGCACCCGAATGCCCGCCCCATCGCGTCCCGCGTCGTGCCAGACGTCCGCCCCCTGACCCGCAACCCCTTCACCGATCACGCCATCGGGCAAAGCCTCGGCCGGGGTCGAGACGAACTCCACCGTGGCGTCCCCCGCCAGGTCGAGCAACGAACCGGGATCGATCTCCACCAGGAAGGTGCCGCCCCTCTCGGCGCGGATCGTTCCGCCCAGCCGGCCGATGGCCGACCGGGTGCCGGCCGAATCTCCACCCCCCACCACCTCGACCAGGATGTCGTCGCCCACAACCGGCACGCCGCGCCGGTGGGCCTCCCCGATCGCGATCTGGCCGGCGGCGAGATCGGCGAGACGAGCGTCGATCTTGGGAGGGGGATCAGACCTGCGAGTGGGGCCGGCCGTGGCACCGCCGACGGGCACCGCGACCAGGGCGGCGGCGAGTAGTAAGCCGATCCGGCGCCATCGATTGAGTTTCATCCGCCCTCCGGCCGCGATCGCGCCGCGGCCCGAACCCCGATTCTCGCGAAATCGCCCGGTCATGCGGGCGTCAATGTGTCGGTGCCGGTTCCGCCGTCGAGCACGTGGTCGGGTCCCGGGCCTCCAAACAGCATGTCGTCGCCCGGCCCCCCGAACAGCTGGTGACCGGCGCCCGAGCCGCCGTTGATCGTGTCGTTGCCCTTGTTGCCATACATTCGCGTGGCGTCGCCGCTGCCGCCGACGAGCGTGTCGTGGCCGCCACGGGCTCGCAGCACATCGCCGTTGCCCGGCCCCGCCTCGAGGTGGTCGCGGCCCGCGCCACCCAACAACAGGTTGCCGTCGCCGGCAACGGCATGGAGCGCGTCCTCGCCGGCGCCACCAAACAAGTCGTCGGAGCCCGCGCCACCGAAGATCGTGTCGTTCTCAGACCCACCGAGGAGTGAGTCGTCGCCGTTGCCTCCATCGAGATGGTCGTCGCCCTGGCCGCCCCGAAGGGTGTCCGCGCCGTCCTCGCCGTAGATGGTGTCGCTGCCCGAACCACCGCTGAGGATGTCGGCGGCACCCCGGCCGAAGATGAGGTCGCTGCCCCCGCGCCCGTGGATCCAGTCGGAATGCCCGCCGGTGTTGTCACCCCCGCAGATGGTGTCGCCGAACGAGGTTCCGTCGATGCGGACGCTGCCCTCGTAAAAGCCGTCCCAGAACACCACCCTCGGCGCGGACGCTTGCTGGAGGTTCACGATCACCGTCCCGTCGGCATTCGAGGGGAACCCACCCGGGTAGAGCACGTGGGCGGGATTGCCCGCTTGGTAGGCGATGCCGTTGCACGACGGCACTCCCCCGGTCGAGCCGACCGCGCCCGGGCACGGTGGCGAGCCCGGCGGGGATCCGACGTTGTAGACCTGCATCGATTTCAGCCCCAGATAGGTGCGCAGCAGCCGGGTGCTGACCGCGGCCGAGCCCCCGGTCCCCTGGAAGGTGATCTCCAGCGCCGCCCCCGACACCGAGCATTCGGAGATCGAGACCCCGGTGACCACCCCCAGGGAGGGAATTCCGGGCCGACCTTCCAGCGCCGCCGCCAGCTCCTGGCCGGTGAAGTCGCGCTCCCATCGAGCATTCGGATTGAGATCGGGATTGGCACTCCAGTGATCGTCGACAGCCCTCAGGTAGGGAACGGCGGTCGACCCCCCGAACCCGTCCTCGTAGTTCTCGGTGAAGCCGTAGGTGCTCGACGAGTAGAAGGTCTTGACCGGCTTGTTGTTCGACTGGCCCGGGTGCGTCACCACCTTCCCGGCGGTGTTGTGCACCGCGTCGATCCACACCTGCCACCCGAACCCATACCCGACATAGACCTGATCGGCGGTCGTCACCGACAGCTGGCACCAGCAGTCGGTCCGGTTGCTGGGGTCACCCCGGTCGAGGGCCGTGCGGACCGCATAGGACCGGGCGGTGACCGCCTGGGACTCGAGCGCCGCCATCCCTCCGTACTCGGGAAGACCCCATGAATACGGCATCTCCCTAATGCCGAGGACATAGTCCTCGACCTCGATCTCGAGCGAAAGGTTGAACTTCCCCTTCCCGGTGTGCGGGCGCACGTGCAGCTCACCGCGGGCATAGGTGCAGGTGGAACAGCCGACGATCTGTAACGCCCTGGTGGGCGAGTCCTCGTTGCCGTCCCACTCGATGTCCATGTCGCAAGGCCCGGTGATCGTGCCGCCCGGCCCACTTACGGTGCAGTTGTGGTTGCCGATCGCCTCGATCACGATGGTGTCGCCGACAACCGCGGTGAAGCTCTCCGAATCCGACGAAACGGTGACAGGCAACTGGCCGGAGGCGATCGAGACCACCCGCAGCGAAACCGTGCCGAGCGATGTCGAAGTCGCCACATTCACCCATAGAGGCTCGTTTGCCAGCGCCGGGGAGAGATTCACCACCGACGAGTCGGTGTAGAAGTGCTCGACGATCTGCTGGTAGGAGTAGCCCTCCTTCGACATCCCGAAGGCGCCGTACTGGCTCTTTCCCACGGAATGTCCCCAGCCGCCGCCTTCGAAGGTGAACACCTGGCCCCCGGCGGCATCGGCCGGAAGGGGCGGGATGAGGGTTCCGACTAGGGCGAGGGCGAACGCGAGGGCTCGGACAGCAGTTGCTTGCACCCGCCCGATTGTGTCACAGGGGCGGACTTGTGCAGCATTCGCGTGGCTCGGTCCCATTTGGCATGGTTCGGCACCTGGGCCACAAAACAAGAGGAAAGCCCCAGCGGGTTGTCCTAAGGCTGCGGACTCCCCGGGCCGATACTCAGAGAGGAAGCAGTTTCCAGACAACCGCCACGGCCGCTCCGCGAGCGCCCTGATGCGCGACGAAAGAAGACCAACCATGCTCGAGCAAGGCACCAACCGAATGTCCAGGCGTTGGAGCACCGCAGGCCGAGCGCTCACCGTTGTGCTCATGGTGGGGGCGATGCTGTTCCCGGTGGTCTCCGTAGGCGCCGCCGTCACCCTCGTCGTCGACGGCGACGGGTTTGGAACGGCAGCCAACTGCGACGAGGGCGTCACGGTGGCCTTTACGAGCATTCAGGCTGCGATCGACGTCGCCGTTGCCGGGGACACGGTGTTCGTTTGTCCTGGTACCTATGACGAGCGGTTGGACATCGACGTCCAGATCACCCTCACCGGCTCCGGCATCGGCTCGACCATCGTTCAACCATCGTTCGCGCCGCCCGGGGGTGGCCACGGCGCCAACGCCGACGTCGACATCGACGATGCCGCCGACGGCACCATCATCGAGAGCATCTCGTTCGACTTCAACGGCGCCGCCGACAACCGCGGGGGCTGGGGCATCCTCATCTCCGACCTCGCCGGCCCCGATGTCACCGACGTCACGATCCGTAACAACGACATTCAGATGGGGGTAGGAGCAGGCGCGGCGGGTGCCGGGCAGGGGCTCGGAATCACCACCGGCAAGGACGCCAACGTGGGTGGCCTGGTCATCTCGGGCAACGCTTTCCATGGTGACCCCACCGATACCGGGTCGGGAGCCGCCAACGGCGCCGAGGCGATCTATATCAACCCCAACACCTCGGGATCGGTGACGATCAGCGGGAACACCTTCGATCAGCACCTCTTCGTGGGCATCTCAGTGGAGTCCGACGACGTGACCGTCGTCGGGAACACGGTCGCCTCCACGATCGCGCCGCAGACAGCAGGGACCAACGGCATCCGGGTCAACGACTTCGTCGGCTCACGTGCCTGGTCGAACATCGTGATCGCCGACAACATCGTTGCGGGTTTCGAAAACGGCTTGCGGCTCGGCCCCAGCTCGACGGCGAGTTCGGGGATCGCGGTTTCCGTGACCGGCAACACGTTCTCCGACAACACCACCGCGATCCGAATTCGCCAGGACATCGATGCCACCGCCAATCACAATTCGATCGCAGGGACCTCGCTGACGACGGGAGTCGTGGTCGAGGCAGGGGCGCCGTCGGCCGATGCCGAGTGCAACTGGTGGGGCGACGCCACCGGCCCATCGGGGGATGGCTCCGGCTCGGGCAGCACGGTGTCGCCCGGCGCGGATTTCACCCCCTGGCTGACCACGGACGACCTCTACGAGCTGTGCATCTCGGAAACCGTCGGAACCGGAGAATCCCTCACGACCGACTTCGACGCCGATGGGGCGTCATCGGAGGTACCGGTCGAAGTGGAAGTGTCGATCCCGGTTGGGGGCAACGCCGGCCCGGTGACGATCACCGAGACCACCGGCGAGCTGGTCAGCGGTTACACCCTCTTCGGTACCCAGGTAGTGATCACCGCGCCGGCCCAGACGGCGACGGTGCCACTGGTGATCACTTTCACGCTCGATGCTTCGGTTATCCCCGCAGGGACCGTTGACAGGGCGATCGTCGTGTTCAAGGACGGAGTGGCCGTGCCCGGCTGCGTCGACACGATGGCGTCGCCAGACCCATGCGTCGCATCCCGGACGACATTGGCCGACCCTCACGCCGGTGATGTCGAGATCATCGTGCGAAGCTCGACGGCGTCGACATGGCTCTTCGGCACGATCCTGAGGAAGTGCGCCGGGCTGGTACCGACGATCGTCGGCACTCCCTTCGACGACGCCATCGTCGGCACCACCGGTGACGACGTGATCTGGACCGCCGGCGGCAACGACACCGTCGTCAGTCTGGCCGGCAACGACACCATCTGCCTCGGACCCGGTGACGACATCGCCTACGGCGGCGACGGTGACGACGTCATCGGAGGCGGATCGGGAGTCGATGTCGTCTATGGGGACGCCGGCAACGACGAGATCAAGGGGCGGGGCGGCCCGGACACCCTCTACGGAGGACTTGGGAACGATCTGCTCATCGGCAATGCCGGGGGCGACACGCTCTACGGCCACGAGGGCAGCGACATCCTCAGAGGCGCCCTTGGTGCCGACACCCTGCACGGCGGCGCGGAGGGTGACCTCCTCAGGGGCGGCGTGGGCGCCGACGCTCTTCACGGCGGGGAAGGCAACGACAAGCTGCAAGGCGGATCGGGTTTCGACACCGGATCCGGCGACGCCGGGACGGATACCTGCGGTGGGGTCGAATTGGCCTCGAGTTGCTGACGCCCTGAGGGAGGGCTATGGCCCTCCCCGAGTCTCCAGTACCCAGTCCCCAGAGACAGAGGGTCCGAGAAGCGTCCTCCCCCCGGTCTTCGGCGGGGAGGACGTCTGTTCTCTTCCTGTCTTCCTGGAGACTGGAGATTGGAGACTGGAGACTGGAGACTGGAGACTGGAGACGTAATATCGGGAGCCTTCCCCACTCCGGAGGGCCAGTGAGCCGAGTCGCCCGGGCCATGAAGCGGTTCAATGCAGAGCGCCGACGGCGCGGCTGGCGAGCCGCCTTCGGGCTGGTGTGGCGGCGACTGCGCCGGACTGCAGATCCAACCCCGAGCGCCAAGGGCCTCCGCGACCAACGCCACAAGCCGAAGGATCGAAGCCGCCGGCCCCAGGGCAAGAGAGGCCGAGGCGGGCGCAAGCGCAAGAAGAACCCTAAGAAGCGCCTGCCGACGGTTCAGGAATGGCTCGACGCCTACGGGTCGATCGAGCCGCCTGATCCCGGTCCCACGCGATTCACCGTCATCTGCCCGGTGCACGACGCCCCCCCGAAGTATCTCCGGAAGTGCGTGCAGTCGGTGCTGGCACAGACCCATCCCCACTGGGAGTTGATCCTCGTCGACGATGCCTCGTCGAATCCTCGAACCATCGGCGAGTTGGACAAGCTGGCCGGGCTGGACGAGCGAATCCGCGTCGAGCGCCTGAAGACGAACCTTGGCATCGCCGGCGCAACCAACGCCGGCGCCGAGCTGGCTTCAGGTGAATATCTGGTGTTCCTCGACCAGGACGATCTCCTCGTCCCCACCGCCCTCGGCTGGCTGAGCACCTGCGCCCCCGAAGCCGACCTGATCTACACCGACGAGGACAAGGTCGAAGAGGGAAGACATCGCGCCGCATTCTTCAAGCCGGCCTGGTCGCCCCGCCTCCTGCTCGGCGTCAACTACGTGAACCACATCACCTGCCTGCGGACCTCAGTGTTTCGCCAGGCCGGTGGATTGCGCACAGGGCTCGACGGCGTCCAGGACCATGACCTCCTACTGCGGTTGTCCGAACACCCGATGTCGGTGGCCCACCTGCCCAACATCCTGTATCACTGGCGAGCCTGGGAGGGCTCAGCCGCCGGAAAGCCCCAGGACAAGCTGCACATCGAGGCTCGCGGTATCGCCATCGTCGACGAGGCAATCCAGCGAAGGGGGTGGAACGCTCGCGCCTCCTTGGGGAACGGGGCTCCCTTCAACTACCGCGTCCTGTTCGACCCGGAGCCCCAACCGCCGCTGGTCAAGGTCGTGATGCCGACCCGCGATCGCGCCAGGTTGCTCCGCCGCGCAGTCGATGGGGTGCTCAGCCGCACCGACGGAATCCGGACCCATCTGGTGATCGTCGACAACGGGTCCCGGGCACCCGCCGCCATCGAGTTCCTGGACGAGGTGGGGAAGCGCGACGACGTCACCGTCCACACCGTGGACGACGCGTTCAACTTTTCTCATCTGTGCAATGAGGGTGTTGCCGCGGGGCCGGATTCCGACCTCGTGCTTCTGCTCAACAACGACATCGAGATACGCCACCGCCGTTGGCTGTTGCAGCTCTCGGGATGGTTGCGAGATCCCGAGGTGATCGGCACGGGGCCGATGCTGCTCTACCCCGATGGACGGGTCCAGCACGGCGGCGTCCGGCTCAACTTCGGGCCGTTCGCGGGCCACTACGCGAGGACCCAGCCGAATCGGCCCCGGCCGAGCAGCCTTCATGACCAGGCGCGCGAGGTGTCGTGTCTGACCGCTGCATGCCTCCTGGTGCGGACCGCCGACTTCCACGCAGTAGGGGGGATGAACGAGGACCTGGCCATCGACTTCCAGGACGTCGAGCTCTGCCTCCGGCTCGCGGCCGAGACCGGCGGCACATTCATGTACGACCCCACCTATCCCCTGACCCACGACGAGTCGGCCAGCCGCGGGCACCTCGGCGCCGGCAGCCCCTACACGTTGGCGAGGATGCGATTCCTGTGGGGGGCGCAGCTCGACGAGCCCGATCCCTATTACAACCCCCACCTGAACGGCGGTTTCCACAAGGTGACCAAGGCATTCATCCCGGCCGATGTCGAGGAGCGGCTCGAACGCCTTGAACCGCGGTTCAGCCGCCCCTCGACCTGACGGCCCGGCTCAGCGCCGCTGCGAGCGCAACCGCTGCAGCCCCGCGACCAGCGGTAGCAGCGACGCCTCCCACGGTGGAAGGGGGTCCAACCCGAGGCCGGCGAGGCGCTCCGATCGGAGCACCGAGTACGCGGGTCTAGCCGCTCGGCGCGGATACTCCGCGCTGGAAACGGGCACCACGCGCTCCGGATTCAGGCCGGCGAAACCCACCGCAGCTCGAGCGAGCCCGAACCAGGTGGTCTCACCTTGGTTGGTCAGATGGAGCAACCCCGTCGTTTCGGCGTCGACCGCTCCGAGGACGGCGCCAGCGAGGTCGTCGGCGATCGTGGGGCACCCGAACTGGTCGTCGACGACCCGCAATTCACCGGCACCTTCGCCGGCCAGTCGGAGAATCGTGTCCACGAAGTTGGGATGGGTCGCCGAGATGAGCCAGGAGCTGCGGACGACGAGCGCGCCGGGGTGCGCTTCCAGGGCGAGTTGCTCCCCCGCCTCCTTGGACCGCCCGTAGGCGTTCGCGGGTGAGGTCGGATCCGATTCGACATAGGGGCGGTCGCCGCGGCCATCGAAGACATAGTCGGACGAAAACGTGACGAATGGCAGCGACCGCTCGGCGGCCAGCCGGGCGAGCACGCCCACCGACACCGCGTTGACGGCGAAAGCCATCTCCTCATCGTCCTCGGCTTCGTCGACCACGGTGTAGGCCGCGCAGTTGATGATCGATGTCGGAGCCAGCGCCGCCACGGCCTCCCCGATGGTGCCGGGCTGGGTCAGGTCGAGTTGTCGTCGTGAGGGAAACGACGCGCCGGGTAGCAGTCGACGAAACGCCGAACCGAGTTGCCCCGATCCTCCAGTGACCAGGATCACTCGCCCCGGACCTCCGACCGTTCGCCGAGCATCATTTCGCAATAGCCCGACGGGCCTGAGCCCAGCAAGCGGCTGTCTCGACCGACGACGCTGTTTCGCAGCCGCCAGTCGTGAATCTGCACGCCGGGGAACACGATCGACTCCTCCACCACGGCATCAGTCAGGATCGAGTCCATTCCGATCGAGGTACTCGGGCCTACCGACACCCCTTCGAGCACGGCATCCCGCCCGATCACCACCGGTCCCCGCACCGTGCAGCCCACCAACTGCGCCCCTTCATCGACGTGGATCGGCCCTTCGATGGTGCAGTCGACGACTCGCCCCCGAATGTCGTCCTCGAGCTCCTCGAGGACGAGCTCGTTGGCGTGGAGGAGGTCCTCCTTCTTGCCCGTGTCCTTCCACCACCCGGTGACCAGGCTGGGCCGTACGGTCCGCCCGGAATCGACCATGTACTGGATGGCATCGGTGATCTCGAACTCGCCGCGCGCCGATGGCTCGATGGCGCCGACCGCCTCAGCGACCGTGGAGTCGAAGAGGTATGCCCCCACCAGGGCGAGATCGGAGGGCGGATCCTTGGGCTTCTCCACCAGGCGGACCACGGCGCCGGCGCCGTCGAGTTCAACCACGCCGAAAGCACCAGGGTCCTCCACCCGGGCGAGGAGGATCTGGCAGTTGGGGCGCTCGCGGAGGAAGTCGTCGACCACCCCGTTGACGCCATGCTTGAGCAGGTTGTCCCCCAGGTACATGAGCACGTCGTCGCCGTCGACCCACGGCAGAGCCGTCTTGAGGGCGTGGGCCAGCCCCCGCGGCTGGTCCTGAACGATGTATGTCACCTCGAGGCCGAAGGCGGCTCCGTCCCCCACCGCCTGCCGAATCTCCCCGGCGGTGTCCGGGGCGACGATGAGCCCCACCTCCCGGATGCCGGCCGAAGCAAGGTCCTCGAGGCCATAGAACAGGATCGGCTTGTTGCCGACCGGCACCAACTGTTTCGCAATGGAGTAGGTGATCGGTCGGAGGCGGCTGCCGGTTCCACCACACAGAACGACGCCTTTCATGATGGTTGCGCCTTCAACGGCCTCCACCAGTCCTGCCGCTGCCGATACCACTCCACCGTGTCAGCGAGCCTTTCCTCGAGGGTATGGCGCGGGGCCCACCCCAGCGCTCTCATCTTGGACGAGTCGACGGCGTACCTCCGATCGTGGCCGGGGCGGTCGGTGACGAATTCGATCGCCGATTCGTCGGCCCCCATCAGTTCGAGCAGGGAGCGGGTGAGGTCGATGTTGGTGATCTGGGCGTTGGCGCCGATGTTGTAGATCTCGCCGGGGACACCCGCCTCCACAAGCAGGTGGATGGCCGCACAATGATCGTCGACGTGAAGCCAGTCGCGCTCGTTGCCCCCGTCGCCGTAGAGCGGCACCTTCCCGCCGTCGATCAGGTTGGTGACGAACAGGGGGATGACCTTCTCGGGTGACTGGTACGGGCCGTAGTTGTTGGTGCACCGGGTGACGATCGGTTGGTAGCCATAGGTGACCCCGTACGACGACACCAGGAGGTCGGCCGCGGCCTTCGACGCCGAATAGGGGGAGGAAGGCACCAGCGGAGCGGCCTCGGAGGCGAAGCCGCTCTCGAGGGAGCCGTAGACCTCGTCGGTCGAAATCTGGATGAAGGTCGGCACCCCGTGGCGGCGGGCGGCGTCGATCACCATGCCGGTTCCCACCACGTTGGTCTCGAGAAACACCACAGGACCGGTGATCGAGCGATCGACATGGCTCTCGGCGGCAAAGTTGACCACCACATCGTGCCCGGGGACGACGGTCTCGACGAGTTCCGGATCGCGAATGTCGCCATGAACGAAAGTGTGGCCCTCGAGCCCGTTCAACTCGTCGATGGTCGCTTCGACGCCGGCATAGGTGAGGGCATCAAGATTCGTGATCTGGGCACCCGCCTCATTCTCGAGAACATGACGAATGAAGTTCGAGCCGATGAAGCCCGCTCCGCCGGTGACCAGATATCTACGTGTCATGCCGGTGCCTTCATCAGTCGAACAACGCGGCTTCGGCGAGGGTTGCGCCCCCGGCATCTCGCTCCGAGACCGTCGGCTGCCGTCCGTCCAGAGGCCAGTCGATGGCCATCTCGGGGTCGTCCCATCGCAGGCAGCGGTCGACGTCGGGAGCGTAATGAGCCGATGACTTGTAGAGCACATCCGCCACTTCGCTGAGGGTGAGGAAGCCGTGGCCGAATCCGAGAGGAATCCACAACTGCAGCGCATTGTCCTCGGTCAGCTCGACCCCCACCCATTTCTTGAAGGTGGGTGAGCTCCGCCGCAGGTCGACGGCCAGATCCCACACCGAGCCCCGCGTCACCCGGACCAGCTTCCCCTGGGCATGTGGCGGCAACTGATAGTGAACGCCTCGCAGCACGCCCGAGAAGGATCGCGAGTGGTTGTCCTGCACGAACTCGACGTCTTCCCCCACGACCTCCGCAAAGGTCCGCCGATTCCAACTCTCCATGAAGAAGCCACGGTCGTCACGGAAGACGTCGGGGTCGAGCAAGACAGGTCCGCGGAGTCCAAGGTCGATCTTCTTCATGGTCGCCCAGCGACGATAGTGGCAGCCCGCCTCCCGCCTCCCTCCTCCCGCCTCCCGGCAGCCTTCATGACATCGTTCCGTCCCTGCCTTCAAGACATCGTTCCGCGGGCGCCGCGGTACGGCGAATCGCCAGTCGCCTCCGGTCAGGCGGGGGTCGGGCGGTAGGAGCGCGCGGGATCGATCCGAGCCAACTCGATGCCGGTTTCATCCGTCAGGTAGTCGTATCCGATTGCCTGCATCTTGTGGTCGGGGTCGAGGCGGTTGTACCGGTCCCGGCGAGCGATCCGATCTTCGGGGTGCAGCATGCGCAGGTGGTAGATGATGAGATCAGCCGACGGGAAGCTCCCGTCGGCCAGGCGACCGTTTAGCGGTGCCCAATGACCGTGCAGCCTCTGCTCGTGGAACTCGTGGTCGTCGCGGGATGCGAACATGCGGGCTTGCTGCTTCCGTCCCCAGATGCCGTCGATGCGGATCGTCGTTGGGGAGCCCCACACCTCGCGAAACCATACGTAGTATGCGGAATACCCCTCGCGCCGCGCCCGATTGATCTCGGACTCGGCACGCGCCCTGAATCCGTGCTCCAGGCGCTCGTCAGCGTCCAGGCCCAGGAGCCAGTCGGGCCGATGACGTCGGGCCGCCTCCACGAGGAGACGGTGGTTACGGGCGTCGTCCCAGTGGTGCGGCTCCCGCACCGGCTGCCGGATCAGCTCGAGGACCTCGGGCCGGCCCATCACGTATTCCGCGGACCCGTCGGTGGATCCGTCATCCAGTGCCACGACCCCGTCCAATTCGGCAGCCACATTGACGAAGTAACCGGGCAGGAAGCGCATCTCGTCGCGGAAGGCGAGCAGCGACAACAAGCGGGCGGGTCGACGGCGCGTCAACACTCGTGGAAGATGAAACCGTGGAATGAGGCTCCCCCGCTCTCGAACTCAGCAGAGTCTATGGTCCACCCGTGCGAATCCTGCTCACCAACCATCAGCTCGATGTCAGGGGAGGCTCGGAACTGTATCTGCGGGACGTCGCCGCGGCGCTCAGGCGGCGGGGTCATCACCCCATGGCCTACTCCCCGTTCCTCGGACGGGCCGCCGAAGATGTGCGGGAATGTGGAGTACCGGTGGTCCGGGACCTGTCACTGCTCGACGATCCCCCGGATCTTATCCACGGTCAGCACCACCTCCCGACGGTCGAAGCCCTGCTGCACCTTCCGGGAGTCCCGGCGGTTTTCTTCTGCCACGGGTGGCTGCCGTGGCAGGAGATGCCACCTCGCTTCTCTCGCATCGTGCGCTATGTCGCCGTCGATGCGTTACGCCGCGATCGCCTGGTCACCGAAGAGGGCATCCCCCCTGAAATGGTCGAGGTGGTCCCGAACTTCGTCGATTTAGCGCGGTTCCGTCCGCGTCCGCAGCCGCTTCCCGGGCGGGCGAAACGCGCCCTGGTGTTCGGCAACAATGCGGTACCGGGTGAAGGCTTTCATCATCTCGCGGTGATCGCGTGTGAGGAGCGCGGCATCGAGGTCGAGAGCCTTGGGGTCCAGACCGGGCGATTCCTCGATCGGCCCGAGGACGTCCTGGCGGATTACGACATCGTGTTCGCCCGGGGCCGGGCCGCCATGGAGGCCATGGCGGTCGGGTGCGCCGTGGTCATGTGCGACGCGGAGGGTTTGGGACCGATGGTGACCCGTGCCACGGTCGAGGGACTTGCCGCCGCCAACTTCGGCATGGCTGCGTTGGATGATGCGCCCCGGATCGATCTGATTCGAGACCGCCTGGACCAATACGACCCTGTCGATGCCGCTGCAGTGCAGGCCTGGATCAGAGAACATGCTGGCATCGAGGCAGCGGTCGATCGCATCGAGAAGGTGTATGCGGACGTGATTGCCGGCTGGTCCGGACAAGCCGGCGTCGCCGCTGCCTCCGAGGCAGCCGAGCTGGCAGCGTATCTGCACCGGCTGCACACCCTGGTGATTCCCCAGGCGATGCGGGAGGCCCAGGGGTACACCGAGCTCGACATCGGACGACGCGTTTCGGCGGCCCGAGCCGAGATCGGGGTGCTCCGCGAGCGGCTGGATGCCGCCCTCGAGGCGTCGACCGCATCCGTTTCCCTCGCCCGGGAGTTGACCGTCCAGGTGGAGTCACTCCAGGCCGACCTGGAGCTGCTGCGCTCCTCGCGCGCTGTGCGACTACAAACCTGGTTGAGGGCTCACCCCATCTTGGCCCGCTCGTATCGGCTGCTGGTTGGGGGGAGACTGCCGGAGCGCGATCGGGAGCTGTAGCCCGTGCCACGCGGGCAGCGGCTGTGGGTCGGGCTCAGGCCTTTCCACGCCCGATCGCCGCTCCCAAGGCGTAAGCGAATGCACCCAACGGCACCAGGGGGGTGGCCAGGGCGATCCAGCGACGCTCGCCGGGGAGCGCCGCCGCCCACGCAACCCTGATCAGCGAGGGGAAGCGGCGGAGCGCGTTGCGGGCCACCGTGCGGCTCACCTCGAATTGACCCAGGTCCCGCCACGTCCGAACGCTGCGGGAACCACGGCGGTACTGATCGGCAAGGAGGGAGAAGATGCCCCTCGGGTTGCGATGGGCGGTCCGAACCCTGGGCTCCCACACCGGTTGGTACCTGCCTGATAGGCGCTCCTTGATGTCGGTGTCCTCCCCAGCTCGCAGGTTGGACCGGATGCCGCCGACTGCCTCCAGCACTTCCCGCTTGAACGAGAAACCGTAGAGCAGCGCCTGCGCCGGAGGGATCCCGGGCATGCGTGTCGACCACAGCAACACGTGTGCCGCCCAGGAGAACACGTTCTTTGGATAGGCGTTGGTGACCGCAGCGGCCACGACTGGCGCACCCGATCTGTGCCCTTCGACGCGCGCCGCCAGCCAACCGGCCTCTGCGATACAGTCCGCCGCAAGGAACGACACCAAAGGGGCGCTAGTGGCGGCGATCCCCAGGTTGACGGCACCGCCGAAGAACAGTCTCTCGGGATGGTCGATGACCGGAACTTCGATGCCGGCTGCGGCGAGGGCGGCGGCCGGCTCCCCGCCCCCGGAATTGACCACAACCACCTCGACGGGGACGTCCTGGACGAGGATGGATCGGACGGCGGCCACCATGTCCCGTTGGCTCCGGTAGCTGACCACGATGCAGGCGATCTCGGGAGACTGCTTCAACGTCGCAAGCGTAACGATCCGGCCCACCGATGCAGGAAGCCTGCCCGCCTCCCGCCTCCCGCTTCCCGCTTCCCGCGCCGCCGTCTTCGGCAGTGGCGGAGGGGGCAGGAGGCAGGGAAGAAGCGCCTCCCCCGCCGAAGACGGCAGGGGGAGGACGCTCACATGGCCCAGTTCCCTTCCTAGCTCCGTCCGAACTCGCCGGCTTCGGTCGCCGCACGGATCTTGCGTTCGAAGACTTCGTCGCCGGGCTGAAGCGACTCGACGATCGGGTGGCCGTTGAGGACCCGAGTGATCTCCGCAACGACGGCAGGGCTGAACTCGAGGACATGCCAGGCCCAGAACCGCAGGACCCGGTAACCGTGGCGATTCAAGTACTCATCTCGCTCGGCATCGGTCTCAGATCGATAGTGCTGTGAGCCATCCACCTCGACGCCGAGTCTCTCCTTGAGACACACGAAGTCAACGATGTATCGGCCAATCACATGCTGCCGCCGGAACCGATACCCCAGCGCACCTTTCCGGAGTTCCATCCAGAGTCGGACCTCCCCCAGCGGCATCCGGCCCCGGTTGTGGCTCGCGAACGGCTTCAGTGGTCTCAGTTCATCTCGCATCGCCGAATCATGAGCCATCAGTAGGACGCAAAGTCCGGTTGAAGCCAGAAGACGGGCCCAGTCCCGCTCACGGTGGCATCCTCCCTCGTCTTCGACGGGGGAGGTGGGGAACCCTCCGGGTTCCTGAGGAGGGGGCAGCCCAGCGAACGAAGTGAGCCGACAGCGAGCACCCTGACCACGGTGCCTCTGGAGGACGGTTGACGGGCCGCCCGTCAACCGAAGACGGCCTGACGGGTCCAGTCCTGCTCGCAGGGTCGGCTGCCCCCCTCGCCCCTTCGGGGCACTCCCCCCGGAAATACCGGGGGGAGACGCAAGGAAATCAACGGAGGACCCTCACAGGACCAACCTCTCTACCGAGCCTCGCCGTGACCAGGACCCGGCACCTCCTCGATGTCCTCTCGGCGCCCTGTTCGACCGGTGGTGCCGTCGTCGATCGCCATCTGTACCAGGCGCTCGTATACCGGGAGCCAGTCGTAGGCTCTTTTGGCGACGCGGCGCCGCCATGACTCGATGAATCGCTGCTGGTCCTCGACGATCCGCGCCGCGGTCCACCCGGTGTATCTGGTGCCGAAGACGATCCGATTGCGGATGAAGTAATAGACGAAATAGGGCTGCGGCAGGGCGCCTGAGGAGCGTTTGAAGTGGCGGACCCGGGAGCGCGGCTCGTGCATCGCCCACCACCCGGCCAGCCGGGCGCGCACGCTGAAGTCGGTCTCCTCGAAATAGAGGAAGTAGTCCTCGGGCAGCAGTCCGGCGTCGGCAAACACCTCGGACCTCACCAGCATCGCCGCCCCGGTGACGTAGTCGACGACGGACGGGCCGAGCGCGGGTACTTCCGAATCGCGCTTTCCCATGGCGAGGTGGCGGGTCGCTCCCCCCCTCCCCCACACGATCTCCCCGCCGTTGAACCAGATCTCCTCGCTGTGGCCGTGGAGCACGCGGGATCCGATGATCCCCGCCCGGGGATGGGAGGCAGCGGCCGCCAGCAGCAGGCTCAGCGCCTCGGGTTCCACGACGACATCGGCGTTGAGCATCCACACGAAGTCGGCGCCTGCCTGCAATGCCACCGAGATTCCCAGGTTGTTGCCCCCGGCGTAGCCGAGGTTCTCCCGCGACTCGACGAACGAGACATCTGCCGGCAGCCCCGACCGGAGAACTTCGAGTTGGCGCGAGGGTGACCCATTGTCGACCACCACGATGGCGGGCCGCGGGGTCGATTCGAAGAGGCTCGCCACCGCCCGCAGGGCATCCCGCGAATGCCGGTGGTTGAGCACCACCGCGTAAACCCTGGGGACCGCCCCACCGGACCTGTCGGTCATCGGCGCGCCAGCGTGACGATCTCGCGCGCCTGCTCGGCGAATCGACCGGCGATCCGATGCGGGTCGTGGCGCTCCAACACCTCGGCCGAAACCTGTCGGGGCACCGCGACACGGTGGCCCACTGCCTCGCGGAGGGCCCGGGCGAGATCCTCGTCGTCGGTGGCCTCGAACAGCCTCACCAGACCGGAGCGCTCAAAGTCGGCCGACACCGCGGTCCGGGGCACGATGACGGGCACGCCGAACGAGAGCCCGAGCAGCAGCACGCCCGAGTTCAAGAATTCCCGGTAGGGAAGCACCACGACGTCGGCAGCCCTGAAGAGGATGGAGACCGCGGCTTCCGGCGGTCCATCCTCGGTCATCGAAGCTCCCGCCGTCGACGACACGAGCCGTCGCAACCCGGAGTTGTCGTCGGTTGCCAGGGTCCGGCCGGCGATCATCACCCGCACGTCCTGGCCGGTCTCCCCGCGCAATCTGGGGAGGAGACCCACCAGCCGATCGAAACCCTTGTAGTGCCTGATCGCGCCGAAGCCGAGGAGCATCACCGCGTCGTCGGGAAGGTCGAGCAGGGCACGGGCCGCGTCGCGGCCGACGAAGTCCTCGTATGCCCCCGTGTAGAGGGGGTGTTCGATCGCGAAAACCTTGGCCGGATCCAGCGGGTACAGCCCGGCCACCGCTTCCTCCGTCGACTGGTGGAGGACATGGATGCCGTGCGCCAACCCTGCAAGCCGGCGCCGCAGTTCGACCTCGACCTCAGGGAACCGGCAATCGTGAGGGAGTTCTTCGTGGATCGTCCAGACAAGCACCCCACCGCGGGCCACGAACCGTTCGATCGGCTCGATGAAGCTTTCGGTCTTCGCCCGGGCCTCGGCAACGGTCTCGGCGCCCACCTGGGCCGACCGTGTCCAGTGGAGGTGGAGCACGGAGGTCGGGGGAAGGTCGTCGACGCGCTCGATACGGTCAAGCGGCCGCGGGGCGAATCCGAACTCGGGAGCCCGGGCGTAGAGCAGCCGCATGTAGGCGTTCCAGTTGCCGGCCGGGTAATAGGCGAGGTCGTCCAAGGGCTGGCTCTGGCGGGGCACGAGGTCCTTGAGTTGGCGTGCCCATCGGTCCCCGTCGGAACGCGTCCGCTCTTTCAAGACGGCGATCCTCTGGCGCGCCTTGCGAAGGTCCCGTGCCGCCTGCGAAGAGTTCCCTCCGCTCCGGCCGCTGCCCGCGTTCCCCGTCCGATAGCGGTTGACCATCCGCTTCACCGGCCCCGGAACCATTCGCCGCCATCCCCGGGTCATCGAGCATCTCCGGTGGGCCCCTCGTAGCCGAGCCGCCGAGCCAGCGCACCGGCGGTAACCTCGATCCCGGCGCGCTCCGCCTCCGACAGTGGCGCTTGCGCGACTCCGTCGTCGTTGCTCTTCCCTGGCTTGCGGGCGAGCTTCACCCGCAGCACCTTCCGGTCGATCGAGGCCCCGATGAGCCGCTCGATACGGTCCAAACCAGTGCCGGTACTGAAGTCCTCGTACCCGATGACCTCACCACCCAGCCGGGGCGACCATTCGAGGAACGACTCGGTGAGGGTCTGCCACATCGCCCCGAAGTCCTCGGCGGTGGTGACCTGGACATCCGGCCACCGCCACCACCACGACCCCATCTTGGGTCGAAGGTCGTGGAAGACCCGATACGACAGAAAGGCGTCGTAGGGGTTGCGGTGCACGAAGACGAACCGGGCGTCGGGGAAGAGTCGTTGGAGGTAGTAGGCATGCTCGCCGTCGAGTCGCACCTCCTTGAGGCCCCACCGGCCGAACCCCGCTTCATGAGCCGGGGTGGCAAACAGCCGATCGAACAGGGCGCGGTGGGCCGCCAGCAGGTGCTCCGGATGCGGATACGCCTTGGCGGTCCAATCCCCCGGGTCAGGCGCACTGTCGACGATCGAATCCTTCGGGGGCCAGCGGTCACCGGCGGGGCGCAACGAGTCGGCCATCCGATCGACGAGGCCCGCGAGATCGTACGGCTCACCCCACATCAGGATCTCGTTGGAGGAGGCGACCAGGCGCTGCATCAGAGTGGAGCCCGAGCGCCAGCCGCTGGCGAGGACGAACACCGGGCCGTCGGCCTCGGGGAGGGGTGCGAGGCCGAACCGCTCATCGAGCGATTGAATCGCCCCCGCAATCGTCGGTTTCGTCACAAACCCCCCGAACATGAGAGCACGGCGCGGCTGTCGATGATATCCCCGGGCTGCCTAGCCGGCCGGGGGCTCAGTCACACGGGTCGAGGGCCAGTTCCACCCCGGTGTTGTCGGCGGTGCTGAAAGAGAGATCGTCGTCGCCCGGCCCCCCGTCTGCGGTGTCGAAAGCACCGTCGTCGCAGTTACCGAAGAAGGTGTCGTCTCCGGCGTCGCCCGACATCGCGTCGATGGCGTCGTCGGAAACGTCGAATCCCCCGGGACCACTGGGGTGATTCCCGTACAAGAGGTCGTGTCCCGTGCCCCCGGCCAGGGTGTCGGCGCCTTCGCCTCCATGGAGTTCGTCGTTCCCTTCACCGCCATCGAGGTCGTCGGGGCCGGCACCCCCCGCGAGGAAATCGATTCCGGCGCCGCCCAGGAGGGTGTCTCCGGCGTCTCCGGCCTCGAGCGAGTCACCGCCGTCGTCACCGGACATCATCGAAGGGTTCTCACCGCCAACGAGCAAGTCGTTGCCGGGCCCGCCGTAGCCCGCGTGGCCGACGCCCTGGCCGATGACGATCGCATCGTGGCCCTCGCCTCCGAGGAACGAGTGTCCCTCCCCCGTTCCACCGCTGAGGGTGTCCACCCCCTTGCCCCCGTAGACCGTGTGCGAAGGACCTGACCCCGAGGCGAGCAGGTCGGCGTCCCGGCCTCCGTTGAGCAGATGAACGGATCCCTCGCCGCCCGTCAGCGTGTCGTCATCGTCACCGCCGTAGAGCCCCTGGCCCGCGCCGGAACCGCCGGTGAGGGTGTCGTCGCCTCGACCACCAAACAGCCGCTGCGAGGCCCCGATGCCCCCGCCGAGCGTGTCATCGCCCCTGTTGCCGACCAGAAGCTGACTCGCCCCGGATCCGGCAAGCAGGTCGTCGTCCCCTGCGTTTCCGTACAGGCTCTGGCCGGCACCCGCACCACCCAGCACCACATCGGCAGCGTCGCCCCCGCGCAGCTCCTGCGCGGCGCCACTCCCCCCGAGAACCGTGTCGTCGTCTTGCCCGCCCCGACCCAGCGCGCCAGTGCCGTCACCCAACACCAGGGTGTCGCGACCCCGCCCGCCCCCGAGTAGCGCTCCCTCCGAGGAGGGTGCGTCGGTCGCCGTGCCGGCAACCACCAGATCGTGGCCTCGGTTCCCAAACAGCCGGTCGCCACCGACACCGGTGTCCGGGTCGAAGTCGGACATCGAGCCCATCCCGAAAACGCGATCGCTCCCCTGCTTACCCCAGATCTCGTCGTCGCCGGTCGTCCCGCAGATCACATCGCCGAAGTCCGAGCCGAAGATCAGGACGCCGACGGCCCCCCCGGGGAACATCCCGTCCCAGAACACCACCCGGCCACCGCCGGCGCTGCCGAGATCGAGCAGCATCAACCCCGACACCGGGTCGACCGGGCTGCCGTCGCCGTACAGAACATGGGTCGGGTCACCGGAGTCGTAGGCGATTTCGTCGCAGAATGGACCGAAGCCCGCTCCGGCCGGTGTCGCCGTGAGAAGGCCGAGAACCAGAGCCACCAGCGCTGGAATCGAGATCTTCTGAGTGAGAGTCACCAAGCCAGAGTACGCCACCCCTGGAGAGAAGGTTGTGGGGGCAGGTTGCCCGCCTCTTCGGATTCCGGGCTTCCGCCCGGGATCCGATTTCCCAGAGGCCAAGTGGTTGGAGTGCTCGCTGTCTCCGCTGCCCCCTCCGTCTGCCGGGCGAACGCCC
>JBBDMM010000015.1 GCA_040878325.1 Acidimicrobiia bacterium
CCCCCCCCCCCCCCCCCCCCCCCCCCCCCCCCCCCCCCCCCCCCCCCCACGACTCGCTCGACGGTCTAGGCGGCGGACTTGCCGCGGCCCTTGACGAGTCCGACGATGCCGATCACGACACCGAGGAGCAGCAGCCACATGCCGATGCCGATGCTGCCAACACCGGCGTCTTCGATTGTCTCGCGGATGTCCAGGAAGTTGATAATCGCGATTGCTGTCCAATTGGCGAGCACGGCCCACGCCAGCCACATCGGGTAGGGGCGACCGGTGAACGTGAGGAAACCGAGGACCATGAAGGCCAATCCGGCGAAGAAAGTCATCCAGCCGTCCGTGAGATCTATGCCGGTTATCCCCGGGATCCCCGAAAGAAAGCCGGTTGCCCAAGGGAGCCACGAGCCAATCGCGGCCAGCCCTCCTGCCAGCATGATCATCACTCCTGCGTACCTGCTCATCGACGGTGCGAACCCTTCCCGAAGCCAAGTCGACGAAGCCGAGCATAGGTCGTTGCTCCCAGAGGGGCGGTCCTAAACCCGAAGGCCTCAACCCGCTATCAGCGCCCGCCGATGCCATCTCCAGTGATCGCTGTAGTCCACATCCACAAGACCGCCGGAACCACGCTCGCCGGCGTCTTCAAGCGTTCGTTCGGTGGTCGGCACTGCGACGTCCGGCTCACCGATCCCGCCGCAGACCATCTGACGCCCGATGGGCTGACGCAGCTCCGCCGGTGGTATCCCCGGCTCGAGAGCATCCTCGGTCATCCGGTGCGCGCCTACGCCGGGCTGGAAGAGGTGGCGGGGGAGATCCGATATGTCTCGTTCTTGCGTGACCCGATCGTCCGCACCGCCTCTCACTATCAATACGACGTCCAGCGTGGTGGCGTCGACCTTCCCTTCGAGGATTGGATCACTCACGACGCGGTGCGCGACCGGCAGACCCGGATTCTGGCGGGGCCCGATGGGACCGCCGCCGAGGCCGTCGGCCACCTCGACCGTTTCGCGTTCGTAGGACGGGCCGACCGGTTCGACGAGTCGCTGGTGATGTTGAAGCGCTTCGTAGGGATGCCCGATGTCACGTACGCATCGAAGTGGGTGGCGCCGACCGACGACATCAAGAAGCGGCTACTGGCCGATCCCGAGGCAGTTGCCAGGATCGCCGCGGTGAACCAGGCCGATCTCGAGGTCTGGGATCACCTGATCCACGAGATCTATCCGAAGCAGGTGACGCGGTACGGGCCGGGCATCGCACGGGATACGGCCGCGCTCGAGAAGGCGAACTCCCGTATGACAGTTCGTCGGATGTACGCCCATCCCCGCTACGCCTGGTACGTCGCCAAGTGGCGGTGGGGCTACTCACCCTGGGTGAGTCGACAGCGCGCCGCTCTCGGTGAGTCCACCCCTGCGGAAACTCAGCCCACCGAGCGCTAGGCCGGCTCAAGAGAGGATGGGAGCCGGAACCGGGCGGCTTTCGGGGTGGTGGGTCGGGTGGGAATCGAACCCACAACCTTCGGGTTAAAAGCCCGCTGCTCTGCCAATTGAGCTACCGACCCGCCGCGAAGGTAGCACCACCCCCGCCCGGCCTCGCTGCCCCGCGAGCAGAGGAGGACAGAAGGGGGAACGGCCTTTATCTTGCGGGAGGCGGGTGGCCCTCCTGCTGGAGACTGGCGACTGGAGACTGAAAATGATCGCGTTTGGTGTTTCCGGGCTCCCACCCGAAGACGGGGACGACGCGGCGTTTCTCGACGGCCTGGCCGCCCGGGGGCACCGCGCGTATGAGTTCGCCTTCGTGAAGGGCTTCCCGTGGAAGGAGAAGCGGTGCGCTGCCTTCGGGGCACTCGCCGCCGAGCGCGGCATCGCCATCTCGATCCACGCCCCCTACTTCGCCATCCTCACCTCCGACGACCCCGAGAAGGCGAAGCTCACCCGCTCGGCGCTCGAGCACACCATGAAACTGGGAGCGGCCTTCGGCAGCCGGGTGATCGTGGCGCACACCGGCTACACCAAGGGTCGGCCACCCGACGAGCTGCACGCCTTGGCGGCTAAGAGCCTCGAGGTGATCGAGCCCAAGGTGCGCCATCTGGGGGTGGCCCTCGGCCTGGAGGTCGGCGGGTCCGATCGTGCCTTCGGAACCCTCGGCGACATCGCCCTCATCGCCGGGAACTTTCCCTTCGTCCACCCGGTGGTCGATTGGGCTCACCTTCATGCCATGTCGCGGGGGGCCTTGACCAGCAAGGAGGCCTTTCTCGGAGTTTTCGCATTCCTGCGCGACAACTTCCCGGGCTGGTCGCTCGATCCGCTCCATTGCCAGTTCACCGACAACGAATTCGGGCACGCCGGGGAGATCCGCCACCTTCCGTACGGCGAAGGGTCGTTGCGGGTGACCCCGCTGGTCGAAGCGGCAGTCGAAGCAGGGATGCGGATGACCCTTATCTCCGAGGCCAGGGAGGGGTCGAGCCATGAGGCGATCCAGGCGGAGTTGGAGCAGGCGCGGTCGGCAACGCGGTCGCCGGCGCAGAACGATGACGACACCCGCTCACTCGCCTCGGGGTCCGTGCCCTTCCCCGCTGGGGTCCAGGTCCGTGCCGAAGCCGACGGATGGATTCCAGTCGGCCGGGATCGCCAGGTGCGCCTCACCAACATCGACAAGCCGTTCTTTCCCGACGGCTATACGAAAGGTGATTTGATCGCCTATTACGCGGCGATCGCCCCACTGCTGCTGCCCCATTTGCGTGACAGGGCGATCGTGCTGGCCCGGTTCCCCGACGGGGCCGACGGCGACTGGTTCTATGAGAAGCGGGCACCATCACACGCGCCGGAATGGCTGCCGACGGCGCCGCTGTGGTCCGGCCACAAGGGGGAGGACATCGACTTCGTGACCGCACCCGACGTCGAGTCGTTGATGTGGATCGCCAACCTCGGTGCCATCGAGATCCACCCCTGGTTGAGTCGGATCCTCACTTCGACGGAGCCCGATTTCGCCATCTTCGACCTCGACCCGGCCGAGGGCGCCGAATGGGACCAGGTGGTCACTGTGGCCAAGGTGATCCGGGTTGCGCTCGAGCGCCTCGGGCTCGCCGGCTACCCCAAGACCTCGGGTGCCACCGGCCTCCACATCTACGTGCCGCTCGATCCAGTGCACCCCTACGAGCGGGTACGGAAGTTCATCGAGACGGTGGGTCGTCTCGTCGTCGGCGCGGACCCGAGCCTGGCGACGATGGAGTGGGACATTCCCAAGCGCAAGGGCAAGGTGTTCATCGACCACAACCAGAACGTCGGCGGCAAGACGATTGCCTCGGTGTATTCGGTGCGCCCCCGCCCCGGTGCACCCGTGTCGACCCCCATTCTGTGGGACGAGGTCGGCGCAGTGAATCCATCGGACTTCACCATCGCCAGCATCTGGGACCGCGTCGCCCGCCACGGCGACCTCTTCGCGCCGGTCCTGAGAGGCGGGCAGACGCTAGATCGCGCGGAGAGCACACTCGGGAACTAGACATCATGTCGGCCTCGGTTCTGCGATGCGCAATGTGCAATGCGCAATGCGCGACGCGTCTAGGTCCTCGTTGGCTCCAACGCGCTGCTCATTGCTGATTGCGCATCGCGGGCCGGGGCGCAGCCCCGGCCTAGTACGGAAGCACCTCGCCTGGTTCGTCTCCGGTGACAAATGGCATCTCGGCGCTGCTCCAGTCGCTCCAGGAGCCGGGGTACAGGATCGGCTCGCCGAGGCCGGCCACGACCATCGCCAGGGCGGCGTGGCAGGCGGTGACGCCGCTGCCGCAGTAGACGACGGTGTCGTCGCCGTGGGCACCCACTGCGCGGTAGCGGGCGGAGAGCATCCGGAATGGAAGAAACCGACCTTCCGTGTCGATGTTCTCCTCGTAGGGGATGTTGACGGCCGTGGGGATATGGCCGCCGATCGGGTCGATGGGTTCCTGGTCGCCGCGGTACCGCTCGGCCGAGCGGGAGTCGATGAGCGTCAGCTCCCCGAGACTCTCCGCCAGGGCCTCACGGTCGATGGTGCGGGTGGTGGCGGGGCGCACCGTCATGGTCGCCACGGGCCGTGCGGCGGTCGCCGACTCCAGCGCGTGGCCGGCTGCCACCCAGGCAGGCAGTCCGCCGTCGAGCACCCGGACCCGGTCGTGCCCGATGTCGCGGAGCATCCACCAGAGTCGGGCGGCGATTGCCCCGCCACGGTCGTCGTAGGCCACGATCAGGTCGTCGTTGCCGAATCCAAGTGATCCCATCGTCGCGGCGAAGTCGCTTCGGGTGGGGAGAGGATGGCGGCCGGCGCCGATGGGGCCGCTGAGCTGGGTCTCGAGGTGCAGGTACACGGCTCCGGGAATGTGCCCCTCGGCATAGGCGGCGAGACCCTGCTCTGGCTCCGCGAGGTACCAACGGGTGTCGGCGACCTTGGCGTCGCCAGTTGCCAGCAACCCCGCGAGCTCATCCACCGAGATCAGCGGATCGGTCACGGCACCTTCGGCCGAGGCTTCGGCTTGAGGACCCGGGCGGCGGCGGCGGCCTCCCATGGCCTGGCGATGACGTGCCAAGAGAGGATCAGCGCGTGTACCGGCACCGCCACGTCGGTGTGCACGTCGACCCGGTTGTAGGTCAGGGCTGTGCCGGCGAGGCGGCCGACCGGATGTCCCCCGATTCGCAGCGTCCATCGGCGGGGGGTCGGGTCCGAGGTGAGTTCGTAGCCGAAGGTGGTACCGGTCACCTCCCAACGCCGCCCCCACCACGACTGGCGTTCGATCCTGGCCTTCTCGGAATCGCCCACCGCCACAACCGTGCCCCAGCCGTCGGGCTTCAGCTCGAGTTTGCGGCCATCCGGGAGCCACACCAGCGAAGTGTGTGTGGACGGGACCCGGCGCATTCGTGCGACGACCCCGTCGGGGCCGATCAGCTCCCAGTCATTGGACAGGAATCGGCTGACGAACTGGTGCTCCCCGACCAGGGCGGAGCGGAATTGCCGTTTGGAGGTCACCGGGAGAGGCTACCGGCCCGGCTCCTCCACGGATCGCGGGGCGTTGGGTATTCGGAGCACGAAGCCGATGGCCCAGATACCGATGGCGGCGACGAGGAGCCGCAATGCCATCGGTCCCAGCACCCACCCGACGCTGTAGGTGAACGCCGCCGTCATAGCCAGAACCGCGACCACCTTGGTCCGCACCGGGATCCCCCGGCCGCTCTGGAAGTCGCTGATGAACCGGCCGAAACGCTGATGGTTGACGAGCCAGTCGTGCAACCGATCCGAGGACCGGGCGAAGAAGAAGGCGGCGAGCAGAAGCGGGCCCGTCGTAGGTATCAAGGGAAGAAAGACGCCCACGATGCCGATGCCGACGAAGAGCAGACCGAGTACGAGGTAGAGGGCGCGCAACGCCGGTCCCCGCGGATGAAGGCCAGCAGCCATGGTCTCCTGCACACCCCGACAGTATCGAACGGGTTTTCGACGGCGAGTCGGGGGAGGGCCTCGCTGCACTCGGCCTGCGATGGGCGATTGGCGATTGGTAAGAGGGCACACTGCGTCGTGTCGACGGGAAAGTGGGCGGCAGGCCTTCCGGCCGGAGCCGGGGCTGGAGCGCTTGTAGTCGAATAGCCTGGTGCGATGAAGAGGCTTCATCTGCTCGATGGAACCTACGAGCTGTTCCGGTCTCACTTTGGGGCACCGTCGCGGTTGTCGCCCGACGGGAGCGAGATCGGGGCCGTTCATGGGATCGTCGCGTCGACACTCAACCTGCTGCAGGAAGATGGGGTGACCCATCTCGGGGCTGCGTTCGATACGGTCATTCGGTCGTTTCGCAACGACCTGTACCACGGCTACAAGACCGAGGTGGGGGTTCCCCCGGAGTTGCTGGCACAGTTCCCGATCGCTGAAGACGCGCTCGACGCAATCGGTGTGACTGTGTGGCGGATGCGCGAGTACGAGGCGGATGATGCGATTGCGTCGGCGGTCGTCAGGTACGGCGGCGATTTCGAGCAGGTGGTGATCCTGTCCCCTGACAAGGATCTCCGCCAATGTGTCGACGGCCAGCGGGTGGTGGGCTTCGATCGCCGTCAGGGGATCTTCATCGACGAAGCGGGGGTCGTCGAGAAGTTCGGCGTATCGCCCGCGTCGATCCCCGACTACCTCGGCCTGGTGGGCGACAGCGCCGATGGATTCCCGGGCGTCCCTGGATGGGGAGCCAAATCGGCCTCGGTGGTGCTGGCCGAGTACCGGCACATCGAGAACATTCCGCTCGAAGTCGGTCTGTGGTCGGTGTCGGTCCGGGGAGCGCTACGGCTGGTGGAGTCGTTGCGGGAGCACATGGGCGACGCGCTCCTCTTCAGGTTTCTCGCTCGACTTCGACCCGACGTGCCGCTCACCGAGACCACCGAGGATCTCCGCTGGAAGGGCGTGCCCCGGAAGCGATTCACCGACTTCTGCGACCGGTACGGATTCGACACCATTCGCGACCGCCCGCGGGTGTGGGCGGATTAGCGACGGTGCGCTCGAAGATCAGGCGCTTCTCGCCCCGGTAGCCTGAATGCGAGTCACGAGAGATCGGATAGGCATGCAGTTTGGTGCGTTCGTCCCGCAGGGTTGGAAGATGGACCTGGTCGGGATCCCGGAGCCGGAACAGTGGCCGACGATGCTCGCTGTAGCGCGCCGCATCGAAGACCGCGGGTACGACACGGTGTGGGTGTACGACCACTTTCACACCGTGCCGGAGGCTTCCCAGGAACCCACTTTCGAGTGCTGGACCGTCATGGCCGCCCTCGCTGCCGTCACCCAGCGGGTGCGCCTCGGCCAGATGTGCACCTGCAACTCCTACCGCCAACCGTCTTACATGGCCAAGGTGGCCAGCACCGTCGATGTGATCTCGGGTGGTCGCCTCGAGTTCGCCATCGGAGCGGGTTGGTACGAAGAGGAGTATCTGGCATACGGATACGAGTTCCCCAAAGGCTCCACCCGGATCCGGCAGCTGGATGAAGCGGTGCAGATCATCAAGAAGATGTGGACCGAAGACCAGGCGACATTCGACGGCAAGCACTACTCGATCAAGGGGGCGATCAACCGGCCGCGGCCGCTGCAGCGCCCCTACCCGCCGCTGTGGATCGCGGGGAGCGGTCCCGAAATGACCTTGAAGGTGGTCGCCAAGCACGCCGACTACGCCAACTATGCCGGCTCGATCGAGCGCTTCCGTGAGAACGGCGTGATCCTCGATGCCCATTGCGCGAAGATCGGCCGTGACCCGGCGGAGATCGGGCGGACCACCCACCTGGAGATAATGGTCGCCAAAGACGAGGCCTCTCTCAAGAAGGCGGCGGTACGGGCCGCCGAGCAGCGCGGCCGCCCGGTCGATAAGTGGCTCGAGTCCACTCTTACCCTCGCCGGGACCACCCAGCAGGTGGTCGAGGCCCTGGGCGAGTTCAAAGACGAGGGCTGCGCCCACGTGATCGGGTACTTCCCCGACGCGGCCTGGGGCGACTCGATCGAGCTGTTCGCCACCGAGGTGATGCCAGCCCTCAAGTAGCAAGAGTCAAGAGTCTCGGCTGTAGGTACTTGTCTTTGGCCCTTGACTCTTGACTCCAGCTCCGGCCACGGCCCCAGCCGGACACTCGGTCGCTGGAGTGAAGTCTTCTCTGGCTGGGGCTGGGGCTGAAGCCGGAGCGAAGTCTTCTTGGCTGAAGCCGGAGCCGCCGAGCGAAGCGAGGCTCGTTAGTCTCACCCCCCGTGTCGGCCCTTTGCCTGCGCCGGCGTTCATGATCGGCAAGATCGGCTCCGGCATTTGGATCGCGTTCCTGGCATCGACCCTGATGCTCGCGGTGGGCGTGGTGGTCTACGACGTGTCGATCGACTTGGAACGGTTGCCGGCGGCCCTCATCACCTTCCTGTTAGGTGCCGGCTCGTTCGCCGGCCTCGGGTTGGCCCTCGGATCACTAGCTCCAACCGGCGAGAGCTCGCCCGCCATCGCCAACGCGACCTACCTTCCGCTGGCGTTTGCATCCGACGTGTTCATTGCCGTGGGTGATCCCCCCGCGGTGCTCGAGTTCATCGGGAAGGTGTTTCCACTCAAACACTTCGTGAACGCGTTTCAGGATGCCTTCAACCCACTCACCGCCGATTTGGCGTTTCGTCCTGGCAGTTGGGCGGTGATGGCAGCCTGGGGCATCTTCGGTGCCTTGATCGCCTGGCGATTCTTTAGGTGGCAGCCTCGTCATCGAACCAGGAAAAGCCGCCGCGAACGGCGCGCCGAGGCCGGCTGATCCGTTTGCGCCCGGTCCTACTCTTTCGGTTCACCTGAGGAGGTGCCTATGGGCGGTGAATCAGCAGCCCGGGTCGAGAATGCCACCAAGATCTACGGCGAGGGTGATACCCGCGTCGTCGCGCTCGACGGCATCGCGGTTTCCTTCGAGCGGGGCCGCTTCACCGCGATCATGGGCGCCTCAGGCTCGGGCAAATCGACGCTGCTGCACTGTCTGGCGGGCCTCGACGACCTGACATCAGGCTCGGTCTTCATCGGCGACACGTCCCTCGGCGACCTCTCCGAGCGTGAGCTGACCCTGATTCGCCGCGAGCGGGTGGGGTTCATCTTTCAGTCCTTCAACCTCATCCCCACCCTCGACGCCGGGGAGAACATCACCCTCCCGGTGGCGATCGCCGGGGGCACCCCCGATGTCGCCTGGTACGACACGGTGGTCACCACGATGGGGCTCGGTGATCGACTCAAGCATCGCCCCAGCGAGCTCTCCGGGGGCCAGCAACAGCGAGTGGCCGCGGCCCGGGCACTGGTGTCCCGCCCCGAGATCGTTTTCGCCGACGAGCCGTCGGGGAACCTGGACTCGAAGTCGGGTGACGAACTGCTCGGCTTGTTGCGCCGGGCGGCGGACGAGTTCGGCCAGACCATCGTGATGGTTACTCACGATCCGCGGGCGGCCGCCTGGGCCGACCGGGTGGTCTTCCTCGCCGACGGCCAGGTTGTGGGCGAACTCCACGATCCGACCGCCGAGCAGATCCTCGAGTTCCTCAAGGGCATGGGCTAGGCCCCAATGCTGCGCATGGCCCTGAAGGGCGTCTTCGCCCACAAGGTCAGGCTGGCGCTGACCGCCCTTGCGATCGTGTTGGGCGTGGCGTTCGTCGCCGGCACCTATGTGTTCACCGACAGCATCCAGCGGTCGTTCGACGACCTGCTGGGCGAGGTCAACGAAGGGGTCGATCTCTACGTCAGGGGCACCTCCGAATTCGGGCTGGGCGGGACCCGTATCGACGAGGACGTGGTGCAACTGGTGGCTGCGGTCCCCGGCGTGGTGATTGCCGCCCCGAGCGTCGAAGGTATCGCCCAACTGGTCGACAAGGAGGGCGAGCCGGTCGGCGGCAGCGGCCCGCCCACTTTCGGGTTCTCGTACGTGCCGGCCGGCGAGACGCTGACCCCGGTCATCATCCGCTCGGGTGATTGGCCCCGGTCGCCCGACCAGGTGGTGATCGACTCCTACGCGGCCGACGCCAACGACTTCGAGGCGGGGGACTCCATCCAGGTGATCCTCCCCGTGGGCACCGAGACCTTCACTATCGCGGGCATCGCCGCTTTCGGCGACGCCGACAACCTGCTCGGCGCCACCCTCGCCATCTTCGAATTCGAGACCGCCCAGCGGGTGTTCGAGGCCGAAGGTCTGGTCGACTCGATCGCGGTAGTCGTCGATGACGGTGTCGACCCGCTACTGGTGCTGGCTCAAATCAGCGAGTTCCTCCCCGAGGAGACCGAAGTGGTCACCTCGACCCAGCAGACCGAGGATGAGGTCGCCCTCTTCACCGAGGGGCTGACCTTTCTCAGCACCATCCTGCTGGTGATCGCCGGGGTGGCGATCTTCGTGGGTTCCTTCCTCATCCAGAACACCTTCCGGATCATCGTGTCTCAGCGGACCCGCGAGCTCGCCCTGCTTCGGGCGATCGGGGCCACCAGACGGCAGGTGACGATGATGGTGGTGATCGAGGCCCTGATCGTCGGCCTGATCGCCGCCGTGGTCGGGGTGGGGGTGGGGATCCTGGTCGCGTTCGGCCTCAAGGCGGTGTTCTCCGCCGCCGGTTTCGGTATTCCGTCGTCGACGCTGGTGGTGGCCCCACGAACCGTCTTGGTCAGCCTGGTGGTTGGGGTGCTGGTCACCGTGGTGGCAGCGGTGGCACCCGCGCGACGGGCCTCGCGGATCCCGCCGATCGCCGCGCTGCGAGAGGTGGCCGCTCCACCCCGCTCGCTCCGCAGCCGGATCGCCGCGGGGGCGGCGGTCACTGCCATCGGGCTGTCGTTGGTGCTGCTGGGCCTGCTGCTGGAGATCTCCAACTCCATCGCTCTGGTCGGGGTCGGTGCCTTGATCACCTTCGTCGGGGTTTCGATGCTCGCCCCTCTCGTCGCCCGCAACTTCGCTGCCGTGGCCGGGGCCCCGCTTGCCCGGTACCTCGGGGTGGTGGGCCAGCTCGCCAGGGAGAACGCCATCCGCCGGCCGCGGCGTACCGCCGCCACCGCCTCGGCGCTGATGATCGGAGTGGCGCTGGTGAGCGTGATCGCCGTGTTCCAGGCTTCGGCCAAGGCGGCTGTCGCCGACGCCTTCCGCGAGGACTTCGCCACCGACTTCCAGGTGCGGCTCTCAGGGTTCGGTGACCCTCGCGCCTCAGGGCTGTCGTCCTCCCTCGCCCCTGAGCTCCGCCAGGTCGAGGGGGTCGAGGTGGTCGTGCGTGATCGGATGGGGGAGTATCGGGCGGGGCCCGACGGGGTCGAGAAGTTCTTGCTCGGCGTCGACGGTCCGCTCGACCTGGTCGCCGCCCTGGAGATGCGCGAGGGGGAAGTCGCCGACCTCGGGCCGGGTACGGCACTGCTCTCCGTAGAGGAGGCGAACTCGTTCAAAGTGGGCGCGGGGGACTCGTTCCAGATCCAGTTGCCGTCGGGGCGTTTTGTCGAACTCACCGTCGCCGGGATCTTCGAGGAGTCACCGATCGGAGTGCCGCTGATCATCGACCTGGCCACCTTCGAGGAGAACATCGACTTCAACCTCGACCGGTTCATCTACATCCTTCTCGAGGAAGGAGCCGACCCCGAGGCGGTACGGCCGGCAATCGAGCAGGTCACCGATCGCTACCCCAATGCCGCCCTCACCAACACCGAAGAACTGATCGCAGACATTGAGGAGCAGATCGACGACCTGCTCAACCTGTTGGTGGTGCTGCTCGGCTTTGCACTCATCATCGCCCTGCTCGGGATCATCAACACGCTTGCCCTGTCGATCTCGGAGCGCCGGCGCGAGATCGGGCTGCTCCGGGCAGTCGGCATGCAGCGCCGCCAGGTGCGCCGGATGATCCGCTGGGAGGCGGTGCTGATCGCGGTGTTCGGCGGTTTGCTCGGCCTGCTGGTGGGGGTGGTGCTCGGTTCGGCCATCGTGCTGTCGGTTGGCCAGGGCCTCACTCTGGCGATCCCGTGGACCCAGCTGGCCATCTACGTGCTCCTCGCCGGGATCGGTGGAGTGATCGCCGCGATAGTGCCGGCACGCCGAGGCGCCCGGATGGACATCCTTGAGGCGATTTCGTATGAGTAGGCCGCCTTCCGCCTTCCGCCATCCGCCTTCCGCAAGACAGGAGTAACGCCGCCCGCCACCCGCCTCCCGCCTCCGGCAAGACAAGAGAAGAGGTTTCACCTCCCGCAGGACATCACCCGGTTAGGGCGTGCTGGCGGAGGCGGTTGTAGAGGGGGCGGCACTCGGCCAACAGGGGGATCAGGTGACCCGGCATCGGCGGGACGCCGGGCTCGGAGGGTTCGAAGCCGGTGGACCGATGCACCCGCTGGTACCAATGCTGGGCCCAGACCCCATCCTCCGGCTTGGGGCCGGCCGGCCACGAGAGCATCGCCGGGTCGAAGTCGAGTCCCAGGCGATCGCACAAGGCCGCCAGCACCCCGGGAGGGTCCGCGAGGAGCAACCGGGAGTCGAGCACCAGCGGAGAGCGGCCTGCGTGCTCCATCCGCTCCAGCAGCCTCACCTGCATCGGAAGACTGGTCCCCTCCAGGGTGGGGTTGGGCACCTGCTTCACCAGCGAAGGCAGCATCTCCATCGGGTCACGGGTGAGGAGCACGTTGTCGGCACGGTCGACGAGGGAGAGATCGAGGTCGACCAGGTGGTGGGCCATGTGCTTTAAGAAGCGCACCGGGGTCGGCGAGGGTCCGAACACGACCGTCTCGATCACATGCGCCCCGTCGGTGTCCTGGGAGGCGATGACGTTCTGAACCACGGGGTGCTCGACTCCGGTCGCGGCGAGGTAATGGGCGTAGAGCGGCTCGTCGACCACGCTGGTGTCGGACCGCTCGCGGAACGAGTACATCAGGGCGGTCGAGACGTTGCGGGGACCCGACCACAGGCAGATCCGCTTCGTGGTCAACCGCCCGTCTCCCGCTCCACCCGGGCCTCGTAGAGAGCCCTGAGGCGATCCGTCATCGGGCGGAGCTTCCCGTCACCGATCGGGTTGCCGTCGATGGCGGCGACCGGGGTGAGGCCACCGAATGTGCCCGTGACGAATGCCTCATCGGCCGGGTGGGCGTCAGCCAGGGTGAAGGCGCGTTCGTGCGCCGGAATGCCCGCAGCGCGGGCCTCCTCCAGAACCACGGCGCGAGTGATGCCGGGAAGGTTCGCATGGCCCACGGAGGTCCACAGCTCGCCGCGGGTGACGATGAAGAAGTTGGTGGCGTTGCAGGTGGCCACATGGCCCTCGGTGTCGAGCATCAGGGCCTCGTCGGCGCCCGCCTCGGTCGCCTCTACGAGGGCGATGACCTCATGGAGCTTCGAATGGGAGTTGAGGCGTTGGTCGAGCGTGTCAGGCGGGGGACGGCGCACCGTGGAAGTCGCCAGCTTGATCCCGCGGTCGCGGACGGTTGGGTCGGCCTGTTTCCACTCGGCGATCACCACGACGTTGGGTCCGCCAACCAGGTTGGCCGGATGCTGCGACGGAGTCTTCTTGTCCCCCCGGGTGATCATCAATCGAACGTGGACGCCGTCGGTCATGCCGTTGCGGTCGACGACTTCATGGAGCAGGGCCTCGATCCCGGCGCGATCGAACCCGCACTCGATCGAGGCGACGTCCAGCCCGTGAAACAGCCGGTCGAGATGTCGATCGAGGAATGCGAACTCGCCGTGGTGGAGCCGGATCCCCTCCCAGATGCCGTCACCGATCAGGAATCCCGAATCGAAGACCGAGATCCTGGCCTGGTCGCGGGGGAGGAACTCCCCGTTCACGTAGACGAGCACGCCGGCATTGCGGTCGTCGTGCAGGGCCGAATGGGTGGTGGGCGCCACCGCCGGCAGCGTAGTGAGGCAGGGTCGCCCCCATAGCCTCGGTCAGCCCGATAATCGACGGTCTAGCCTCGCGGGTGTGATCGACCGCATCGCCGATTGGCTGAACCTCACCCATACCCAGTCCCAACTGGTGCTGACCGCAGTCTGGCTTGTCGGCCTGGTCGTCATTCGTGCGGCGGTGCTGGCGATCGTGAAGCGGCGGATCGAGGACACCGGGGTCTGGTACCGAACCCGCAAGTTCCTCAGCTACGCGATCGGGCTCATCGGTGCGATCGTGGTGGTGACGCTGTGGGTGGAGGGCAGCGGCATCCCCACCTACATCGGGTTCCTCACTGCGGGACTCGCCATCGCTCTCTCGGATGTGCTCAAGAACCTGGCGGGCTGGCTGTACATCGTCGTTCGGCGCCCGTTCCGGCTGGGCGAGCGCATCGAGGTCAGGGGCCACAAGGGCGATGTGGTGGACATCCGCGCGTTCCGCTTCACCTTGTTCGAGATCGGCACCGACCGCGTCGATGCCGAGCAGCCCACCGGTCGGCTGCTCCACATGCCCAACGGGACGCTATTCACCGAGCCGGTCGCCAACTACACCGAGGGCTTCCGGTACCTGTGGCTCGAGATCCCGGTGCTGGTCACCTTCGAGTCAAATTGGGAGGAGGCCGAGCAGATCCTGTCGCGGGTCATCGAGGAAGTCGCTCCCGATCGGTCCGAGGTCGCCGCCGGCCTCGAGCTCCGCAAGTCCGCCGATCACTACCGGATCGGGATCACGATGCTCGACCCGGTCGTGTTCGTGACGGTCCGGGACAGCGGGATCCTGCTGACGGCAAGGGTGGTGGCAGCAGTCGGCCGTACCCGGCAGATGGAACAGGAGATCTGGAAGGGCTTTCTGCGGGCGATCGCCGATCGGCCCGACATCGAGCTCGCCTACCACACGATTCGGACCCACCTGCGCGGCCCGATCGAGCTACAGGATCGCGGGGAGAAGTAGCGATTGGCGATTGGCGATTAGCGATTGCGGTAGCGGGTAGTGGGAGGCGGGTAGCCGCTTACGCGCGACAATCCCTCCATGTGCGGTCGATTCGTCCAGGCCCAGAGCGCCCAGTCCTACGCCGACCACTTCGGGGCGGGCTTGGCGCTGCCCGAGTCGCTCGATCCCTCGTGGAACGTCGCGCCAACCGACGAGGTCTACGCAGTCGCTCAACACGAGGGCGCGCGGACTCTGGGGAAGTTCAAATGGGGACTGATCCCCTGGTACTCGGATTCACCGAAGGTCGCTTCGAAGCACATCAACGCCCGGGCGGAGACGGTTGCCTCGAAACCGGCCTTCAAGGATTCCTTCGCTCGTCGCCGTTGCATCGTCCCGGCCGACGGGTTCTACGAGTGGGAGCGGCTCGAGTCGGGCGGGAAGCTGCCCCACTTCATCCACTCGATCGACGGGGAGCCGCTCGCCCTGGCGGGACTCTGGGCCTCGTGGCGCGACCCGGAGGGCGAGCGGATCACCACTTGCACCATCGTCACCACCAAGCCGAACGAACTCGTCGGCAAGATTCACGACCGAATGCCGGTGGTGCTCCCGTCCGATACATGGGAGCGCTGGCTCGACCCCACCTTTGACGACGCAGGGTCGTTGCGGTCGATGCTGGTGGCAGCCGACCGACTGATCGAACACCCGGTCTCGACCCTGGTCAACAGCGTGATGAACAACTTTCCGGAGTGCGCCGAACCCCTCCGGTGACCTCGCGGCTCAGGATCGGGCGAAGGGGACCGAGTGCTCCCAATCGGCGAGGAGGGTTCGCAGCGACGACACCAGCGAGAGCGGCTGGTCGAGGAGCAGATGGTGATGGGCCTCGGGGATCGTGACCATCGGAGACACCCTGCCCATCAGGTCGTACATATAGGCCGCGGTGTCTTCGGGTACTACGACGCTGTGCTCACCCCGCAGCACCGCCACCCGGCAGCGGACCGACGCCAGCTGGTCGTTCATCGCCACCATCGTGTGGGTGAAGAGGTTCGGATCGAACTTCCACGTCCAGCCGTGGGGGGTCTCCTTCAGTGAGTGCCTGGCGACATGGTCGAGCACCCAGGGCTCGGGGTCGGGCTGCGGGGGGATCAAGTGGAAGTGCCCCAGGGCGATCTCCAACTCCGGATAGATCCCTGGCGACCGGAAGGCGCGGCCCCGGGTTCCCTCCTCCGACTCTGGGTCGGGACGCCGCACCGGGGAGTCGACGATGACGGCCCCGGCGAGTTCCTCGCCGTACGTGGCTGCGGTCTGGATGGTCACGAGGCCGCCGAGCGAGTGACCGATGACAACCGGTGGCCCCGGGAACCCTGCCGCCTTCGCCACCGATACGACCTCCCTTGCCCAGATGTCATGGGAGTACCGCTCGCGCCATCCGCTCTCGCCGTGGCCGCTCAGGTCGATCGCCGCCACGTGGTAGTGGGACGTGAAGAGTGGGGCGAGATGAGCCCACCATTCGGCGTGGGCCGCGCCTCCGTGCACGAACACGAGCCCGGGGTGCCCGACATCTCCCCATTCCACGAAATGGACTGAGGCGCCGTCGACATCGACCCGCCGATCCCGGCGCGCGGCCGTCAGCGCTCTGGTGAACCACGCCGGGGTCATCGGGCGGCCTCGAGATGGCTCCATGCCCGGGTGAAAGCGCCTTCGAGGACGCTCACCGGATAGGGCCCTCCTCGAGACGCCGCCGCCTCCGGCGTCAAGCCCTCGGCGTGGTACTGGCGGGCGAGCGAAGCCACTTCGGCCAATTCGGCCTGCTGGGAGTTCACGAATGCCGCGTCGACCACCGCCCCATGACCCGGCACCACCACTCCACCCGACGCGGCGGCGAGAGCGGCAGTGGTCTCCGGCCATTCGAGGGGATACGAGTCGTTGAATGAAGGAGGGGCCCCCTCCTCGATCAGATCACCGGCGAACACCACTCCCTGAACGAACACGGCAGTGTCGTTGTCGGTGTGGCCCCGGCCCAGGTGACGCAGCACCACCTCGCGCCCGCCGAAAGAGACCTGGGACTCGGTGGTGAAGGTGAAGGTGGGCGGCTTGATCACGACCTCTTCGAATTCGGCAGCGTGTTCGGGTGCCATCTCGACGACCGAGCGTCGCATCGCCTCACCGTGCTCTTGCAGGGCTTCGGCGCACCGAGCGTGTCCCCAGATCGCCGACCCCTCGAACACCGCGTTGCCGAAAGCGTGGTCCCAGTGGTGGTGGGTGTTGATCACCCATCGGACCGCAAGCCCGAACGCATCGAGGGAGCGGTGCAACTCTCTGCCCTGGCGATGGCTGGCGCGAGTGTCGATCAGCAGGATGCCGCCGGGGCAGATGACGGCCCCGATGTTGAGATCGAGTGATCGATGGCGGCGCACATGGACTCCGTCGCCGACCTCGGTCCATTGCTCCGCCATGAAGAGGAGGGTAAACAGCCCGCTGCCGGCCACCCGACGCGCGACTCGGGGCTCGACTCCTACAAGATGACTCACCCGAAACCATTCGGCGGTCGCAGCTTCTTGCGGGAAGCGGGAAGCCCGAAGCCGGAAGCCGGAAGCCGGCAGCCCGAAGCCGGAAGCCGATTGTTCCTCCTAGCCTTCGGCGCGTGACCCACTACGAACGGCTCTCGTTTCTCGACAACACCTTCCTGGCGATGGAGGGACCGTCGAATCCGATGCACGTCGGGGGCACGCTGGTGTTCGAGGGCGGTGGTATCGGGCTACCGGGGGGCGGGGTCGACATCGGTGCTGTCCGCAGCTTCATCGAGAACAAGCTGCAATACGTCCCTCGCTACCGGCAGCGGCTCCAGTGGGTCCCCGTCGAACGGCACCCGGTGTGGGTCGATGACGACCACTTCGACTCGACCTATCACATCAGGCACATCGCTCTACCTCATCCCGGCACGGAAGCGCAGTTGCGGATGACGGCAGGGCGCATCCTCAGCCAGCGGCTCGACCGTGCCAGACCGATGTGGGAGGTGTGGGTGGTCGAGGGTCTCGAGAACGGCGGTTTCGCCTTGGTGACGAAGGTCCACCACTGCATGATCGACGGCATCGGGGGGGTCGACCTGATGAAGGTCCTACTCACGCCCTTCGCGACCGAGGAGATCGGGGAGCCCGACGATTTCGAGCCGCGGCCGGCGCCTACCCCTACTCAGCTGTTCGCCGATGAGGCCATCCGGCGGTTGGTTGCTCCGATCGCCGCCGCCCAGAGCGCCAAGCGGTTCGTCGACGAGACCAAGGAGTTGGGTAAGGATCTGCAGCACCGCTTCCTGGCGATCCGTCAGTCGGCGGCCTCCGGATGGTTCACCCGCGCCTCGGCGACCCCCCTGAATGGGAAAATCGGCCCAAACCGGCGGATTGCGTTTCTGGAGACCCCGCTCGACCAGCTGAAGGCGATAAAGAAGGGCCTCGGAGGCACGGTCAACGACGGGGTGATCGCCGCCACCGCCGGCGCGGTGCGGGCCTTTCTGATCGAGGACCGCGGCGTCGATGTCGACGGGATCGACTTTCGCGCCATGGTCCCGGTCTCCACCCGGCGGGGGGCGTCGGCTGGAGGGCTTGGCAACCAGGTGACGATGTGGCTGCTCGATCTGCCGATAGCCGAACCGGACCCTGCCAAGCGGCTGAAGGCGGTTAGTGCGATGACGATCGACCGCAAGCGGTCAGACCACGCACTCGGTGCCGCCTTGATGACCCAGAGCGCCTCCTTCACCCCTTCGACGATCCTCTCAGTGGCGGCGCGGGTGGTGGCGGCCACTGCTCGACCCTTCAACATGACGATCACCAACGTCCCCGGCCCCCAGGTGCCGCTGTTCCTTCTGTCGGCCCGCCTCACCCGGATCCACCCGATGGTGCCTCTCTGGGTCAACCACGGGCTCGGGGTGGCGCTCTTCTCGTATCAGGGGAAACTCAATTGGGGCATCGCCGGCGATTGGGATCTCGTGCCCGATATGGACCGGTTCGTCCAGCGGATCGTCGAGTCACTCGATGAGCTCGAAGCGGCCGCACAGTCGGCCAAGTGACTCGTGGATTCGTGTCCACTTCAGTGACGATCGGGCCTACCAGGACCTGTCGCCGATCGCCCAGATCCAGCCCTCGAGGGTGCCGACGACGATGATGCCGTCGTCGCTGATGGCCGGTGAGGAGAGGATCGGGTATCCGGACTCGCTTTCTTCGCAGAAGTCGTCGTTGAACCCTGCAGGGAAGGTGCCGCCTGGCTGGTTCACCTGGTTCCCGAGGTAGATCTCCCACACCATGGTCCGATCGGTGAGGCTCACGGCGTACAGGCCACCGTCGTCGCGCGGCATGATCACCTGGTCTCCGGCGATCAAGGGTGAGGGCCAATGGGGCAGACAGTACGACCCGACCTCGGCGCTCCATCGCGTCTGGCCGGTGAGCAGGTCGAGGGCCACCAGCGAGTCCGAGTAGGCCTCGCCAAACAGCACCAGCTCTCCGGCGACCGCCACCGATGATCTGATGTTCGCCCAGTTGCCCGTCTTGATGCCGGCCACGTCCACCGCCTGCCAGACGATGTCTCCGGTGGCGCGGTCGAGGGCCACCACCGCCGGCTCGGCGTACACGTCGAGTCTGACGAGAGTCACGATGAGCAAATCACCGGCGATCGTGGGGGCGGCGAAGATCCGCGTCTGCTCCGCGCTTTGGCCTCGGGCGGCCACCTTCGTCCGCCACAATTCTTGGCCCGAGAAGTTGAAAGCGGCCACCTCGTTGTTCTCGCCGGCGACGAAGATCCGCTCGCCATCGGAGGAGGCTCCACCGCGGATGGCGCCATCCACCTCCGCCGGCTCATCCCATCTCGGAGTGCCCGAGTGGATGTCGTAGGCGGTCAATTGGCCGAGCCCGTCGCCAACGATGGCCATACCCCCGACTGTCAGCGGATTGCTGTAAATCGGAGTATCCAGGTCGTTGGACCAGACCAGACTGCCGTCCCGGGCATCGAAGCCCCACACCCGTCCCTCGTCTCCCGTCGCCACCACGATGCCATCGAGGTAGCCGATGCCGTTCACGTCGAGTTCGGCCTGGTAGTACCAGTTCTGCCGGCCCGTCCTGAGGTCGAGCGAGTAAATGGCATCGCGGCGATCGGCAACGAACTGCGCCACGCCGGCGCTGCTCACGTAGATCGAGTTGCCGACGATGATCGGATTGTTGAGCCAGCCTTGGATCCCGACCTCTGCCTTCCACAGCACGCGCGGGTCGGTGATCACCCGGGTGGGGGCGGCGCAACCGGTTCTTCCCGGCCCGCCCTGGAAAGTCGTCCAGTCCTCGGCCGTCTCGAGGCACTCGAATGAGGCATCTCCCGCGAACTCGCCGCCGTCGCCTCCGGCCGGGAGCAGCAGGGTGGGGACGGTCTCGTCTTCCATGGTGATGATCGCAGCGGCGTCGGCATCCACCTCCCTGAACCCGAACCACCAGAGGGAAACGCCGAGGATCGCGACCGCCAGGCCGGGAAGCAGGATCCGGGAGATGCCGAATCTTCCTTCGAAACCGGCGAATTCCCGGCGCTTGCCGCGCCGATCACCGAAGAAGCTGACGTATTCGTGCCGGCGAGCCATGTGGTGTCCTGGGTCCAGCCGAGCGTAGGCGGAAAGTGAAAGCAAGCCACCAGTCACCAGTCACCAGTCACCAGCCAACAGCCACCAGCCACCAGCCACCAGCCTCTGGCCGTGGGCCGTGGGCCCTCTTATCCTTCCTTTGTGGTTTCTAATGCCGACATTGCTCGCCATCTCTATGAAATGGCGCGGCTCGCAACTCTTGCCGAAGGGTCCAGCAATGCCTTTCGGGTTCGCGCCTACGAGACGGCGGCTCGCACCATCGACGGGCATCCCGACGCGGTGGCGGAGATGACCGGGCCTCAACTCACCGAGCTGCGCGGCGTGGGCAAGAGCACGGCGGAGAAAATTCGCGAACTTGTCGAGAAGGGCTCGATCGCGCGGCTCGAGGAGCTGCGGGCACTGTTCCCCGCTGGCTTCGTGGCGCTCACCCGGGTTCCCGGCATCGGGCCGAAGACGGCGGTGCGCCTGCGCGACGAACTGGGAATCTCGAGTGTCGAGGAACTGCGGGCGGCCATCGACCGACATGAGCTGCGCGACATGCCGGGCATGGGGGAGAAGACCGAGGAGAACATCCGCAACTCGATCGAGCGCCTCGGTGTCGGCGGGAAGGAGAACCGAACCCCGATCATCGAGGCGATAGGTGTCGCCCGCGAGGTCTGCGAGGCACTCCTCGGAGTGCCGGGCGTCCGATCCGCCGAGCCGATGGGGAGCCTGCGTCGATTCCGCGAGACCATCGGCGACATCGACATCATCGCGGTGACCAAAGGTGATCCGGAGGAAGTGATGCAGCGGTTCGTGGGGCTGGCCATCGTGCAGGAAGTGGTCGGGTACGGGGCCCGCAAGTCGGCCATCATCGGGAGGCAGGGGATGCAGATCGACCTACGGGTCGTGGAGCCTGCTGAGTTGGGGTCGGCGTCCGTCTACTTCACCGGCTCGAAGGCGCACAATATCCGCTTGAGGCAGATGGCTCTCGACCGGGGCTGGACGCTGAACGAGTACGCCCTCTCAGAGATCGACACGGGGAAAGTCGTTGCCTCGAGGACCGAGGAGGACGTGTACGCCGCTCTCGGTCTGCCGTGGATTCCGCCCGAGATCCGCGAGGACGACGGCGAGATCGAGGCCGCGCTCGACGGCTCGCTTCCGAAGTTCGCCACAGAGAGGGGATTGAAGGGTGACCTGCACGTTCACACCGACCTCAGTGGCGACGGCCACGTGTCGCTGGACGAGGTGATCGCCGCGGTCGCGGAACGCGGTTACCGGTACGTCGCGATCACCGACCACGCCGAGGATCTCACGATCAACGGCGCCACCCGCGACCAGCTTCTCAGCCAGCGCCGGGCGATCGGGCGGCTGCGCCGCCGCTATCCCGACCTGGCCATCCTCCAGGGGCTCGAACTGAACATCGGGGCCGGCGGCACCATCGACTACGACCCGGATTTCCTTTCTGGTTTCGACTTTGGCGTGGCCAGCGTCCACAGCCAGTTCCGGCTTTCCCCGAAGAAGCAGACCGCCCGGGTGGTCGCCGCGATGCGCAACCCGGCGGTGAATGTCATCGGACACCTCACGGGCCGGCGAATCGGGAAGCGGCCGGGTATCGACCTCGACATCGACGCGGTGCTGGCGGTGGCCGTCGAGACCGGCTGCGCGCTCGAGATCAACTGCCACCTCGACCGTCTCGACACCCCGTCCGAAGTCCTTCGCCGGGCCATCGAGCACCCGGAGGTGGTGTTCGCCATCAGCACCGACACCCACCGCCTCCACGAACTGGACAACACGGTAAATGGCCTCCGCCTCGCCCGCCGGGGCTGGGTCGACCGCAGCCGGGTGGTGAACACCTGGCCGCAAAAGAAGTTCCTGGCGTGGGTGAAGAGGAAGCGCAATTCGCAATTCGCAATTCGCAATACGTAGGAACGGGAAACACTCTCTCGGCGGTGGGGCGATCGGCCGCGCCGCGGTTTCTGCGATGCGCGATGCGCAATGCGCGGACTCATTGGGCCCTCGGACGCGGTCTTCGCATTGCGCATTGCGTATTGCGCATCGCGAATCGCGAATCGCGAACGGGCTCGCCTAGCCTGGTCGCAACATGAACCCCTCCGAAGAGCGCATCGCTCTTTTCTTCGACTTCGAGAACCTTGCGATCGGGGCGCGTGAGGATCTCAACGGTCATGTTTTCAATGTGAAGCCCATCGCCGATGCTCTCGCCGAGCGGGGGCGGGTGATCGTCCGGCGGGCATACGCCGACTGGAACCTCTTCGAGGAATTCAGGCGGATGCTCGTCGAGCACCACGTCGAGATGATCGAGATCCCCCAGCGACTTGGGTCGGTCAGGAAGAATGCCGCTGACATCAAGATGGCGGTCGATGCCATTGAATTGTCCTTCGAGCGTGAGTACATCACGACGTTCGTCATCGCCACCGGCGACAGTGACTTCACGCCGTTGGTCCACAAGCTGCGCGAATTGAATCGTCGGGTGGTTGGCATCGGTCTCAAGGCGTCGACGTCGGCATTGCTCCCGCCGGCGTGTGACGAGTTCCTGTTCTACGAGTCGCTTGAGGGTGTCGAGCCTCCGCCGCGGACGGCGCGGCCGAAGCCGGGTAAGACCACCGACGCTCCGGTGGACAAGCCCCCGACGGAGCCCGACGGTGAGGCAGCCAACCTCGAGCGGCTGATCACCCAGACCCTCGCCGGTCTGCAGCGCTCGGCAGACGGTGTGGTGTTGGCGTCGAACCTCAAGCGGGCACTGCTGCGGAAGGACCCCACGTTCTCGGAGGCTGATCACGGGTTCCGAGCGTTCGGCGAGCTGCTCCGCCATCTGCAGGAGCGCGGGGTGATCGACCTGAGTGAGGGCGGAGCGCGCGGCGACCCTGAGGTGAACTTCCGTGAGGAAGGTGGGCAGGAGGAGCAGGCGTTCGTGCTGCTCCGACGGGTGGTCGAGAAGGCGAAGTCCGGATCTGCGCCGCTGTCAGGCCTGAAGGATGCGATCCGAAAGATAGAACCCGGCTTCAGCGAGAAGGCCTACGGCTACAACGGATTTCTCCAGTTCACTAGAGCGGCGGCGGCGCGCGGAGTGGTCGAGATGGTCTGGTCCGACGACGCCGACGACTACCTGGTGGCGCTTCCCGGCTGAATGCAACCCATCGCTTTCCTTCGAGAGGTCACCGAGTCGTTCGCCCGATGCGTGACCCGCATCCCTGCGGTGCCCCCTCTCGATCCCGGACTCGCCCGCCGACAGCACCGTGGCTATCGGGATGCCCTCGAGGCGGGGGGCTACGAGGTGGTCGTCGTGCCCGGCGATGAGGCTCACCCGGACGGCTGCTTCATCGAGGACGCAGCGGCGGTGATCGGTGACACCGCCTTGATGGCCAGGTCGGGTCACCCGTCACGGCGGGGCGAGGTGGGGCCGGTCGCTGAAGCCCTGGCCGGATACTTCGCCGTCGAGCACCTGGACGATGGCACCCTCGATGGAGGGGATGTGCTTCAAATGGGAAGGACGGTGTTCGTGGGGACCGGAGGCCGGACGGACCCGGCCGGCGCTCGGCGGCTCGCCACTCTTGCCGCACGTGCGGGCAAGCGGCTTGTCGAGGTCACGGTGCGGGATGCTTTGCATCTCAAGTCGGGGGTAACCGCGATCGACGACGACACGGTGCTGTGGCATCCGGCGGCCTGCGACCGGGAGACATTCGATGGGATGCGCGTCGTCGAGGTGGAGGGAACCGATCCGGAAGCGGCCAATGTGGTGCGGCTCGCCGATGGCACCATCCTGGTGGGGGTGGGGCGCGACGCTGTAGCCGACCAGATCGTGAGCCTCGGCTACCAGGTGATTGCCTGCGACACGTCCGAGTTCGCCCGCGCCGATGGGGGCTTGACGTGTCTATCGATCCGGGTCAGGTGAGATCGGCCGCCATTATCCTGGGGCGATGGCCGATGACGCAGCACCAGACGGGCCGGATGCCGTAGAGACGCCGAGGTACGAGGAGGGCTCGTTCGCCAGCGCGCCCAAGTTGATGCGCATCGCTTCGATGACGCGGGCGATGCTCGAGGAGACCAGACAGGCTCCGTTGGACGATGCGGGGCGACGCCGCATGGCGGAGATACACGAGAGCACTCTCGAGGAGATGAAGGATGTGCTGTCCTCGGATCTGCGCACCGAGATGAACGAGTTGTTCACGCCCCTCTCCAGGGAGAGTGTGACCGAGGCCGAATTGCGGGTGACCCAGGCGCAGCTGGTCGGCTGGCTCGAAGGGTTGTTTGCCGGAATCCAGGCGACACTGTGGAGCCAGCAAGCGGCCGCTGCCAGCCAGTTGCAGGAGATTCGCATGCGAGCGATAGAGGCGCAGCGACGCGACCCGGGAGAGCCGACGCCGCCGGGCCAATACCTCTGATGGGCGCGGCCGCGGCGGGGATCGATCGTCGCCACGGGTTCCGCCTCTAGATGTCCGAGTCGAGAGGACGGCGCCTCCGGCGTCGGCTGCGCACCGTTCCCGCGACTCTCGGGCTCCTCGTCCTCGCCACGGTGCTGGCACCGTTGTGGCTGATCGTCGGCGTGCTGGTCGATGTCGTCCGTTGGGTGGTCGGGCGCCGACCATTCATGGCGGTGCGGATGCTCGCCTTCGGCTGGGTCTACCTCGCGGTGGGGGCGTGGTGCCTCGCCACTCTGCTCGTCCATTGGGTCGCCGCCGGTTTCGGCAGAAACCGCATGAGGATGAGGGAGGGGTCGTACCGGCTGCAGGAGTGGTGGGCAGACGTGCTGTTCGGCACCGTGAAGCGGATCTTCCGACTCAGGGTCACGGTCGAGGGTCTCGACGTGGTGCCCCCCGGTCCGGTGATCGTGATGATGCGCCACGCCAGCATCATCGACACGTTGTTGCCGAACGTCTTCGTGACCCGCGGTGCGGGAATCCGCCTGCGGTACGTGCTCAAGCGTGAGCTGCTTGCCGATCCGACCCTCGACATCGCCGGAAATCGCCTGATCAATCACTTTGTCGACCGCGATGGCGACGTGGCGGTCGAAGTCGGCGCCGTGCTCGCCCTCACCGAAGGGATGACCGAACGGGAGGGGGTTCTGATCTACCCGGAAGGAACCCGCTTCACCGCCGAGCGACGACAGCGAATCGTCGACCAGCTGGGTGAGCGGTCATCCGATCTGGCCGACCGGACGCGCGCACTCAAGCGGGTTCTTCCGCCGCGGCCGGGCGGTTCGGCCGTGCTGCTCGGGACGGGTCACGATGTGATAATCGCCGCCCACACCGGTCTCGAGCCCCTCGCCACCATTCCTGCCGCATGGTCGGGCAGCGTGGTCGGCTCAGACGTGAGGATTCGATTCGAGCGCTTCGCCGGCGGCTCGATTCCGACCGACCGGCGGGGCCGGGTCGAGTGGCTCTTCGACCGGTGGGCGGAAATTGACAAGTGGATCCTGAAAGTCGCTCCCGCCGACTGAAAGCCCCAGCCCCGGCCCCGGCTCCAGCCTGAACCGGCGCGGCCCCATCTACCCGTTCTGGCCGGAGCTGGAGCTGGGGCTGGGGCCTAGCCCTCGGTGTCTGCCGGGTGAATGGTTACGGAATTGATGACCGGTGGCTCGGCTGGTCGATCGTCGCCGCCGCGGGGGAGGGCGGCGATCGCGTCCACGACATCCATTCCGTCGGTGACCCGTCCGAAGATCGTGTACTGGTGGGGCAACCCGGTGTCGCCGTGGCAGATGAAGAATTGGGACCCGTTGGTGTTCGGGCCGGCATTTGCCATCGCCACGGTCCCCCGGGGATAGCCCCCCGGCCCCTCCAGTTCGTCGCGGAACTGATATCCGGGACCGCCGGTGCCCTTCCCGGTGGGATCGCCGCCCTGGATGACGAATTTGGGAATGACTCGATGGAAGATGACGCCGTCGTAGAAGCCCTCGCCGGCGAGGAACAAGAAGCTGCTGGTGGCGATTGGCGCTCTGTCGGCGAGGAAATCGATCGTGATGTCGCCCAGTGAGGTGTGCAGGGTGGCCGAATGGCGGGTGTCGAGGTCGATCGTGATCACAGGGGGAGCGGAATACTGCTTTGCCACGCCGGGCCCTTCCATTGGGGAAGGGCACCCTAGACCCGGCAAACCCCCCGTTCACAGCCCAGGATCCGTCTTACGCGCGAGATGTGCGCGTAAGACGGTTTTGTAGTTCCGCGATCAGCGGTCGAGGGCCTCCTCCGGCACCCCGAAAGTCGTGGCGGCGCCGGCTATCACGGAATGGAGCATTCCGGGAACGGTTGAAAGGTGGTGGTCGGCGTAGAAGCCGGCGGTGGCTCGCTTGGCCTCGAGGAATTCCCGGTCGAAGCCGTCACCATCATCCGCCGCCAGCACCGACTGGACGAGGAACCATCCACCGAGCGTGAGTCCCAGCATCGTGGTGTAGACGGTGGCACCGGCGAGGGCGTCCGCCAGGCGGTCGCCGAGTGCCCCGAGCAGGTCTTCGGTCGCCTTCTCGGTCGCCTCCACGGCCGCGGCCAGTTGCTCGCCCAGGGTGGTACCGGCGAGGGCCCGGGCATCGTTCCGGGCTGCGGACAGCAGCCCGCGGATGGCGTCGCCCCCGGCGAGCGGGAGCTTGCGGGTGACGAGGTCGATCGCCTGGATCCCGTTCGTCCCTTCGTAGATGGGGGCGATCCGTGAGTCGCGCCAGAGTCGGGCGATCCCCGTCTCCTCCACATAGCCCATTCCCCCGTAGACCTGGATCGCCACCGAGGCGAGGGAGACGCCGAGGTCGGTGCCCCAGGCCTTCGACACCGGGGTGAGGATCCCGGCGATGTCCGACTCGGCGTCGCGGACGGCCTCGTCGGGGTGATGGTGTGCCAGGTCGATGGCCACCGCATTGCGGTACATCAGGCAGCGCATCGCCTCGATCTGGGACCGCATCTGCATGAGCATGTGCCGCACGTCGGGGTGGCGCACGATCGGGGAGGTCCCCTGGTCGTCGCCCACGGCCCTTCCCTGGGTGCGTTGCCGGGCGTAGGCAACGGCTTCTTGATAGGCCCGCTCGGCGATGGCGAGCCCCTCCAGCCCTATCTGGAGGCGGGCGTTGTTCATCATCGTGAACATGTAGCGCATCCCCTGGTTCTCCTCGCCCACCAGGTAGCCGACCGCGCCCTCCCCCTTCTCTCCGAACGACAGCACGCAGGTGGGGCTGGCGTGGATCCCCACCTTGTGTTCGAGTGACACGGTGGTGATGTCGTTCAGCTCACCGACCGAGCCGTCCGCTTCAACGAGGCGCTTCGGCACGATGAAGGCCGAGATCCCCTTCGTCCCAGTCGGGGCGTCGGGGGTCCGTGCCAGCACGATGTGGACGATGTTGTCGGCGAGGTCGTGGTCGCCCCAGGTGATGAAGATCTTGGTGCCGGTGAGGCGATAGGTCCCATCCGCGGCCTTCACCGCGCGGGTCGAAACCGCGCCGACGTCTGATCCGGCATGAGGTTCGGTCAGCACCATGGTGCCCGTCCACTCTCCGCTGATCAGTCGCTCGAGGTAGGTGGCCCGCTGCTGGTCGGTGCCGTGCTGGAGGAGCATTTCGTCGGCCGAGTAGGTCAGCATCGGACAAAGGGAAAACGCCATGTCCGCCGACGTCAGCATTTCCTGAAGGGCTACCCCTACGGCCCACGGGAGCCCTCCACCGCCCCACTCTGGGGGCATCGCCGCCGCCGGCCATCCGGCGTCACGAAACTTTCGATACGCCTCGCGGTACCCGGGAGGCGTCACCACGGTCCCGTCGGCCGCAAGGACAGAGCCGACCCGATCGCCGTCGGGTCCGAGCGGGGCGATGACCTCCGCCATGAACCTCCCCGCCTCTTCGAGAACGCCCCCGGCCGTGTCAGCGTCGATGTGCGAGAAGGCGTCCAGCGCCGTGACCCGTTCGAGCCCGACCACCCGGGTGAGCGCAAAGAGCATGTCGGTGACGGGAGCGCGATAGCCCATTACCAGCGGGAGGGTAACCGGGCCTCGCTTCGCTCGGCCACGATTGGCGATTGGCAATTCACAATTCGACCGAGCGGCCTTGCCCTCCTCTTCCCTCTTGCGGAAGGCGGATGGCGGATGGCGGATGGCGGATGGCGGATGGCCTTGCCGCTCAGCCGCCCTCGTACGCAGTTGGATCCTCGGTGAGGTAGGACTCGATCACGGCGTGGCGTTCGAGGTAGGTCGACACGAAGGCCTGGGCCGTCGCGGCGACGGGCAGAGCCATCAGGGCTCCGGGTACCCCGAGCAGGGTGCCACCGGCGATGGCGGAGCCGAACGAGATCGCCGGATGCAGCGACATGGTGCGCGCAGTGATCCGGGGGGCTAACAAGTAGTTCTCGATCTGCTGATAGACGATGACATAGATGAAAACCGCCACCGCGCTCCCCGGGCTCTCGAGGAGGGCAATCACCAGGGGGAGCGCACCGCCGATGTAGGTGCCGACGACGGGCACGAACTGTGACAGCACCGCCATCCAGATGGCAAGAGCCAGGGCAAACGGCAGCCCGATCACCATGAACATCGACCATGCGAGCACTGCCGATATTCCGGCCAGGAGCACCCTGCTGTAGAAGTACCCACCGGTCTTTTCGATCGCGATCTCCCACGCCCGCAGCACTTCGCGTTGGCGGGCCGGAGGGAGCAACGAGCACACGGTCCGCCGGAGCCGGGGTCCATCGGCGGTCATGTAGAAGGTGAAGAGGCCGATCGTCAGCAACTGAAAGATGCTGCCTATCAGGGTCAATCCCACGCCGAATACCTGGCCGGCGAAGTCGGCCCCGAAATCGCTGAGATCCTGGCTCGCTTCCTCGAGTGCCTCCCGAATGCGCTCGCCCGAGAACTCGATCCCCATCCCGGCCAGGAAGTCAGAGAGTTGATCGATCGATTCGGGGAGCCGCTCGACCAGCCGGGTCACCTGGTCGACGATCAGCGGGACCATCATGCCGGTGAACGTTCCGGCGATGGCCACCAGGGCCAGGAACATCAATCCGGTGGCCAGACCGCGCTTCCAGCCTCGCCTGGAGAGGAAGTTGACCGCCGGTTCGAGGGCGATCGAAAGGAAGAGGCTGATCATCAGCAGGATGAGCAACCCGCGGAGTCGGCCGACGACGTGATAGGCGGCGAACAGCCCGATGATGACGAGAACGATGATCGTCAGCAGGCGGGGTATCCACGGAGGCATCCCGTTGCGGGTCTTCTTTACATCGCGCTTGGCCACGTCGGGAGGCTAATGCCCGCCGGGTTGGCTAGACGGCGATGGCGGGGCGGGCCGCCCCGGGAAGGCGGATCTCGAAGATGCTTCCGCCATCGTGGCGGTAGACGAGGTCGCCGCCCATGAGCCGGGCCAGCCGCCGCGAGACCGGGAGCCCCAGGCCGATCGACCCCGGCAGGGCCGAGTCGGCCGTGGCACGCACATACGGCTGGAAGATCCGCTCGCGTTCTCCTGCCGGCACGCCGGGCCCGTCGTCGATGACTTGCACATAGATGCCGGCGTGGTCGAGCCCGGCGCGGATCGTGACGTTGGCTCCTCCGTAACGGCGAGCATTGGTGAGCAGGTTCCGCACGATCTGCCGGAACCGGAGCGGGTCGACCCAGGCGTGCACTCCGGTGGGGACGTCCACCGAAGGGATGTCGCCAGAGGGCGATGAGGCGACGATCTGGTCGATCTCGACCCGCAGGTCTACAAGCTCGGGGCGTACGACGAGGGTGCTCAGGTCGGCGCGGGCGGCGATCAGCAGGTCCTCGACGATGTTGGAGAGCTCCCGGCTCTGGTCGGCGATGATGTTGATCAGGTCCCTGGTCTCGTCGGCGGAGAATTCGGACGCGTTGTCGCGTAGCTCGAACGCCATTCCGTAGATCGTGGTGATCGGTGTCCGCAGCTCGTGCGAGACGCTCGCCACCAACTCGTCCTTGGAGGCCACCAGCGCCGCCAGTTCGCGTTCCGCTCGTTTGACCACCCCGATGTCGGTGATCCCGACGATGACCCGGGAAGCGTCGAGGCGGCCATCGGCCGTGCGAGTGGCCGCCCAGTGGAGCGAGAGATCGAGCGGCTGGCCGTCGACCGTGAGGCCATTGATCTCGAGGGCCAGGTGGTCGCGGTTCTCCCATACCGCCACGAACTGGTCGATGAACGATTCGAGCAACGGCGGAGGGGGGTTGTTGGGGACGACCCGTAGTAAGGCGTCTTCCTTCGAGGTTGCGCCGATGAGGTTGATCCCTGCGGGGTTCACGTCGAGAAAGGCGATCCGGGATATCAGGTCATGGGTCGCGGCGGGGTCGTCTTGAAGGTGGGCGCGCAGGTCGGTGACGCCGATGTGGCGCAGTTCGTCGAGCCGTCGAACCACCGCGCTGTAATCCTCCTCCCAAAGGGCGATCGGGGCGCGTTCGAACAGTGTCTTGAATCGGGCGGCATTCAGGTATGCGGTCTCTTCCACCTCGCGGCGCTGGGTCACATCCTCGACGGCCGCTTCGAAGTAGCGGAGTTCTCCATCGTCGTCACGGATCGCCTGGGCGTTGCCCCTGACCCAGAGGGAGGTGCCGTCGGCTCGCACCCACCGGTTGGCGAAGCGCTGCGGCCCATCCTCGGATTCGAGTGCGGCTGCCAGGCCGCGCCACTCGCCGGCGTTGGCATGGAGTTCGCCGATCGACCTGCCGAGCAGATCGGCCGGCTCGTATCCCAGCATGGCGCCGAGGGCGGGGTTCGCATCGATGATCCGACCAGAGAGGGAGCACCTGAACAACCCGAGAGGCACCCGCCGAAAGATCTCGATTCGGGCGCGTTCGCTCTCCTCGAGCATCCGGCGAGCCATCCCCACGGCAGCGAGTCCCGCTGTCATTGCAAAGAGCCCGATGAGCGTCGCCGAGATCGCCTCGCCCCCGGTGGCCAGGCCCATCGTCGGCCAGGCCAGTTGCCCCAGCGTCAGGGCTGCCATGAATGCCACGGTCCGCTGGCGCGAGCCTTGGGGCAACAGGAGCATGCCGACCAGCGCCAGCATGACGAGTCCGGCGGTGGTGGCGCCGCGCACCACCGGCGGAACGAGCAGGCCCGCAATGGAGGCACCGAAACCCGACAGGACCAGCAGGATCTCCGTGTCATAGCGGAGTCGGGCGAGGAGCACGGCCGAGCTGACGCCAATGGCGATCGCCACCGCGCCCATCAACAGGAATGCAGGGTTGCCGGTCACGGTGAACCCTATGAGATACCCGGCCAGCGCTATCGGCGACAGCCAGACGCCGGCAGTGAGAGCCATTCGGTCGAGCCGACGCAACACCGATACGACGGTCATGTCGCGAGCAGCCGTATCCTGAGCCCCGGACGGGCTAAAAGTGAGCGAATCCATTGCTTGAGGTATCGACCGCTCGGGGGATCGCCTTGACCGTTCGAAAGTCCGATTCTCACCCGTATCGAGTGATTCGGGCTACCGTTCCGCCATGCCGGCCCCATCGATCCGCAGGGTGGCACTCGTGCTCGCCGCAATGGCGGTCGCGGCGGCATGCTCCGAGCCCTTGTCGCAGGAATCGACTCCGATCCGCGACGACGGCCGGGAGATCTTCTTCGAGCTCCCGTCGGGCTGGACCGTGGTGCCGGAGTCCGAAGTGGCCGCGCTCGGCAGGACCCCCTTCGTTGCTCAGACCAGCTTTACGTTGCCCGTGGTGTCCCGGGTGGTGTTCCATGGCCCGGGTTTCGCTTTCAGTGACGCCGCCCTGGACACGTCGCTGTTCGGCAGCCCGGTGGGGTCGGCGGTGGTCCGCACCATCCCCGAAGGTTCCCGCGACTTCATCAGCCGCTACCTGCTGGCCGAGCTAGTGGTCCCGTATCACAGCGAGCCCATCGCCACCGAGCACTTCAAGCAGGACATCGAGCTCGCCGATGGCTACGACGGCGTCCAACTGCTCATCAGCTACGCCGAGACCGAGGAACAAGTACCGGCGGCGGTACTGTTCACCGTGGTGACCGACCCCGATGATGAGCGGATGTACTCGATCGCCGTCGGGTGTTCGGCCGAGTGCTTCAACACCCATGGTGAGGCGATCACCGCGATCATCGACTCCTGGCTGGTGAACACCGGATGAGCTACCCGCGCCGCCGCCGGGCCGGCTTCTTCGACCGGATCAAGGTCTTCTTGTTCCTGTTCATCGTGCTCGCCTTCTTCGTGGTCAAGGAACTCAACGACCCGTTTGTCACCCTGCGCGAATCGTTCGAATCGTTCGCGTCCACCACCTTCGGGGTGGTGGTCGTCAGCCTCCTCTTGGTCGAGATCCTCCGCCAGATCCACTACCTGATCTCTGAGAACTGGGGCCGGTACAACCACTTCTGGACGGACCGGGTCTTCGAGGGCACCTCGCGCGGTGTTGCCCGGCGGGTAGGCGAATTCACCCGCTATCGGATTCGCCGCATCGTCCGCTGGCTGATCCTGATAACCGTCTACGCCTACATTGTGGTGATCATGCGCGACGACATCGATTCGCCCGTAGATGCAATCGTGCGTACCCCCGAGGTGATCGGCGACATCCTTCCGATTGTCCTTCAGTTCGTCTTCCTCGGCAGCCTGGTCATGTTCCAGTTCGTGGCGATCTTCTGGTTCCTGTCTCGGGGCGGCATCGACATCGTGTTTCCCGAGGACATCGAGACCCGGTTCGATTCGGTATGGGGCCAGGACCATGTGCTGTCCCATGTGAAGGAGAACATCGCCTTCCTCGAGAAGCCCGACGAGATCGAGGCAAAAGGCGGCTACATCCCTGGAGGCATACTTCTTTGGGGTCCCCCGGGCACCGGCAAGACGCTGATCGCCGAGGCGATCGCGGGCCAGGTCGGGAAGCCGTTCGTGTTCGTGGACCCGGGTGCCTTCATCCAGATGTTCATGGGCGTGGGTGTCCTGAAGGTCAAGCGCCTATTCCGCAAGCTACGCAAGCTGTCGATCAAGCACGGGGGCGTCGTCGTCTTTTTCGATGAAGCCGACTCACTGGGCAACCGGGGGATGCTCACCGGGGGGCCCGGCCCCGTCCAGCCGATGGTGGGCGGCGACCCCAGCTGCAACGGCACATCGTTTCTCACCCCGCAGACCCAGCGACTGCTGGCCGAGGCCTTCAACCCGACCACCGTGGCCGACCCCGACCGGGAGCAGCGCGGCATGGTCCACCGGATGATGATGGGAATGGGCGGCGGCGGCGGAGGTATGGGGACATTGCAGGCCCTGCTCACCGAAATCTCCGGATTGACGAAGCCGCGCGGTCTCGGCAATCGCCTCCGGCGAATCCTCGGTATGAAGCCGAAGCTTCCTCCGAAGTACCGAATCCTCATCATGATGGCCACCAACATGCCGAACGCCCTCGACCAGGCGTTGCTCCGGCCGGGCCGAATCGACCGCATGTACAAGGTGGGTTTCCCCTCATTGGAAGGCCGGAAGCGCACCCTCGAGGGGTATCTGGCCAAGGTCAAGAACACCCTCACGCCGGACGAAGTCGAGAGAGTCGCCTTGACCACCCCGTATTTCTCCGGTGCCAAGATCAAGGACCTCGTCAACGAGGCGCTCATCCACGCGATTCGCTATGGGCGCGACACGGTGAGCTTCGCCGACGTGTGGCATGCAAAGGCTCTCAAGCAGTTCGGGCCCCCCGACGACCACGAGTACATCGTGCGGGAGCGCTGGGCCGTGGCGATCCACGAGGCGTCCCACGCGGTGGCCGCCCATTTGCTGCGGGCTCACGCCGCCATCGACATCGTCACCATCGAGCGCCGCGGGGAGACCGGGGGCTTCGTCTCCTGGATCGATGTCGAGGACCGATTCACCCATTGGCGCACCGAGCACGAAACCGATATCAAGACCGCGTTGGCGTCCCTCGCCGGCGAGAAGTTGTTCTTCGGGGACGACAACTCGTCTGGTGTCGGCAGCGATCTGCGCAACGCCACCCACATCGCGGCTCTGATGGAAGGCGTCTGGGGGATGGGCGACCAAATCACGTCCCACATGGCCCTCTCGCAGGCTTTCGTAGGAAACGCCCCTGACCCGAGCGAGAGCATCCTCAAGTCGCTCGGCAAGCAGGTGGAGGAGCGTCTCAAGGGGCTCTATGACGAGGTCTATGCCCTTCTGGAGGAACACCGCGAGGGTGTCATGAAGATCGCCGGCGAACTCGTCGAACGGAAGACGATCTCGGGGGACGACATCACCCGGATCCTCGAGGTCGAACCCGGCTCACGGACCATCCACAAGCCGGTCGGCTATCGAGCCTTCCAGGTGGAAGGGAACGGCGAAGTTCGCACGTCCGACGGTGACAAGCGCACTTCCGGGGGCGTGGCGGTGGAATAGCCAGCCGCCAGCCGCCAGCCAACAGTCTTGATTCCTCTTGCTGGAGGCTGGTGGCTGGAGGCTTCTTATGGTGCTTGCCAGCCCGGATCACCCAGGGTCGCCGGCCCGCAGCGGGTCGTCAGCAGTCTCACTTCGTCGGTTCCCACGGCTGCGTAGAGCAGGTCGGTGCCATCGCTCACGATGACATGCTCGCCGTCGCCGGCCGGCCACACCGTTCGTGCCCCGCTCAGTGATTCGGGGAGAGACCCCTCCGTCGTCGATCCCGTGATCACATCCGTGACCTGGAGCATCGCCAGTGATTGCGGCGAATCGACCCAGAGCAGCCGATCTCGTGCGTGCCAGCCGATGACGAGCGCTCCGTCGGGGACCCCGCGAACGGGCGTCACCACCGGCTCGCCATCCTCGAGAGTCAGCAGCAAATGGCTCTCCGGGTTCGGCTCCCCCAGTGGGGTCAGGCGGATCAAAGCCCGGTCGCGGAAAGGGTCTCGGGCGGCGGATGAGGGCAGGAAGGACCCTGTCGACTGATCGGCGATCTCGACGGTCCACAGCAGCTCGCCCGTGGTGGCGTCGATGCCGAGTACCGCCGACTGGACGCCGCTAGGTCGCCCCTCATCCGGCTGCAACGCCCCGACGAGAAGGACGTCGTCGATGACGGTCAGCGATGTCAGCACGTCCCAATCCACTGCCGCGACGGTGACGATGGTTCCGGCGATCGTGCCCACCGCGGCCAGTTGGCCATCGGGCAAGGAGTCGAACTGGTAGATCTCAGACTCGCCTGCCACGAAGGTCTCGGCGCCAGCGATCGGGAGGCTGCCGAGCGACGCCCAGCGGAGGCCGGCCGGGTCGAATAGGAGGTAGCGGTCCTCGAACCGCACCACTCGAACCAGTGAACCGACGAACTCGATGTTGGCGCCCGCGAGAGTCCTGACGGCTTGCCGCTCTTGCCGGGTGACGGTCGCAACCCCGAGCAGCGGGGTCCCGGCTATATCGGGATGCTCGCCCAACCTCACCTCGACGGTGAGCGGCTCGAAGTCGTTGCGAACGAGGGCAACCCTCACCACTTCGCCGGTGGCGTGGGTTTGGACGACCTCGCGCAGGTCCGCCGAGGTCACCACTCGGGTGCCTGCGACGTCGACGATCGTGTCTCCAGGCAGGAGAACGCCGTCGGCACCGCTTCCTTCGGTGACGGCTGTGACCTGGGCACCGAGACCCGGGCCGATCGACAGCAGGCATGCGCCGACCCCGACATTGGTCCCGTCGTCGACCGCGGCGAGCGGCACGGTGGGGAGGGTGGTGACGCGATCGCTCCGGTTGGCGCACGCCCCGGCGACGAGTGCCATTACCCCGACGAGCGCGTAGATCCGACGCATTGCGGAAGGGTAAGCGACTTGCCGGTTTTCTGAGTTCAGCCGGGAAGATCTCCTAGGCAGCTCGGGCGGGTCGACACACCTGGCAAGCCCGGTAGCCGGCCTTCTCGGCGGCGACCTCGGAAGGAAACTCCACCCTGTGGGGCTCGGTGATTCGGCGGGCGTTGTGGCAAGTCGGGTGGCAGAAGATCCGGGTGGTATCGCTGCCGAGGAAGCGGACCCCCCGGGCAGTGAGCCGCTCGAACCCTTCGACGTCGAGGCCTTCGATCTCGAGGAGGGCTCGCTTGTTGTCATCGGATCCGAGCGAGTACTTGCCGAGCGTGCCGTCCGACCGCACCACGCGGTGGCAGGGGATGATGACCGGAACCGGGTTCCGGGCAAGGGCCGACCCCACCGCGCGGACGGCATCGGGCTTCCCGATCTCCTTGGCGATCCAGCCGTAGGGACGGACTTCACCCCGGGGGATGGTCGCCGCCCGCAGGAGCACGGCTTGCTGGAACTCGGAGAGACCGGACAGATCGAGCGCAAGCTGTCCAGGTCGTCCGTCGGCGAGTGCCTTGTCGACCTGGGCGGCGATGACCGCGGGCAGCGCCGTCGCCGGAACGACGTTGCGGCCGTGAATCTCGAGAAAGCGCCGTTCGAATGCCTCCGGTGAGGTGGCGAGGTCGACAGTGGTGACCCCCCGTCGGTTGAAGGCGACGAACACGTCGCCGAGCGGGCTCGACCGGCGGGCGTACTGGTCGGCCAGGCCGACGTCGGCGAGAATCCGGTCGATCAGGCCCGTCGGAGCAGGCTCCCGGAGTGACTGGAGATCGTCTTGGAGCGTCATGGTCCCTCCGATGGGGGGTAGGTGGCGCGCAGGCGGGCGAGCCCGCGGTGGACATCCGAGCGGATCGTCGCCGCGGGGCGATCGAGTGCAGTGGAGATCTCGGCGTACGAGAGACCGACCACGTGTTTCAAGACGACGGCGGTACGCATTTCCCAGGGCAATTCGAGCAAGAGATTGGCCAGTTGACCTTCGATCTCGGAGGACAACACGGTCGCCTCGGGTCCCGCGGTGGGTTCGGCCGGCTCGTGAGTGCCCAGGCTCACGGCTTGGTGGCGCGCCCGTGATCGCAGCCGGTTTCGGCAGAGGTTGGCGGCGATGGTCCACACCCATCCCCTGAGCCGCATCTCGCGGATGCGGTCCTGCGGATACTCACCCAGGGCCCGGTAGGCGCGGATGAGGGCCTCCTGCGTGACCTCCTCGGCGTCACTCCTATTGCCGAGCATGCGCAGTGCCCCCGAGTAGAGGCCGGGGGTGAGATCTCTCACGAGATCCGGGAACGCACCGTCGAGGTCATCGGCGAGCCGCATGGCGAGACGATCGGCGCTCATGGTCATCATCGTCCCAGAGAACACCGGCCATCACCCATCCGTTGCACCCGCAGGGCTACCTTTGGTGCCATGGCCGGCTGCTGCGACCCATCCGGATATCGGCAGGTATTCAACAAACGCGAAGCCCGCCGGGCGGCCCGGGCGTACCGGCGCCGCGGGCTCGACTCCACCGCCCGGCCGATGGTCGCGGCTCTCGCGGCGAGGGGGATCGATGGGGCATCCGTGCTCGAAGTTGGCGCGGGGGTGGGGTCGGCGCAGGTGGCGCTCCTCGAAGCCGGTGCCCGGTCAGGAGTCGCCTACGACCTCTCGCCTGCCCACAAGGAGGTGGGCGAGGACCTGCTGGCGGAACACGGGTTGACAGATCGCGTCGAGTGGAGGACTGGCGACTTCGTCGCTGATAGGGCCGCACCGCAAGCCGACGTCGTGTTCCTCAATCGGGTGGTGTGTTGCTATCCCGGCATCGAGCTCGTAGACGCGGTCGCGTCCCGCTCGGTTCGGCTGCTGGCCATGGCGTATCCGCGGGACCGATGGTGGGTGCGTGCCGGGGTACGGGCGCTGAACGGCTTCCTGCGGATCGGGCGAACCACCTTTCGGGTCTTCGTGCACCCAACCGCCGAGGTCGGACGGCGAGTTGCCGCCGCCGGGCTCCGAGAAGTCGCGTCGGGGCGGAACCTGATGTGGGAGTGGCACGTCTGGGAACGTCGACAGTCAGCGACGACCGCGACGGCGCAGGTAGGCGTGCCAGATCAGATGGGCGGCGGCTGACCGACGGGGAGCCCACTCCTCGGCGATGGCGCGGAGTGCTCGTTCGCTCGGAGGCTCGGACCCGCCCCTGAGTTCGTGCCATCCGAGACGCAGCGCCAGGTCTCCGGCCGGAAAGACATCGCGGTGGCCGGCACAGAAGATGAGGAAGCATTCTGCGGTCCAGCGGCCGATTCCCCGCAGAGCAGTGAGTTCTGCCACCACCTCGTCAGCTGTGCCGGCCGAGGCGCGGGCAAAGTCCAGACCGTCGAGTGCGGCCCTCGCCAGGCCCCGGGCGTACTCGGCCTTCATGCGAGTAAACCCGCAGGCCCGCATCGTGGCGTCGTCCATTGCGAGCAGCGCCTCCGGCGTGACGGTTCCCAAGGTCACCCGCAGTCGCCGGAACATCGCATCGGCCGCCTCGATCGACACCAGCTGCCCAAGGATGAGATGGATCATCCCGGCAAAGCCGGGCTCGAGGAACTCCACCGGTACCGGTCGGGGGACGGCGGCGAACAGCGGGTGGCGCCGGCCGAGTACGGCCATGTCGCGGCGGATCGCGGTCACCCGGGGATCGGTCATGGTCGGGACCATACGGGCCCGTGATACTTGCAAGCTGGCCCGATACCACGCGATGAAGCGCTCCACTGGAGCGCTTCATCGAACGTTCGTATCGGATCCATCGGGAAGGCACCGCGCCGGTGCTTCCCGGGTTCGTGATCAGCCGCGGCCGCGGGGGTCGTTCCCGTACGAGTTCCGCTCGCCCATCTTCCCGCTGGCATTGTGGATGATGTGCTCGACCTTTTCGCGCATCGCCGTCTCGCGGCCAGCCTTCTGGGCGGCGGTCTTCGTCGAGAAGACCCTGCTCACCTTGGAGGCGCCGGCGCGCTTGTTGGCCCAGCCCTTGTCGTGGGGAACGGTGTGGACCGCGGGACCCTGCTTTGCCTTCTTCCTCGGCGCGGCCTTCTTGACCGCCTTCTTCACGGTCTTCTTGGCAGCGGCCTTTTTCTTCGGCGCAGCCTTCTTGACGGTCCTCTTCACGGCCTTCTTGGCCGCGGGCTTCTTGGCTGCGACCTTCTTGGGCGCGGCCTTCACTTTCTTGACCGCCTTCTTCACGGCCTTCTTGACCGGCTTCCTTGCCGCGGGCTTGCGTGTGGTCACGAGTCCTCCTCACTTGTCACACACTGATGATGCCAGGTGTTGGTGCGAATTGTCGGTAACGAACTTCGGGGACCTCGCGAGGTCCCCGAAGTCTCGACCGGTGAGTGGCGGTCTACGAGCAGCCCATCGAGTTTCCGCAGTTGAGGCAGCGGTAGCACGACCCGTTGCGAACGGTGATGTGGCCGCAGGTGTCGCAGAGGGGGGCGTCGCCCATCATCTCGCCCAGGGCGGCCTGCATCGAAGCCGTTTGTGTGGCCGCCGCCGTCGCCTTTGCCGTGACTGCCACCATCGTCCCGCGCGACTTGCCGTTGCCGTTGCCGGCATGCCCCTTGCCGTTGGTCGCGGTGACCTGCGGCTTGGCCACCGCCGGGTGGCTGATCGGAGCGGTCAGCGGCATGTCGTCGTCGAGGCCAAGCTGCACTCCTGCGTCGACGGCGAGGCCACTGGGTGGCTCAGGGAGCTCACCGACCTCCTTCGGAGGGATCTGCACCAGGTCGGTTCGGCCGAGGTACTCCATCCCGAGCGAGCGGAAGACGTAGTCGATGATGGAGTTGGCCATCTTGATGTTGGGATGGCCCTCCACCATGCCTCTCGGCTCGAACGTCTGGAACGTGAACGACTCGACGAACTCCTCGAGGGGAACCCCGTACTGGAGACCCTTCGATACCGCGATCGCGAAGCAGCCGAGGATGCCCCGCAGTGTCGCCCCCTCCTTGGCGAGGTCGATGAACAGCTCGCCGAGCGTGCCGTCTTCGTATTCGCCGGTGCGGAGGAAGATCTTGTGGCCGCCGACCTTGGCCTCCTGGGTCCAGCCCTGGCGTCGTGACGGAAGCAAGAACCTCGGGCGATTCACCCCGTGGTACGCCTGGGTCGGGCTGATCCCCGGGGCAAACGTCCCGGTGACGAGCCGCGCCTCGGCATCGATCGCGTTGGCGAGTTCCTCCGATTCGTCTTCGTGTGAGTCGCCTTCACCGGTGGTGGAGGACAGTGGCTGGCTGGCCTTCGAACCGTCCCGGTACAGCGCCATCGCCTTCAGTCCCAACTCGGCGGAGAGGGCGTACGAGTCCTCGATGTCACCGATCTCGACCTCGTGGGGCATGTTGATCGTCTTCGAAATCGCCCCCGAAATGAACGGCTGGGCTGCCGCCATCGCCCGGATGTGGCCGGTGTGATGAATGAAGCGGACCCCGTGCTTGCCGTTCTTGTTGGCGCAATCGAACACCGGCAGATGGTCGTCCGCCAGATGCGGGGCACCCTCGATGGTCTGAGTGCCGCATATCACCCGGTTGGCCTCGTCGATGTGCACCGGAGTGAACCCGAGGGCGCGCAACAGGTCGAAGTCGAATGAGGTGTACTCGTCTTCATCGAATCCGAGCCGTTGCAGTGCGGACTCGCCGACCACGAACACGTTGAACGCGTGCCGTAGCTCGAAGACACCGGGCAGCGTCGCCTCGATCGCGTCGATCTCGCTGTCGTTGAAGCCCGTGGCGCTCAGCGACTCCCGGTTCACATGGGGGGTTCCGTCGAGGGTCATGGTGCCCACTACGTAGTCGACGATCTCGCGCCGCTGCTCCTCGTCGTAACCGAGGCGGCGGAGCGCCGGATCGATCGACTGGTTGGCGATCTTGAAGTAGCCGCCTCCGGCCAGCTTCTTGAACTTGACCAAAGCGAAGTCGGGCTCGACCCCGGTGGTGTCGCAATCCATCAGCAAGCCGATGGTCCCGGTCGGTGCCAGCACGGTGGCCTGGGCATTGCGGTAGCCATACTCCTCACCCATCGCCACCGCGTGGTCCCAGGACTCGCGGGCGGCGGCCAACAGATGGTCGGGGCACAGGTCGGGGTCGATGCCGACGACGCGGTGAGTGACACCGTCGTACTCGGACGGGTCGGCGTTGTATGCGGCCCGGCGATGGTTGCGCATCACCCGGAGCATCGACTCGCGGTTCTCGGAGAACCGGGGGAATGGGCTCAGCACCGCCGCCATCTCCGCCGACGCCGCGTAGGCGTCGCCTGTGAGGACCGCGGTGAGCGCACCCGTGATCGCCCTGCCCTCGTCCGAGTCGTAGGGGATGCCCTGGCGCATCAACAGCGATCCCAGGTTGGCGAAGCCCAGCCCGAGCGTGCGGTAGTCGTACGACCCCTGGGCGATCTCCTGCGACGGGAAGTGGGCCATGGTGACCGAGATCTCGAGCACCATCGTCCACAGCCGGATGGCGTGCTTGTAGCCCTCGATGTCGAATGCCCCGGTCTCGTCGTCGTAGAACGTCACCAGGTTGAGGCTCGCCAGGTTGCAGGCCGTGTTGTCTATGAACATGTACTCCGAGCAGGGATTCGACGCCCGGATGGGCCCGCCTGCGGGGCAGGTGTGCCATTGGTTGATGGTGGTGTCGAACTGCACCCCGGGGTCGGCGCACGCCCAGGCGGCCTCGGCGATCTGACGCCACAGGTCGCGGGCCTTCATCGTCTTCATGACATGCCCGTCGATACGCGCGGTCAGCTCCCAGTCACCATCCTCAGCCACCGCCCGGATGAACTCCTCGCTTACCCGGACGGAGTTGTTGGAGTTCTGGCCCGAGACCGTCTGGTACGCCTCGCCGTTGAAGTCGGAGGGGTAGCCGGCGGCGATCAGGGCGCGCACCTTCTCTTCCTCGATCTTCTTCCAGTTGATGAAGAGCTCGATGTCGGGGTGGTCGATGTCGAGGATGACCATCTTGGCGGCGCGGCGGGTGGTGCCACCCGACTTGATGGCTCCGGCGGCGCGGTCGCCGATCTTGAGGAACGACATGACTCCGGACGATTTGCCGCCACCGGAGAGGGTCTCGTTCTCGGCGCGCAGGCTCGAGAAGTTGGTGCCGGTGCCCGAGCCGAACTTGAACAGCCGGGCCTCGCGGGTCCAGAGGTCCATGATCCCGCCCTCGTTCACCAGATCGTCGTTCACCGACTGGATGAAACAGGCGTGTGGAGCGGGACGGGTGTAGGAGTCGTCGGAGGGAACGACCTGACCGGTCGCCTCGTCGACGAACCAGAAGCCCTGCGCCGGCCCGGTGATCCCGTAGGCGTGGTTGAGCCCGGTGTTGAACCACTGCGGGCTGTTGGGGGCGGCGATCTGGTGGACGAGCATGAACGCGAGTTCGTCCTCGAAAGCCTGGGCGTCGGCCTCGGTGGCGAAGTAGCCGTACTGCTCACCCCACATCCGCCAGGTGGAGGAGAGACGGCCGATCACCTGGCGGGCGCTGCGCGCGCGCGCGCGCGCCGGGTTGCCGTCGTCGTCGACAATCAGGTCGCCCGCTTCGTCGCGCTGCGGAACCCCTGCCTTACGAAAGTACTTCGACACCATGATGTCGGCTGCGACCTGCGACCAGGTGGCCGGAACCTCGGCGTCCTTCATCTCGAAGACCACCGATCCGTCGGGATTCGCAATCCGGGAGGTTCGGGTGCTCCACTCGGCCGTGTCGAACGGATCGGTTCCCGCATCCGTGAAGTAGCGGCTGATTCTGAGCCCGTCACCCATGAGGACCTCCCTGTCCTGGTGCGCTTCGTGCGCCGCTTCCGTTCGTCTGGGGACCGTGACCGCAAGGGTCGACTTGTCCACAGCCACAAGATGTGGTGGTCGAGGAAGTGAAGGACCACTACTTGATGTGGACCCACCACTGTAATTACACGCGTGTCATCCCGTCAAGCAACCACTGCGACGGGGGAAGTCGCCGGGGGGAAGAAACCGGCGTGAGACTGTTGTAGCGGTGCGCCCCACTCGGGGCAACTCCGCGCACTAGGGAGATTTCGCGTTGAAGTGTCGGGCCCCGGACGCTTCGTCAGCCATCGAGAAACTGGGCGCAAGCGAAGCTCGCTTCGAAGAACTCCGGCGGTGGCTCGTCCGTCCCTTCGATCGCCAGCGACATGATCTCTTCCTGGGTGAATCGGTCTTCGAGTTCGCCGAGGTAGCAGATGCAGAACTCCTCAGATTCATCATCAGTGCAGTTCTCCATGAAGAGCCGGCGAAAGTCCTCGCTGAACTCGCTGCCGCCTCCATCGTCGCCGCACGCCGACGCCAACACGACGACCGACAGGGTGGCTGCGAGCAGCCGGCGGAACTTCATCTCGGCTCTCCTTGTGACGGCGCGAGCGTACCCCGACCAGTGAACAGCCACGCGTCAGGCTGCGGCGAGCGCCTCGATGATGGCCCAGGCGAGAATGCCGTATCCGACCGACTTGGGGTGAATGTCCGGTTCGGCGTCCAGCATGTGGGTGGTGGCTGCCGTCGTCCCGCGCATCGGCGTGAACCCGTCGGCGACGATCACGCCGAGGTTCTCAGCCACCCGGGTGCCGAGTGCGTTGAACGCGGCGACGATCTGGTCGCTCCGACCCTCGAAGCCGACGCCGCCCGCCAGGCCGAGGCTGAACGGGTTGTAGGCGGTGAGGTACACCACCGGCACGTCGGGGGCGGCGGCCGCCAGGCGTTCGAGGATCACCGACAGATTCGCCTCGTAGGTGGTGAATGCGGCATCGAGTCTGGCCGAACAGTCGGGGGAGTCGATGTCGTCGGAGCAATCGTCCGAGCCGAGGTGGCCGAGGAGGTCATTGGCACCGATGTCGATCATCACATAGGCGACGTCCACCGTCTCGATGTATGCGATCGCGGCGTCGAGCTGGCCTCCGCGGATCATGGTGCCCGTCGTCTCCCCGGAGACGCCAAAGTTCCGCAGCCCGAGGGTACGGGCGTCGCGCCGCTGCAGTTCGGCGTGGACCCTCGAGACATATCCCCTTCGCGGCTCGTCGACGCCGACATTGGCGGCCAACGAGTCACCGAGAGCGACTACCACGGGAACCCCGGGGAAGAGGGTGCCATTCACTTCGCCTGGTCCCAGTCGCTGGTCGGGAGGCTCGACCCCCGATCCCAGGCCGGCTGCCTGATCGGCGAGAGCAGTCAACAGCGCTGCGGAGGTGATCGTGGCGCCACCGCCATGGGAGCCGGTGACCACGATCTGGTCGTTGCCGAGGGTGATCGATTGGACATCGGCGTTGAGGCCGACCAGCACGTCGTTGAGATCCGCCACTTCGGCGAGGATGTCCTCGATGGCGTCGCGGCCGATTCCGGGGAGGTCGAGATCGCCCACCTCGAGGTGAGTCACTTCCACCCGGATGGCGCCGGCGTCGAGGTGGAAGCCGACCGTGCCGCTGAACTCAATCCCACCGCTCTTGAAGAATCCGACGATGGAGAGGGTGCCCGACTCGTCGTCGCCGGTGGCGGGGTCCTCGATGTCTACTTCGATCCTTCGAATCGGGTTGTTGGCGATCTCGCCCAGACCCTTCTGCAGGTAGGCGCCGGTCTCCTCTTCGGTGAGAACGATCCGGAAGCCGTTCTGGGCGTTCGCCACGGCGATGGCGGCTTCGGCGGAGGCAACCGAATTGGGGTCGGCCTCGTCGACCGGTCCCTCGGTCGTAGAGATGGCGCGATAGATCTCCAGCGCATGGCTCACCCCGTAGTAGATGCTCCCCACCACCAATGCGAGCATGAGGAGGGCGATGAAGATCGACGGGCCGCGGGTCGCGGCAAACGCCGAATACATGGCGACCGCGAAGGTCAGACCGCCGAGAACCAGCCCCCAGACCGCGCTTCCGGATCTCAGCCAGGCGAGGATCCCGACCAGGACCGCGGCCGGCACGCCGAGCAGCACCGAGGCCGTGCGGGCGCCGGAACTCTTCGGGGCAGGGGCGTAATAGGAGTACGACATGAAACGGGGCGGGCTTGGTGCCCGCCCCGTGACGTTAGAGGCTCAGGGGGTTAGCGAATAGGTCGCTAACCCCCCCACTCGACTTGCGAACCGCCTACTCGTCGCCCTCCTCCTCGACCGGCAGCTCCGCGGGCATCGCCGCGGTCGCCGGCCGTGCCGGTTCGGCGGGCGTCGCCGGTGTCGCCGGGGCTGGCGGGGCCGCCGGGGCGGCGCCGGCTCTCATCGGTGCAGGGCCTTTGGGCTTCTTCGCCGGGGCGAACAGGCCCCAGAGGAGGCCGAACGCCGCCCCCGCCACCGTGTAGATGATGGCTGTGGGAATGTCGAGCCGGACGATGCTGAGGACCATCAGCAGGAGGATCCCGCCGAAGCCCATCAGCAATCCCCAAAGCGCTCCTCGTATGGGATGCCGATGCAATACGGTGTCGCTGTTCATCAGCCCTCCCTCCATGACAGCGCCGGCCGTGCGTTGAACAACACACCGGTGAACCCGGCCGCGGCGAACAAGGTTGCCAGGATTCCCGGCGGGGTGAGGAATGGGTTCGGCCCCACGAACTTCACCCAGCCTCGTCCGATGCAGTTGGGTTCGGGATAGGTCGCCTGATCGGGCAGTTCGGTTGGGCCCCACTCGTCGACCCACGCGCCTTCAGCCACCACCAGCGCGGTGAAGGGGAAGGGGAGTAGCGCCCCGAAGTCGACCGACCCGGCATTGCGGTTCTTGTCCCGCGGGTTCGGATCGCCGCCGTCGTCCTTGAAGATCCCTTCGGCCTTCAGGTACCAGCGGTGGTTGTGGAAGGTGGCGGGCTGGCTCGATCCGAAGTAGAGCAGGGTCCCCCGGGTGTCGACCTCGAAGGGGTTGCTCTTCGTCATCGCCTGGTTGCCGTTGATGTCGATCAGGGGATCGGGTCCACCCCGGTCGATGAACGCGTCGACCGAGCTGCCGTCCGCGTCGTACGAGATCACAACGCCCTTGCAGGGTCCGGTCAGGCTCGACCCCTCGTCGTCGGTGTCGAACGAATCCGACCCGACGGCATCGAGAAAGGCCTGATCCTCGACTTCGCCGACCGCATCGTCCCAGATCCCGGCTATGCCCTCTGGGGGGACCTCTTTGAAGTCGGGAATGCCATCACCGTTGCGATCCTCGAAGTCGTCTCGGAACTGCTCGGGAATGAACTCGAACAGATCGATGGTCGGATCGCCTTGCGCTGTCGCATACGGTGCGGCCCCAATCAACATGATCAAACCGACGGCGAGCAACAGGTTGCGCCATCGTTTCACGGATGATCCCCCTTGTAAGTGCCGCGGAGTCTATCGGCCGGTCGGCTGCCGCGTCAGGGGGTTTCGTCGGCCTCCTCATCCTCCGGCACCACGAGGTCGTACCGATGGCCGCAGTCTTCGCAGACGTAGGCGACGACATCACCGGCAACGAACCCCTCATCCGGCGAAAAACTCATCAGATTCGCCGTCCCCTGGCATTCGAGACAGGGGATCTGCAAAGGCGTAGGAGGAGTCGCCATTGAGACAGGTTAAGGACTGGATTGGCTATTGGCTATTGGCGACTGGCGACTGGGGACTGGGGACTGGGGACTGGGGACTATTGAAGGCTTCTCAGGTAGGCGATGATGTCCCTGATCTCCGAGTCGGTGAGGTTGGTGCGTCCGCCTCGGGGGGGCATGGCGATGCCGCTGGTGTTCTCCGGATCGGTGGTGGGTCGTCCCATGACGATGAACGCGAGAAGATCCTCATCGGTCAGGCCTGCAATGAAGTCGGAGTGGGACAGGGGCTTGCCCAGCCCGATGATGCCTTCTCCCGCGGAACCGTGGCAGGCACCGCAAGCCACCAGGTAGGCGGATTCTCCTCGCCCTGCATCGGCTGTGCCCGGGTCAGCCGGGGCGTTGCCTCCGCAGGCGACGGCCAGGAGCAGCGCTCCGACTACGGCCACGGCCCTCTGCGCTCTCTTGGTCGGCGACATGAACGCCGAGTGTACGGCCAGACCGATGACTTTCGGGACGCGCCTCCTGGCCCCGAACCGGGTATACCCTCCTGCGCGATGTCCCGATTTCCCACCCTGCTGCTCGCGGCGGCGCTGGTCGTCGTTCCGGCGTGCGCCTACGAGTCGTCGGGCACCACCACCACCGTCACCGCAGCACCAGAGGACACGCCGCCGCCTTCCGCGCCCGCCGAGATCGTGGCCCTCGACCAACAGATCGAGGGGTCGTCGGTGCTGGTCGAATCGGTGTCATTGCCCTCCCCCGGGTTTGTGGTGGTACGCCGGGACGCCGGTGGATCACCCGGAGAGGTCATCGGGATCAGCGAGCTGATCAGCACCGGCGTCATCTCGCGAGTTCCGGTGCCGTTCTTTCTGCCGATCGTTGAGGAGACGACGGTGCACTTGACGGTTCACATCGACATGGACCGCGACGAGCGCTTCACCTACGAGCCTCCAGACTCTTTCGTGGACGAGATCGCCACCACGGCCGCCGGGGATCCGGCGACCACGACCGCGCTGCTCACTCTGTTGGCGCCACTCTCACCGGCCGATGTCTTCGTCGATCCGCAAACCAACAACGGAACCACTCTCGATGTTGCCTCGGCGAGCCTGCCGTCGCCGGGGTGGGTGGCGGTCCACCAGAGCGAGGGCGGTGAGCCGGGCGTGGTCCTCGCCATCTCCGATCTGCTGCCCGCCGGGATCACCACGGGCCTGGTGTTCGACCTCGACCCGGCTCTGGCGTCCACCCAGTCGGTGTTCGTCGCCGTCTGGATCGACCGCGATCAGGACGGGATCTTCGATCCAGAGGACGGGCTCGATGAGATCGGAGTGCGCGACACCGGCGCCCTCGCCCTCGAGAACCCGGTGATCACTGTTCTCAGCCGGAGCCCCGGCGACCTGTTCGTGCTCGACCAGGAGTCCGATGGCACCAGCATCACCCTCGACTCGGTGCAGTTCCCCGCCCCGGGATTCGTCGAGATCCTGTCCGACGACGACGGTGCGCCCGGCACCCGGCTGACGGTTTCCGACCTGATCCAGGCTGGAGTGTTCCCCGACCTCGAGGTCGAGTTCGAAGAGGCGCTCACCGAGAGCGCAGTCCTCTGGGTGAGGCTGTGGATCGACTTCGATCAGGACGGCACCCTCTCCGATGAAGATCTGACCGTTCTCGACGAACCCGACGGCGACCGGATTCAGGACTCGTTCGAGGTGACGATCGAGTAGGCCTCGCTGTGCTCGGCCAACAATTCGCGATTCGCAATTCGCAATACGACGGACGGCTGAGTTCCTAACGGACGCGGTCGCCAGCTTCCTTCGTATCGCGTATTGCGTATCGCGATCTACTTCGGCCAGGCGGCGGCCCTGGGGAGCATCGCCTTAGAGCCCTCGTGTCCCAGTTGCTCCGCCAGCCACTGGCCGGTTTCGGCGAGGCGTTTCGGGTCGAGGCCCGTGTCAATGCCGGAGCGGTGCAGCATCCAGGCAAGGTCCTCGGTGGCGATGTTACCGCCGGCGCCGGGGGAGAACGGGCTGCCGCCGAAACCGCCGACCGAGGCGTCGAGAGCCTGCACTCCTGCAGCCACCGCGGCAAAGGCGTTCGCATACCCGGTATTGCGGGTGTTGTGGAAGTGGCAGCGGGTGCGAGTCTCCGGGACCGCGGCCGTCACCATCGCCAGGAGGCGCGCCACCTCCGAGGGGACGGCGACGCCGATCGTGTCGCCCAGGGCGATCTCGTCGACCCCCGCTTCGTTCAGGTCGCGGGCGATGTCCGCCACGCGCTCGGCCGACACCGGGCCGTCGATCGGGTCGCCGAATGCCACCGAGATCGTCACCGAGACCCGCAGGCCGGCTTCCTTCGCCTGGACCGCGAGCACGGCTGCCTCGGCGTTGCGGTCGTCGGCACCGGCATCGCTGTTCTTCAGGGCGTAGCCGTCGGAGGCGTACGCCACCAGGTTCACTTCATCGAGATCGGTGTCCATGGCCCGCTCGAGGCCGCGATCGTTGAGCACCAGGCCGATGGCCGAAAACGTCCGCTCACCGAGAGCGCTGCAGATCGCCTCGGCGCCATCCATCTGCGGCACGAGCCGGGGATGAGCGAACGAGACGGTCTCGATCCTGGTGGCGCCGGCGGCCTCGAGCCGCCGGATCAGGTCGACCCGGGTGGGCACGGGAAGGACGAGATCCTCGCTCTGGAGGCCGTCCCTGGGGCCGACTTCGACGATCTCGATCAAGAGATGTGTGCCACTGACGTCAGAGGTTGCCCCGAAGCGCCTGCTCGCGCTCGATGGCTTCGAAGAGGGCCTTGAAGTTCCCCTTGCCGAACCCGGTGGCGCCACGCCGCTCGATGAACTCGAAGAACACCGTCGGGCGGTCCTGCAGCATCCGGGTGAAGATCTGGAGAAGGTATCCGCCCTCGTCCTGGTCGAGCAATATCTGCAGGGCCTCCACTCGTTTGCGGTCGACATCGATGTCGGGCATCCGCGCCCACACGTCTTCGTAGTAGGTGGCCGGGACGGTGAGCGTCTTGAGACCCCTCGCCGATGCTTCGGTCACCGTCGACAGCAGATCGGCGGTGTGCATCGCGATGTGCTGCACTCCGGCTCCGCGATAGAACTCCAGGTACTCGTCGATCTGTGACTTCTTTAGGCCCTCGGCCGGCTCGTTGATCGGCAGCTTGATGATCCCGGTGCCATCCCACATCACTTTCGACATGAGGGCGGTGTACTTGGTGCTGATGGCGTCGTCGTCGAAGTGGCGGAGCATGGTGAACCCGAACACCCGCTCGTAGAACTCGACCCAGTAGTCCATCTTGCCCAATTCCACATTGGCGACCACGTGGTCGATGAACTGCAGGCCGATCGGATTGGCGATGTCGTCTTCGAGGGGCACGAAGTCGGGGAAGACCCGGCCACCCTCCACGAAGGAGTGGACCGTGTCGCCGTAGGCCTGGATCGCCGAGGTGACCGTACGGCCCCGGTCGGTCTCGACGACGAAGGGCTTCGACTCGGGGTCGGCCCCGCGATCGACGGCCAACTCGAAAGCGGCTTCGGCATCGGGTACCTGGAGGGCCACGTCGTGCACGCCGGGGCCGTGCAGGTGCACGTGGGCGCTCACCGGATGATCAGGCGTCATCGCGCCGGTGACGACGAAATGGATGTCGTTCTGCCTCAGCAAGTAGGAGGCAGTCTCCCGGGTACCGGTCTCCGGGCCGCGATAGCCCGCGATGCTGAATCCAAGGAGGGACCGGAAGAACTGTGCGGTTTGGAAGGCGTTGCTCACCCACCACTCGAGGTGAGAGAAGCCCATGAGCGGGAAGTCGTCGCGCTTGGCCATGTCCTTGGCCCGCTCGAGAGTGGCGTCGTGTTCGGTCATGGTGTCGCTCCGTGGAGTTGGTGGGTCCATTCTCGCGTGTCTCGGGCCGCTTGGTGCGCGATTGGGGGGAGCGCAATGCGCAATGCGGCAAACCGCCGATCGCGTCGATTGGTGCTCACGCGTTGCGCATCGCGCATCGCGCATCGCGAGAACCCCCTAGGACGGACCGCCCCTCTACGGCGAATCGCCAATCGCCCATTCTTCCTTGCCTAGCCTTGTTGGATGCTCGACATCACCCGACCTGACGCCCGGGTGGCGGCGTTGGGAGGGCTCATCGACTACGCCGGGTTGTTTCCGCCGGCCGCACTCGGCATGGCGGATGCCGTGGCGGAGTATCGGGCGGCCCGCGCCGGCGGTGATGCGTGGATGGTCGAGCGGTTTCTCTGCCCCGTCGGCCGCCTCGAAGAACTCGCCGCCGTGCTGATGCCGACGATGGCGTCGGGCGAGGCGGCCTGGCGGCTCTCGGCCATCGCCGCCGGCACCGATCTCGACGCCGACGTCGCCGCGATCGAGGCCTTCGACACCGAGTTGAGTGGCGGAGCCACCATCGAATTGGTGGAGACCAAGGTTCCTCCAGATGACCTGGCCGGCTGGGCCGCGCGAGCGGTGGCAATGCTGGACCGCATGGTGTTCTTCGAAATCCCCTGGGCGGGCGATCTGGCCGGTTCCTTCGACGCGCTGGTCGCGGTCCGTGAGAGTTCCGGTCGCATTCTGGGAGCGAAGCTGCGGACCGGAGGGCTGGCGGCCGGCGACTTCCCGTCGCCGGAGGCGGTGGCGGCGTTTCTGGCCGGCTGTCGCGATCGGTCCCTCCCGATGAAGGCGACCGCCGGGTTGCATCACCCGGTTCGCCACCTCGACCCCGCCACCGGGTTCGTTCACCACGGGTTCCTCAATCTTCTGGTTGGTGCGGCCCTGGCCGTCCGCGGCGAGGACGCGGCCGCGATCGCCGCCGTCCTCGCCGACGATGAGCCGGGTGCATTCCAGTTCGATCGAACCGGGATCCGTTGGCGGGGCACCACGGCAGGCATCTCCGACTTGCAGGCAGCCCGGAGGGGCCTGTTCGTGGCATACGGATCCTGTTCCTTCGACGAGCCTGTCGAGGACCTCACCGCCCTTGGCGTGCTCCCGGTGGCGTCGTGACAGCGGACCGATCCGACTTTCCGGTCGAGAACCTGCCATACGGCGTGTTCGACGCAGGCGGGGGCTCGCGGGTGGGTGTCGCCATCGGTGAGCATGTCCTCGACCTACGCGCGGTTGCCGGTCATCTTCCAGCGTCCTCCGCCGAGGCCCTTGCCGCCGAAACCCTCGGCCCGTTCCTCGGTCTGGGCCGGAGGGTCTGGACCGAGGCGAGGATGCAGATCACCGCCCTGCTCTCCGCCGACCGGGCTCCGCTCGCCGATGCCCTCCACCGGAGGGACCGGGTCGAGATGCTGCTGCCCTTCGAGCCCGGCGACTATGTCGACTTCTACTCGTCGGTCGAGCACGCCACGAACCTGGGGAAGATGTTCCGGCCCGATCAGGAGCCACTGCTGCCCAATTGGCGTCATCTTCCGGTCGGCTATCACGGTCGGGCGAGCAGTGTCGTGGTGAGCGGAACGCCTGTGATGCGACCTGCCGGCCAGCTCAAACCGGCCGACGGGCCGCCAATTCAGGGTCCGACCAGGTCTCTCGACATCGAGCTGGAGGTGGGGTTCGTCACCGGGCCGGGCAACGAACTCGGCCGACCGATTCCCATCGACGAGGCGCGGGAACACATCTTCGGCCTCGTGCTCGTGAACGACTGGAGCGCCCGGGACATCCAGCGGTGGGAGTACCAGCCGCTCGGTCCATTCCTGGGCAAGTCGTTCGCCACCAGCGTGTCGCCATGGGTGGTAACCCTCGACGCGTTGGAGCCATATCTGACGAGGCCACCGGCTCAGGAGCCTGAACCGCTCGACTACTTGCGTACCGGTGCCAATTGGGCGGTCGATCTGGAGCTCGAGGTGCTGCTCCAGTCGGCGGCGATGTCGGCTCCGCAATCGATCTCGCGCACCAACTTCGCGGGGATGTACTGGACGATGGCGCAGCAACTGGCCCATGTCACCGTGAACGGCACGAACGTCCGCCCTGGCGACCTCTACGCGTCGGGAACCGTGTCGGGACCCGATCCCGGGAGTTACGGCAGCCTGATCGAACTGACCTGGGGTGGAGAGCAGCCGATCATGCTCGAGGACGGTTCCGAGCGTCGCTTCCTCGAGGACGGCGACACGGTGATCCTGCGCGGATGGTGTGAGCGCGCCGGGCAGCCGCGGATCGGGTTTGGCGAGTGTGTCGGGACCGTCGTCGGGCAGTGATCGGGGCCCGCTGGGCGTCGAAGCGCCGGATCGCCACGGTACCCTCCTGCCGATGCCCCTCAACTTCGCCCTCGGCGGGAAGATCTACGAGCCGGTCGAGCGGACGATCACCGGCGAAGAGATCCAGGCCTACGCCGCCGCCTCGGGCGATCTGAACCCCCGGTACGGCGAGGGGCCCGACCAGGTGGCTTCGCCGATATTCCCTGTCGTGCCCGGCTTCCCCCTCATGGGCGCCGTCACCACCGACCGGGAACTCAACGTCGAGAACCCCTTGATGATCCTCCACGGCGAGGAGGAAATCGTCCACCATCGCCCGATTCGCCCGGGAGACGCGCTGGTGTTCACCCCCGCCCTCGAGTCGGTGGAGGACAAGGGACGCAACGGGGTGTTCGTGATTCGGGTCGACGCCACCTCGGTCGCCGGCGAGAAGGTCAACGAACAGCGGGCCACCATCGTGGTTCGCGGAGCAGGCAGCGGCCGGGAGCAGCCCGCAACGACCAAGGAGCCCGCTCCCGATCGTGGGACTCCGGCGGTCTCCTTCGTCAATCGGGTGGCCGATGATATGCCCACTAGGTACGCAGCCGCTGGTGGCGACCACAACCCGATTCACCTCGACGAGTCGGTTGCCCGGATGGTGGGCCTTCCCGGCGTCATCAACCACGGTCTGGGCACACTGTCCCTCGTCACCGGAGGCCTGGTCGAGCATCGCGCCGGTTCCGACCCGGCCCGGGTTCGCCGTGTCAAGGTTCGATTCACCGATGTGGTGTTCCCCGGCAGCGAGCTGACCACCAGGGTCTGGGACACCCCTGACGGTCATCACTTCGAGACGGTTCGGCCCGACGGGAAGGTCGTGATGCAGGGAGTCTTCGAGGCGACGGCAGGCTGATGGCGCGGCTCAGGCTGTTCGCCAACTTGCGGGAGATCGCCGGCATCGGCGCGGTCGATGTCGACGGCGGCACGGTCGATGAGGTGCTCGAAGGGGCAATCGCCCGATTCGGATCCGACTTCGCACGCGCCCTCGAGCCTGCACAGGTGTGGGTCGACGGCGAGCGAGCGAGCCGCGACGCCACGGTGTCCGCGCACTCGGAGGTGGCGGCGATCCCCCCGGTGTCGGGTGGGGCGCTGCTCGTTCGTTCTCCGATGGCCATCGAGATCGGCATCGTCGGAATCCTGGCCGCCATGCTGTTCGGGGCCAACGCGGTCTCGCTGCAGTGGTTCGCGGTGACGGTGGTGTTGGTCGTAGGGGTCTGGGCTTTCGACATCACCACCGCGGCGGAGCGGCGTGATCTCCCGGTTGCATCGGTCCCCGCGATCTCTGCCGCTCTGGGCGGGGCGCTTGCCACCTATCGATTCGGAGCGAACGGGGCGGCAGCGGCCACCATCGGGGCGGTGCTGCTCGCGTTGACGTGGAGCGTCTTCTCCTATCGGCTGCGTGAGATCGATTCGATCACGGCCGGGGCCATGATCGCGATGTCGTCCGCGCTGGGATCGTCGGCCCTGGTGATGCTCCGCTTGCGATCGTATGACGAGACACAGGTCTTCCTATTCGTCGCCGCGGTTGCCGTCTTCGTTTCCTGGCTGTCGGACCGGTCTGAGATGCCGATCGTCGACCCGCTGGTGGCGATGCTCATCGGGGCCATCCTCGGCGGGGCGGTGGCCGGGGCATTCTGGGCCCCCGACTTGCTCGCCGCGATCGCCGGAGCAGTCGCCGCCGCCATCGCGCTCGTCGCGGGGCGGAATCTCGGCATGCTCGTCAGGGCCGGGGGATTCTTCGCCGGCGGCCACGCGCCGGGCAGCCTCTCCTATCTCGACGGAGTGGTGATCGCCGCCGCCGCCTTCTGGACCCTGCTGACGGTTCTGTCTTAGGCCTCGCTTCGCTCGGCCGGCGATTGGCGACGGAACGGTGAACTCGTGCGGACGCGATAGCCCGTTCCTTCCTATCGCGTATCGCCTATTGGAGAACCATCAGGACATCGTTGACGGTTTGTAGACGGTCTATGTCCATCAGGAC
>JBBDMM010000016.1:0-69343 GCA_040878325.1 Acidimicrobiia bacterium
TTGGGGCCACCGTGGTCGTCGTTGGGGCCACCGTGGTCGTCGTTGGGGCCACCGTGGTCGTCGTCGTAGGCGGCTCGTCCGGGCCTGAGATGGTTGTCGTGGTGGTTGGAGCCGCGGTTGTGACGGACCCGCCGCCCGAGGTAGTGGTCGTCACGGCCACGGTGGTCGTGGTCGCGGCGACAGTCGTAGTTGTCGTCGGCTCCTCGGGGCCCAACACCGTGGTGGTGGTGGTCGACGCGTCATCCGGGCAATGCGGACCCTGGTCGAGTTCACAGTTGTAGACGATCCATTCGTCATCGATCAGGTCATCCGGAATCGGCACGGGATCGCTGACATTCCCATCCTCGTCGATGGTCACCATGAAGCCTTCGGGTACTTCGGTATCGCCCACGCCTACCGAGCCTTCGATCACAGCGACCGTGGTGGACCCGTCAGGGTTGAGGATCACTGCATAGACCGTTCCCTGAACCGACGCGGTGGCGGTCGGGGTCTCGATGTCGAACCGGCTGGCCGCGTCGGTGAGTTCGGTGACGCGGTTGTAGGTGTTGCCCGAGGTCTGCTCGGCCTCGATCACCTTCGACTGCTCGTCATTGTCAAGGATCGCCATCGTCACGATCTTGAAAGTGGTGTCGTGGTCGAGGCGGGTCACCGAACCGTCGAACCATTCGATGGCGGCGCGGCCGTCGGCAGCCGTCCGCACAGTCGAACCCTCGGTGAGAATCTGGCCCTCAGACCCCGCAGAGAAGGTGGTGTCATCAACGCTCACTTCGACGGTGCCCGAGAAGACCCTCAAGGTTGCCGTAGGCGCCGAGTCCCCACCCCCACCGCCAAAGCACGCGGAGAGGAGCAATACGGCGAGCAGCGCCGTACTGGCGAATCGAACAAGCCGAACCAGACGAGTGCTTTCCCCGCGCAACGCCGCCCCTCCTTGAAGGAGCGATTATGGCAGGTTCCTAGGGATTAGTAACGCGAAATCTCGAAATCAGGTGGCGAGCCCGTGGCGGCGACGCGAAGCCCAACCCACCGCCACCAGGCCGGCGATCGCGAGGAGCACGATGCCGACGCCCGGTCCGCCGGGACCACCACCGGGCAGCCGCAGCGGGACCGCCCCGTCGAGGTTGCAGCCCCCCTCCACGACATCGAACGGGACGATGTTCGACACCAGGTCCTCGCTGGTCACCTGCAATTGCACGGGACCGACGATATTCCCGAAGATCTCTGTCGCGAACTCGCCCCCGTTGGCCCCGAAGGTCGGCCCGGTCTCGTCGTAGAGGATGTTGTCATCGGTTCCCTCGTCGACATCGGCGAAGGTCACGTCCTGATTGGTATCGACCACGTTCCCGTAGTCATCGACAATGAAGCCGTTGAAGAATTGCGATTCGCAATAAGGAAGATCGTTGACTGCTTCCGGATACAACTCGATGTCCTCCGCAGGGCCAGGCACGACCTCGAGGAACGCCGAGTCTTGGTGGCCCTCGTAGGTGCCGACGATCTCGTACATGCCGGCGGTGGTGGGGCCGCAGAAGTCGCCGTCGCAAGGCTCTCCGAGCTGGATTTCGCCGAAGGCCGCCGCCAGCGGAACGCCACTTGCAACGAAGATCTCGCCCTGACCCTCCCCGAAGAACGGATACGCGACATAGTCGGCATCCACGAATCCCAGGAAGTTGTCCCCGGCATCGAAGGCCCCCGCGGTGTACTTCCGGGACTCGCCGGCTTCGATGGTGAATTCCGCGGGCGCTATCACGATGTAGGAGATCGGCGGCATCGTCGTGGTGGTGGTCGTGGGGGCCATCGTCGTGGTGGTGGTCGCCGCGGTCGTCGAAGTCGTGGTCGGTGGGGGTGGCGGGTTCGTAGTCGTGGTCGTGGTCGGTGCCACCGTGGTGGTGGTAGCCGCGGTGGTGGTCGTCGCAGGAACAGTCGTGGTGGTTGTGGTGGGCGGTTCCTCACAACCAGACAGTCCATCGAGGTCACATTGGTTGAACAGGATCCAATCACTGCCCAAGAATTCGTCGGGAATCGGCTCCAACTCGCCGATGGTGCCGTCGGCGGCGATCGTCACCATGAAGCCCGCCGGCACCTCGATCTCGTCGTCACCTGAAGTGACCACCACTGAACCCTCGAGCACCGCGATGGTGATCGACCCGTCGGCATTGAAGATGACGGCGTAGATCGTTCCCTGCACCGAGGCCACCGCCGTCGGGGTTTCGACCGCGAAGCGGCTCTCGGAATCGGTCAGTTCGGTGACCCGGTTGTAGGTGTTGCCGGATTCCTGGTCGCCTTCGATGACCGTCGACCCCTGGTCGTTGTCCAGTATCTGCAGAGTCACGATCGTGAAATTGGTGTTGTGGTCGAGCCGGGTCACCGACCCGTCGAAGTACTCGATCGCGGCACGCCCATCGGCACCCGTGCGCACCGTGTCGCCTTCAGAAATCGTCTGTCCGTCGGAACCGGCCGCGAACTGGCCGTCGGTCCCCACCTCGACGCTGCCGGCAAAGACGCGCAACGTGGCCACCTGCACGTCGGGATCGCCGCTCGATCCCCCGCAGGCAGCCAGGACGAGGATGAACGCGATCCCCAGAAGGTGGAGATTGCGGATTCCGTGGGTGGCCTGACGACCTATGGGTGGCTCCTTCGTCTACTCCGGCATTGTCGCCGACTGGGTGCGCTATCGGCAAGCGCCGCGCGATTCCTTTAGCGATCGGAGAGGTTTATTAGCGTCGGACGATGCTCAAGACGCTGGTAGCGGTCCTGATCGTCGTCGCGGCATGCAGTGCGCCAACAGTCGACGCCGATCCGACCACACCGGAGGGACGTTCCGCAAGAGTTGCCGCGGTGCTCGATGGCGACTCGGTGAGAGTGGTCGTCGACGGCGCGACGACGGAGGTCCGACTGCTGGGAATCAACGCGCCGGAGGTCGACGAGTGTTGGGCCGACGAAGCCCGCACGGCCCTCCAGAACCTGCTCGAGGACGAGATCACGCTCGTCGAGGACGGTGCGGACCAATTCGGACGGACCCTCGCCCACCTTCATTCGGGCGGGCGACACATCAACCTGGCGTTGGTGGAGGCGGGGGCGGCGATCGCCCTGGCAACGGAGCACCCCGACTTCGCCGCTGCCGAGCAAGCCGCCTTCGAGGATCGGCTGGGGCTGTGGTCGCCGACCGCATGCGGACCCGCGGCCACGCTCGAGGTTCACATCTCAGAGGTGTCCTTCGACGCGCCCGGACCCGACGACGAGAACCAGAACGGCGAATTCGCCGTGGTCTCCAATGAAGGGCCCGAAGCCGACCTCGGGGGATGGTGGATCCGCGACGAGTCGTCCACCCACCGCTTCCGCTTCCCCGACGGGTTCGTGCTCGGCACGGGCGACCGGGTGATCATCCGCTCGGGCTGCGGACAGGACGGGAGCGGCGAGCTCTACTGGTGCGCCAATGGCCCCGTCTGGAACAACGACGGCGACATGGCAATGCTGCTGGACGCCTACGGAAACGTAGACGACCGTTGGCGATACGAGGGGTAGCAAGAATCAAGTAGCAAGTAGCAAGTAGCAAGAAGAGAAGTGTGACCCTTTCTTGCTGCTTGATTCTCGCTACTTGCTACTCCAACTACCGTCCCTCGGGATGGAGCCCATCGACACTCTGGGACGGCCGCTCCGGGATCTACGGATCTCGGTGACGGATCGGTGCAACTTCCGATGCACCTATTGCATGCCGAAGGAAGTGTTCGGCCGCGACTACGAGTTCCTCGCCCGCGACCTGCTGCTCTCCTTCGAGGAGATCGTTCGGGTCACCCGGGTGTTCACAGGGTTGGGGGTCCGCAAGGTGCGGCTCACCGGCGGCGAGCCGCTGCTACGCCGTGACATCGAGACGCTGGTGGGCATGCTCGCCGAAGTGCCCGGCGTCGAGGATCTCACGCTCACCACCAACGGCTCGTTGCTGGAGCGCAAGGCGGAGGCCCTGGCGGCCGCCGGACTCGACCGGGTGACCGTGAGCCTGGACTCGCTCGAGGACGCCACTTTCATGGCGATGAACGACGTCGGGTTTCCCGTGGCAAGGGTCCTCGCCGGCATGGACGCCGCCGAGGCGCATGGCCTGGGTCCGGTGAAGGTGAACGTGGTGGTCAAGCGAGGTGTCAATGATCACGAGGTCGTCGACATCGCCCGGCATTTCCGGGGGACGGGACGGATCGTCCGGTTCATCGAATACATGGATGTCGGCCACACGAACGGCTGGCGCATGGACGACGTGGTACCCAGCGCCGAGGTCCAACAGGCGATCGCCGCCGATGCCCCCTTCGAGCCGATCGCTTCCAACTACCCGGGAGAGGTCGCCAACCGCTTCCGCTACCTCGACGGTTCGGGCGAGTTCGGGGTGATCGCCTCCGTCACCCAACCGTTCTGCGGATCCTGTACCAGGGCCCGGCTCTCGGCGGAAGGGTCCCTGTTCACCTGCCTGTTCGCCACCGGCGGCCACGACCTACGGGCGCTGATGCGGGGAGGGGCTTCCGACGAGGATCTACACAGCGCGATCGCCGGCGTATGGACGGCCCGCAGCGACCGCTATTCGGAGATCAGGTCTGAGTCGACCAGCGGCTGGCAGAAAGTCGAGATGTCCTACATCGGCGGGTAGGAGCGGCTCTATGGCTCGGACCAGGGCGAACGCGTCAGGCGGTGGCCGGCGTTCCGCGAGGATTCAGCGGGAAGCCCCAGGATGGTGTCGCTGCAGACCAAGTCAAAGTGAGTGAGCCCATCGATCTTGCCCCAGATGCCGATGCCTGACACCGGGCGAAATGTCCGTCGGTCATGTACCGAATCTAAAGGTTCTGGTTAGTATCGGTACATGACTGACATGGGAACGCCGCCTGGATCGCGCGACCTAGCCGACTGGTTGTTGGCCCGTGGTCGGCATTGGGTGACCACAAGCGAGGCCGCCAAGCTGCTCAGCATCCCGAAACCCCATGTGGCGCCTTCGCTGGCCCAGTCGCGCCGACGAGGACACCTGTTCAGCCCGACGAAGGGATTGTATGTTGCCATCCCGCCCGAGTTCCGCTCTTGGGGTGCTGTTCCGGCAGCCCATTTCGTCGATCCGATGATGCGTCACCTCGGCCACGACTACTACGTCTGTTTGCTGTCGGCGGCTGAGGTGTACGGGTTCGCCCATCAGCATCCTCAGGTATTTCAGGTGATGACGCCAACGCGGCTGCGTGATCGGGTGTTCGGGCGGGTCCGTATCGAGTTCATCACCTCCGTTCGCACCTCGGATCGTCCCGTGGATGCCGTCAACACCCCGACCGGCACGATGCGTGTCTCCACTCGAGAAACCACCATTCTCGATCTCGTGTCCTTCCCCCAGGCGAGCGGAGCCTTGTTCAACGTTGCCACCATCATCGGAGAGATGCTGGCCGAGAAGGTTGTCGATGTTCCTCGTCTTGCCGAGGTCGCCGGCGACTACCCGGCCTCCGTTGTTCAGCGAACTGGGTGGCTCCTCGACTACATGGCTGCGCAGGTCAACGTGGCCGCGGACACTGAGCCGCTGTTGCCCCTGGCGTCCACGCGGACTACACCCACGGCCCTCGATCCGGGCTATGGGCGATCTGGGACGCTTGATCGGCGCTGGAACGTCATCATCGCCGAGTACCCGGACGAAGAGTCGTCGTGATCCCCCGAGCGGCGATCACGGCATGGGGCACCACGGTGCCGTGGCCCACCGTCGAGCAGATCGAGCAAGACCTGCTGCTCTCCCGTCTCATCGTCGAGATAGCCAACGACGACTACCTCGGCAACGAACTGGTGTTCCGAGGTGGCACCTGCATGCACAAGCTCCACGCCCCCGAGCCGCTGCGCTACAGCGAGGACCTCGACTACGTCCGCAGCACTAGCGGCGGGATCCGAGAGCTCACTGGGGCCGTTACTCAGATCGGGAAGCGGCTCGGCATGGAGGTGAGAACGAGGCTCACCGAGCACCCCAAGATGTTCCTGCGCGCGCACTATGAAACCGGGACAGGTCCAATGAGGATCAAGATCGAGGTCAACACCTTCGAGCGCTCGCCGGCGCGCCCGCCCGTCAAGATCCCGTTCCAGGTGGACTCCTCCTGGTTCACCGGCGGTGCCGAGGTGCTCACGTTCATGCTCGATGAGGTCATTGCCACGAAGATTCGAGCTCTGTTCCAGCGCTCGAAGGGGCGCGACCTGTTCGATCTCTGGCTAGCCCTGACCCGGCTCGGCGTGCCGGCGTCATCGATCGTCGAGGCCTTCGGCCCCTACCGGCCCCACGGGTACACCAGACGTCGTGCCGAGCTGAACCTGCGCGAGAAGGTGAAACGAGCAGCCTTCCGCGAGGACATCCGCCCGCTGGTGAGGGCCTGGCCCGCGGGCTACGACATCGACGCTGCAGCTGAACTCATTGTGGCCGACATCCTTGCTCTGGTCGAGTAGTCGAGAGTCTTCGAAGCGAAACGACGACAACACCCATGGAGATGTCCTACATCGGCGAGTGGAAGAGTCAAGGATCATGAGCCGAGAAAGTCACCAAAGCGGTTACCGTCATGTCGTGGATCCGTCCGAACGCGCCCGAATCGGCAAAATGACTCATCCGGTTCGGGGCCTCCTTCACGGGACCGCGGCGCTCGCCGCGCTGATCGGAGCCCTCGCCCTCACCAGCAATGCGCCTGACGGCGTGGCCCGGAAATTGTCGTTGCTGGCGTTCGGGATCAGCCTGGTCGCGCTGTTCGTCACGAGTTCGCTGTACCACTCGATCCCCTGGGACCATGTGTGGAAGAAGCGCATGCAGAAACTCGACCACACGATGATCTATGTGTTGGTGGCGGGAACCTTCACACCGATCGCGGTGATCGTCCTCGAGGACTGGGCCCGATGGACGATTCTGGGGCTCCAGTGGGGCCTCGTGGCCATCGGGGCGCTCTACATGTTCATCGCCAAGCCGCCGCGGCATTGGGTTTCAGTGGCGTTGTCGACGACTCAGGGCTGGCTGGCGGTGTTTCTCCTCGGACCGCTGTCGAGCCGGCTCCCGTGGACCGCGCTGTTGATGATCGGTCTGGGCGGCGTGCTCTACACAGTGGGGATGGTGTTCCTGGTGACGGGACGACCCCGGCTGTGGCCAAGGGTCTTCTCGTACCACGAGGCGTTCCATGTGCTGGTGGTGGCGGCGGCCGCGGTGCACTTCATCGCCATCGCCCGCTGGGTGTCGAACTACGGGGTCTAGGGGGTGAGCCGCCTTAGGTCGCAACCATCCCCATGCGGCGCTCGAAGATCTCCGCCTTGCGAAGCACGGTCGCCGGGAACTCGATGACCTTCTCCTGCAGCTCACGTGCCCGGGCTGACAGCCCGGTGAGGTTCTCGATCCCCCAGTCACGGATCAGCGGGACCAGCACTCGATCGTGGTGGATCCGAAGGTTGTAGACCCCCGCCCGTGCCATTTCTACGGCCCGCCGCACGAACCCGGGGATCACGATGCCTGGCATCGCGAAGTTGGTGAACACCCGATACATGGCATCGAGCATGGTCTCCGGATCGGCCTCGAGTAGAGCCTCGGTCACCCCGCGGTAGAACAGGAAGTGGTGGTTCTCGTCGGTGGCGATCCGCGCCATGATCCCGTAGGCCACCTCGTCGTCGGCGAGCTTTCCGGCATTGCGATGGCTCACCCGGGTGGCCAACTCTTGGGCCGAGGTGTACACGAAGATCGCCGCCGGGTCTGGGAAGCCGGTGCTGTGCCCGGCCTCCATCGTGAGCAGGCGGTCGTCCTCGAGCAGTTTCGGGTCGCAATTGCGCGAGGTCAGAAGGTAGGAGCGGAGGGCGATGGAATGCTGGGCCTCCTCGGATGTCCACATGTGGGTCCAGCGACCCATGGCGGATCCCTCCGGCATGTGGGAGGCGATCTCCGCGTGGTAATAGGGCAGGTTGTCTTCGGTCAGCAGATTGAGAACCAGGGAAGTACGAACCTCGGGCGAGAGAGAAGCGTCGGCCTCCTGCCACGGCTCGGCGACGAAGTTGCGGCCCTTCTCCCAGGGGACGTACTCGTGGGCGTACCAGTGCTCGCGGCGTTCCTTGTGCTCGGCCATGAGGCGCTCGACCGTGGGTTCGACGGACGCGATCAGTTCGGACTGCTGCTGGTCGATCATGGTGTGCCCCTTCGGCGCCCCGGACGGGGTCAGGCGTCCGTAAAGACATTAGTGCCGGCACGGCTGATCACCGCACTCCCATGGCGGTGGGACTAGGTTTCGCCCCCACTCGGACGGGGGGGAGATGCGAGCGAGAGCGGCAGTACTGGCACTGGCCCTGGCGGCCTGCGGCGGCAGCGGGGCGAGCACCACGACCGGAGCCCCGGGGACGACCGCCGGCACCCAGACGACCACCACTGGCGCCCCGACGACCACCGCCGCTGCGACCACCACCACCGCGGACAGCGGCCCGGTTGCAGTCGTCGCGGTAGTTCCCTATCCGCTGGAGATGGCGGACTTCGCCAGCAATTCTGCCCCTGACCTTGGGGTGACGATGGCCCTCGTCACCGGCAGCCCGCTCAAGGCGATATTCAGCGCCACCGACGAGTTCCCGGGAGACTGCCTCGGGTTCACCATTTGGAGCCCCGACTTTCTGACGCAGTACGCCAACGGCCACGTTGACATCAAGCCCGACGGTTGTGAAGGCGCCGAAGTCGTCTTCGGCGAGGACGAGATCGTGATCCGCACCGGACGCACCATCGTCGTCGAGCTGGGCGATCTCCCCGACGCGCCGTTCATCCCCGCATTCCAGGTGCTCGATGCAGGATTCCAATCGGGCTTCTACTCGCGGCCCCTGCTGATCCCGGCCGAGCCCGACGAAGTAACGGACCTCGGCCCCGGCCTGATCGTCAACGTGCTGGGCGGCGAGAATTTCGAGATCGGAGCAGACGGGGCATGGGCCGTCGCCGATTTCCCCCCGGCCCAGCCCGGCATCTGTGAGCCTGCCGGCGGTCTCGTGTGCCTGAACGGGGACCGATTCCGAGTCGAGGTGAAATTCGCTACGGGCGGAGCGACCGACCCGGTGAGATTGATCACGAGTCAGGATGACACCGGCATCTTCTATTTCTTCGATGCGGACAACTACAACCTCATCATCAAGATCTTGAACGGCTGTTCGGTCAACAACCACTACTGGGTGTTCATCGGGGGACCCGTCGGCACCGATGCCGATGCCGACGTGACCATCGAGGACACCAACTCCACCGACGAGGCCACCTACGAGTATCGACCGAGCAGCGGGCCGGTCATCATCGACACCGGGGCCTTCGCCACCTGCCCGTAGGAGGGCCGACAGCCAACAGCCACCAGCCAGACGCGTACGAGCGGCCATCGTGTCTCTACCCCCGGAGGGGGGAGTACGGGAACCCTCTGGGTTCCTTGGGGAGGGGGGCGCCCAGACCAAACCCCCCACAAGAAGCCTGGACCCCCTCTTGCTGGAGGCGGAAGGCGGAAGGCGGAGGGCCTGGCTCTTACGTCACCAACCGCTCGGTGGCCGACTTCATCTCCATGAACAGGCGGAGGTAGTCGGGCCCGCCCGCCTTGGCGTTGGAGCCTGACATGTTGAATCCCCCGAAGGGCTGCACCCCCACCAGGGCGCCGGTGATCTTCCGGTTGATGTACAGGTTGCCCACATGGAACTCACGCCGGGCGCGTTCGATCCGGGTGCGGTCCTTCGAGTAGAGGCCGCCGGTCAGGCCGAATTCGGTGCCGTTGGCGATCTCGAGGGCCTCGTCAAAGTCACTTGCCCGGATCACTGAGAGCACCGGGCCGAAGATCTCGTGCTGGGCGAGCCGGGCGTCGGGGGCGACGCCGGCGAACACCGTCGGCTGGATGTACCAACCGCCGTCCCGGTCGATCGCCGCCCCGCCGGCGACGACCTCCGCTTCCTTGATGCCCTTGGAGATCTCCCCGAGGATCGCCTTGTGCTGGGCGGCGGAGATGACAGGCCCCACAGGGAGGTTCTCCATCGGGGGCCCGACCTCCAGCACCGCTGCACCTTCCACCACGAGGTCGAGCACCTCGTCGTGGATGGCGTCGACGAGGATCAGCCGAGAAGCCGCCGAGCACTTCTGGCCCTGGAACCCAAAGGCCGACCGGACCGCATCGGCGGCGGCGGCCTTCAGGTCGGCCGTCTCGTCGACGACCATCGCGTCCTTGCCGCCCATCTCCATGTAGGCCCGCTTGAGCCACTTCTGGCCCGGGTGCACCTTGGCGGAGCGCTCGGCGATCCGTAGCCCAATCTCCTTCGATCCCGTGAAGTTGATGAATCGCGTCTTCGGGTGGTCGACGAGGAAGTCGCCCAACTCGCCGCCTGAGCCGGGCACATAGTTGATGACCCCGGGCGGGATTCCCGCCTCGGTGACCATCTCCATCCACCGGGCGCCGATGATCGGAGTGTTCGACGCCGGCTTGAGCACGAGGGTGTTGCCCGCGAGGACCGGACCTATTGCCATGCCCACCAGGATCGCCAAGGGGAAGTTCCACGGCGGGATCGCCACCCCCGCCCCCATCGGGATCAGGTGTGACTCGTTCTCCTCGCCAGGCACCTGCACCACCGGCAGCGGCTCGGCGAGACGCACCGCCTGCCGGGCGTAGTAGTCGACGAAGTCGATCGCCTCGGCGACGTCAGCCTCGGCCTCGAGCCAGTTCTTGCCCGCCTCGAAGGTCTCGATGGCGGCCAACTCGTACTTATGGCGGCGCATGATCTCCGCGAGCGCCACCCCGCAGCGAGCACGATCCGCCGCGGACCACGACGCCCAGCCGGGGAACGCATCCCATGCTGCGCCAAGCGCCTGCCCCGCCTCGTCGATCCCGGCGGCGGCGACGGTGCCGACCACCTCATCGGGGCGCGCCGGGTTCACGCTGGTGATCGTCGATCCCGTTTCGACCGCCTCGCCGCCGATGGTCAGGGGGTACGACGCCCCGAATCGTGCCGCCACCCCGGCCAGGGCGAGCTCATACGCCGCCCTCTTTGCCGGGTCGGAGAAGTCGGAGTACGCCTCGGGGAAATAGGGCGGGAACATGGGGTCAGTATCGGCCTCGCTGCGCTCGGCCCGCAAATGGCCTCGCTCCGCTCGGCCCGCGATACGCAATGCGCGACGCGCAACGCCAACTCTGGCCATGGACCTCTCTGGCTATCGACTATCCACGATCGGCTCCATTGACTGGTCGCTCCAATCGCGGATGTGGTCGTCTACTCCTTGCAGGACTACTCGTCCAGCGATGAGGAAGAGGATGAGGGTGGCGAGGGCGACTTCTCTCGGCAGGCCGGCCACGGTGACGATGATGCCCCAGGTGAGCGGGCCGAGGAGGGTGGCGAATCGGCCAACGGTGGCGTACAAGCCGTAGAACTCCCCCAGGTGGCTCGGCGGCGAGATCCGCTGCATGTACACCCGATCGGCTGCCCAAGTGGCCCCGAGTGCGAGCCCGCCCAGCGCGCCCAGGGGCCACGCGAGTGCCTTGCTGCCGGCGGCGCCCGCCACCACTCCGATGACCATGGCGACCATCCACGCGTAGAGCACACCGTGAAGTATCCGTCGAGGCCCTAGCCGGTCCACCAGGCGGCCCCCGCCGTACCCTCCGACGATCGCCATGGTGATCGCCACCGTCAGCAACGCCTGCAGTTCACCGGAGGTGAAGTCCAGTTCCTCCCTCGCGTAGATCGTCAGGTAGCCGCCGATCAGGGTGTTGATCGCATCGGTGTAGAGGAACCTGCCGACCAGAAATCGGGTGACCCCTTCGTAGGTGCGGGCGAGACGCCACGAGGCAACCAGCCGTCGGGCACTCGATCGGAGAGAAGGGGGCGCCCCTGTTCGTCGGGGCCGGGGCCGCTCGCGCACCCACAGGAAGGTGGGGATGGCGAAGAGCGCAAAGAGCACGGCGAGGACCTTGAACACCGCGGCATGGCCCTCGGAGTCGAGCAACAGAGCGCCCACCCCGACCGCGATGAACGAACCCAGGTATCCGATCGCAATCCCCGCGCCGGAGACCCGACCCACGTTCTCCGCAGTCGATACGTCGGGAAGCAGCGCGTCGTAGACGACCGAGCCGAGGTTGACCCCGACCAGGGCGATCGAGAACAAGACCAGCGAACCGACCACGTCGACCGACGCGAGAAAGAACGTGGGGATCACCGCGAGCACGGTCATCGGGATCAGGTATCGGATCCGTCTGCCCCGGTGGTCGCTCCGAGCACCGATCCACGGACCGAGGATGATGACCACGATCATCGCCGCGTCGACTGCCAGGGTGAGAGCCAGGTCGGCGGGATCCCCCCGACTCAGCCAACTCGGGAGCTGCGGGAGACGGCCCTGGTTCTCGGTGAGCCATTCGGCGAAGAACAGCGAGCCGACCCCGAGGGCAAAGATGGTGTTCGCCAGGTCGTAGACCGTCCACGACGCGACACTCAGTCGTCCGGGTCGCCAGGCGGGTTGCACCCGGCGACGGTAGACAGCCTTCAGTCTCCAGTCACCAGCAGGAGGGCCTTCCGCCTTCAGCAAGAGGGCCATCCGCCATCAGGAAGCAGGGAGCAGGACGCAGGAATCAGGGAGCAGGCCTTACGCGCGGCGCTCGCCTTGCCGTCGCAAGCCGAAGCGTCAGGCGGCTTGGTCTTGGGCGTGGTCGTGGTGGCAGGAAGGGCAATCGGCGACAGGGCACGCGCCTACCTCGATGGCCTTCAAGCCGAGTCGAGCTAGCCACGCCTCGACCGGTGTCTGTTCGCTGAGCAGGAGCCTGGTCTGATTCTTCATGTCTCTAAACGTATGACGAGGGTGTGACAGAAAGGGGTTCCCCGATTTTCGCGCTCTCGAAACATGAGGCCTCGCTCGCTCGGCGTCTCACCCCGGCTTCCGGGGGGAGTACCCGAAGGGGGAGGGGGGCAGCTGACCCTTCGAGAAGGACTGGACCCGTTCTTGAGAAAGTCGCCGGAGTGCTCGCAGGGTCCGCTGCCCCCTCCGTCACCGCCGAGGACGGCGATGCCACCTCCCCCGCCGAAGGACGGCGGAGGAGGACGCTCTCGCTGGAGACTGGAGACTGGCGACTGGAGACTGGGGACTGCCTACCCCGCCAGGATCGCCTCTACCTCGTCGTCGGTCACCTGGGCGAATTCCTCGTACCACTCGCCCACTGCCATGAATCGCTCGGGTTGGCGAGGGCAGACGATCTCGTCGACTTCGACGCCGAGCCGGGCGACCGTGGACGGCGGGCCTACCGGGATGGCGCACACCAGAACCGAAGGGCGGAGGCGGCGCAGATAGCGGAGAGCAGCCTGGAGGGTGGCGCCGGTGGCCACTCCGTCGTCGACCACTATCACGGTACGCCCCTCGACCTCGAGGTCGGTGGCCCCGAAAGCCTCCTCTCGCTGCCGGAGCTTCGCCATGGCCTTCTCGACCGCGGCGGTCAGTTGGGCCGCGGAGATGCCCAAGCGTTTCACGGTTATCTCGTCGATGAGGGTCACCCCATCGGGAGCGACCGCCCCGATGGCGAACTCCGGGTTGCCGGGCGCGCCCACCTTGCCGGCCACGACCACCCCCAGTTCGCCGCCTAGCGCCTCGGCGATGGGCCGAGCCACCGGCAGACCCCCGCGGGGGACACCCAGCACGATCGGCCGTTCGCCTGCGTGGTGTGACAGCAGCTCGGCGAGGATCAGTCCGGCCTCGATCCGATTGCGGTATCGCTTCACCCGACCGAGGGTACCGGCCTCCTGTAGACACCCGGCCAGAGGGGTACGCTCGCCGGATGCGACGCCTCGTCCTGGTCGCCAACCCCGCCGCCTCGGGATTCACCGCCTCACTCCACCGGGAGGTGGTGTTGATCCTTCAGGCCGGCTTCATCGTGACCACCATCTGGCCCGACGGGGCCGACGAGGCGCGTGCCGCCGCCGCCGAGGCTGCGGCTGAGGGTTACGACGTCGTCGTCGCCATGGGTGGCGACGGTGTCGCCCATCAGGTCGCCAACGGACTGATCGACTCGAACACTGCGCTGGGGGTGGTGCCGGCCGGGACCACCAATGTTCTTCGACGAATTCTCGGGCTCCCGGCGAAGCCGCGGCTGGCGGCGGAGGCCATCGCCCGATCGACAGGATCGCGTCACCTGCCGACGGTCCGGCTCGACACGATCGGGCCTGACGGACCGGCGACCCGGTTCGCCACCTTCGCCGCCGGCATCGGTTTCGATGCCGCGGTGATCCGCGAATCCGAACGGCAGCCGATCAAGAAGGTGGGTGCCGGCACCCTCCACTACATGCGAAGCACCGTGCGCACGGTGCTCAGCGGTTACCGGCGCCGCCTCCCCACGCTGCGGGTGACGGTCGATGGGCGTTCGACTGATGCGGTGTCAGCGATCGTCCAGGTGCACGACGACTTCACCTACCTGGGTCGAACCGACCTCAGCCTGGGCGAGCCGCCGCCGGTGGCGGTGAGCATCCGCCGGGTGACCGCTGGCCGGCTGCTCAGCCTGGTGGTTCGAGCGGCCCGCCGTCGACCCGTCGACAGGGTCCGCGGGGTCCGGGTGTGGACCAACTTCTCAGGCATGACCGTCGACGCCGAACCGGCCGAGTGGATGGAGGCCGACGGCGAGCTGATCGGGAAAGTCACCCGGCTCGAGGTGACCCCGGAACCGTCGCGCCTGCTCGTCGTCGCCTGATCGGGTCACGCCAGTCGGGCGGCAACCACCTTGGCGTCGGCCAGTCGCCTGACTCCGTCCGCGTCGAGCACGCCCAGTTCCGTCACGATCGAATCGAACGACACGAGCCGAACCACTTCGAGCATCGGTGAGACGAGGGCGGCGGCGGAGGCCCGGTCGAACAAGGGAGTGGGCAAGGCCTTGTCCGCGCTGGCGAGGACGACCGCATGTACCCCGCGGTTTGATGCCTCCTTCGCCAGCGCGCCAGTTCCGGCCACGGTCACGGCGGCGTCGGGGCCGAGAGCATTGGCACCGACGAGCACCAGGTCGACGGCATAGAGGGCTTCGAGGACCATCGAGTCGTCGACGACCTCGACCGTGAGGCCGGTGCTGTTCAGGTCTGCGGCCATCAGGTGGCCCTCACCGCTGCCGGAAGAAGCTGAGCAGACCACCCTGATCCCCTTGTCCCGAGCGACTCCAAGCGCGGCCCGAACCGAGGAGGAGCCTCCGTAAGTGAGCACCGACCCCCCTTCGGGTATCAGCGCCGCCCCGACGGTCGACAGAATCTCCAGCGATGCCGCGAGACGCTTCTGGAAGCCACGCGCCTCGGCGGCGACCACCGCCGGGCCATCCTCGATGGCCAGGAGGACCGCGTTCGCCAGCGCGACGAGGGGCGCCAGCGCCGGTTGCCGTTCGACGATCTCGTCGGCGATCGCCTCGATGGCAGCGGGATAGCACTCCGGGGCGTACCGGTTGAGGGCCTCGACGAAGTCGGCGAGATCGGTGGCGGCGTGAGATCCGATCTCGGCCGCTCCTCCCTCCGGCGCCCGCAACAGCGACCCGAGGCGCCGGTAGGAGGGCCAATCGAGCCAGTCGGTCATTCGGGTGCCACCGCCAGGATCTCGGATTCGGCCATGGATGCGTCGACCGTGAGACCGGCCAACACTGCCGAGAGTGAAGCACGCTCCCAGATGATCTCTCGTAGCGGCGCCCCAATCCGGGCCTGGAATTCCACGTCGAGGATGTCGGCCGCCGCCGCCTGCCGCTCCGGCACCACCGCCGCACCGGGCTCTCGGGGTACGACCCTTTCCATCGTCTCGATTGCCCCTCGGAGCTCGGCATCGAGTCGGGCAGGGCTGAAGCTCTGCCTGATCCGTGTACCAAACGGACCGCCGGCATCTGCCGAGAGACGGAGGATCAGCTGATCGAGTGACCGTCGCGCCTCCTCATAGACCGCCACCGTCGGCCCGTGGAGGGCGAGTTGGGTGACGGCGGTGGCACGGAAGCCCTCCCAGCGCTTCTCGAAGTCGAGGGAACCCCCCTTGGTGACACCGGTTGCACCCGCCAACGCCCGGGTGGCCCGGCGAATGTCCTCGACGATTCGTCCCAAATGAACCTGCTTCTCGTCGAGTCGATCACCGAGGTGCTCGACCAACGCCTCGATGCCCATCGGTTCGCCCGATGGCGGCGCGGCGGCGACTTCGAACACGACCGGATGAGAAATCCCGTCGTTGATCAGCAGTTCGATCAGGTGGGCCCGCACCATCTCGCGTTCATCGACGGCCACCGTGTCGATCTGATTGAGCACGAAGATCAACCGGTCGGCGGCGCCGGCGTTGGGAGCGATGAAGTCCTTGTGCACCACGGCGTCGGCGTACTTGATCGGATCGAAGACCCAGACACCCACGTCGACCGCGGGGAGCAGTTCTTCGACCCGGCGACGGTGGGCGAGAATCATCGAGTCGACATCGATCATGTCGAGGACCGCGAGGTCCGCAAAGCGATCCTGGGCGACCCGATTGCCGATTTCGAGGCGGTCGAGTAGCAGGCGCAGCGAAGACTCGGCGTCACGGGGAATCCACGCCAGCGGCTCGGTTGTGTGCGGGCGCACCGCGCTCGCCGATGCCACCCGCCGACCGGCGAGCGCATTCAACAGGCTCGACTTGCCGGCCCCCGTCCCCCCGAGCAGCGCAAGCACCAAGGTCGATCCGAGGTGACCCACCCGGCTCCGGGCCGAAAGGGCCGACGTCCGCGCCGCCCGCAGGTCGTCAGGGTGGAGGTGATCTCGGGCCAAGCCGACTACAAGGTCGAGTCCGTCGACGATCGACACGACGTCGGTCATTCGCCTCCCCCGGCGACGGTCATCTTGGCGAGCAGCCCATCGGGCGATCCCGCCCCGGCGCGTTCGAGGAACCGCATCGAGTCGGCGTAGATGATGCCCTTCAACTCCTCTTCGAGACGCCGGCGGGCGGCGACGACGATGCCCTGGTGACGATCGAGGAGGCGCGCCGCCTTGCGGTCGGGCCTGAAACGGGGATCGACCGCGGCTCGGCGGATGGTGTCCACCAATCGGTCCCGCTTCCGGCGGCGGACCGACCGCCCCGAAACCTCCTGGGCAAGGCTCGGCAGGTCGGCCGTCCACCATTCGAGCCGTTCTCGGGCCGCAGCGGGAATCTCCGGGCTGTGCCCGAACATCTCCGCGTCGAGCCGATCGGATGCGAGAGCCTCCCACCGCTCGGCCACTGTCCGTGCGGCGCGGCCGGCACGGCGGGCAGCCCCGGACGAGAGCGCGGCCACGAACGCCTCGCGGTCGGTTCCCGTCTCGGCAAAGGCGCCGCTCCGCAGGTCGCGCACCATTTCCGCGGCGGCGCGGCCATACGCGATCCGGGCGGGGTCGATCAGCGAGATGCGCCTGGTCTCGGCCGAGATCAGCATCTCGCGCAGTCGTGACAACGAGACGGTCAGCCGACTCTCGGCGGACGCCAGACCTTGCCGAACCAAGGCTGATCGCGCCGATGGGTCAACGAGTGCCTCCAACTCCTTGCGGATCCCGGCAATCCACTCACCGGGAAGTCCTCCGCCGTCCGGCGACACCGGGCCCTCGGTGATCGTGACGATGAGTTCGGCGTCCGGACGCACGAGCAGGCCACGCCCGGCGAGCTTGTCGGCGTAGTCGGCCACCAGAACCGAGCTCAGTTCGGTGCCTGCCGGCACCCGGTTCAGCACGAAAACGGTGGGAATGCCCCGATCGCGGGCACGGTCGGCGAGCTCGATCCCGGCTGCGTCTGCATATCGGCTCGAACCGGCCACCAATAGACAGGCGTCGGCGACGGAGAGGATCTGCCCGGCGATCGAGTCGCCCTCGTCGTCGAGCACGCCAGGGGGCGGGGTGTCGACCAGCACGATGCCTTCGGGTGGCGGTCGCAGGGTGTCGACGAGGCGGCCGGGCAGTCGCCGCCGCAGCGCGTCGAGCGTTGGGGGAAGGCGCGACCCGGTCCACGCCACCGGCTCGGTGGTCGTGGGGCGACGAGTGCCCTCGGCGCTGATACGGCGGCGGGCGATCGAGTTGACGATGGTCGACTTGCCACTGCCCGACACCCCCACCACCGCCACCACCACGGCGCCGTCGGGATCACGCAGGCGGGGGACGAGGTATTCGGTGACCATCCGGCCGGTGTCGAGACGAAGTCGTTCGGCCCGCTCACCGAGAATCGAGAGGTCGGCCTGGCCGAGGGCTTCGCCGATCCCCTCGAGCCGGTCCGGTGACAGAGCGTGGTCGGGCATGCGGCGATTGTGGCATGGAAAGAGCCGGACGGCCTGCGGCCTTCCGCCAACCGCCATCCGCCAACCGCCATCCGCCATCCGCGGGAGCCTGCCGACGCGTCGCGCATTGCGCATCGCGGCCGAGCAAAGCGAGGCCTCTTCCCAATCGCCAATCGCCAATCGCGGCCAAGCAAAGCGAGGCGCATCGCGTTCTTGTCACACCCAACACATATGTTGCGGTCATGCCCCAAACAGGAGGAATCGAGTGACCGTGGCGCTGACCGTTGTGGCCGCAGTGGCGGTCGTCGGAATCTTGCTGGCCCTCGCCATCGTGGTGCGACGCGCCCCGATGCCTGAGACCGTCAGCCCCGAAGAAATCCGGGCGCTCCACTCCGATATCGGTCGCCTGATGGGCCGGGTGGAGATGGGGTTCGAGAACAGCGCCCGCGACTCGTCCACGGTCCGGTCGGCCATCGACCTGCTCACCCACGACTCGGGCAGGCGCGGCACCTGGGGTGAGGTCACCCTCCGCCGGCTGCTCGAGAAGGCGGGCCTGGCGCACGGCCTCGACTTCGACACGCAGGTGGTACTCCCCGGGGGCCGACCCGATGCCCTCATCCATCTCGGCGACGGCGGGTCCATCGTCATCGACGCAAAGGCCCCCCTCGATGACCTGCGACGCGCCGTCGATTGCGACGACGACGCTCGCGCCGGCCACCTGAAGGCCCATGCCACCGCCGTTCGCCGCCATGTGAGGGAGCTGTCGGGCCGCGACTATCCGTCGCGGCTTCGCACCACCTTTGCACCGGTGGTCATGTACCTGCCGGTCGAAGGCGCGTGGGAGGCCGCACTCGACGCCGTACCCGACCTCGGTTCCGAGGCACTCGCGCTGGGCGTTCATCCGGCATCACCCCGAACCCTTGGGCTGGTTCTCGAACTCCTCAAGCACCACGCGCTCACGGTGAATCAGGAGGCGGCGACGCGAGAGGTTCTCGAAGACACCCGGGAACTACTCGGACGCCTCGACAAGCATGCCGAGCACCTCACCAAGCTGGGGCGAGCCCTCGGTGGGGCAGTGGAGGCGTACAACCAGGCGGTCGGGAATGCGGCCACACGGGTTCTTCCGGCAATTAACCGCATGGCCGACCACCTCGGACGCCAGGCGGTCAAGTCGCCTGCGCCAATCGTCGCCCTGCCCCACCCCGAGCGGGTCCCGGTGTTCGATGCGGACCGGGTCGCCTGAACGGCCGTTTCTGGAAAGCCACGGTTCCAGGGACTCGCGGTCGTAACCTGACGCCGCCGACCAACGGGGCGCCAACTGTCACAACTCACCGACCACCTTGCAGGGTCCCAGACCCCAGGAGATCGCGCCTTGTGATTCCCGGGACGACCATCAACACCGCCGAATCGGCAGCGACTCAGAAGCTGTTGGAGGTGATGCGGCTGCGCGATCGTTCCCTCGCCGACCACGGACTGCGCGCAGGCCACATGGCGGCCGCCATCGCCGCCGAATTGGGCGGCACCACCGACGAGGTGGACCGCGCCTACCTCGGCGGCCTTCTCCACGATGTCGGCAAACTCGGCATCCCTGAGGCCATCCTGTGGAAACCGGCCGGCCTCGACTCCACCGAATGGAAGGTGGTGCGCAATCACCCGCAGGAGGGCCACCGCCTCGTCGTCGACCTCACCCATCGGGATGTGGCGGCGGCGGTGCTGTATCACCACGAGCGGTTCGACGGCGAGGGTTACCCGCATCGGGTGGACCTGACCTCGATACCGATGCCGGTGCGCATCGTGCAGGTTGCCGATGCCTACGACGCGATCACCTCCGATCGCCCCTACGCGCCAGCGCTGCCCCCATCGCTGGCGGTCGAAGAGATCAATCGCTGCGCCGGAAGCCAGTTCGATCCGGACGCGGCCCGGGGCTTGTCAAAGCTGCTGGAAGCGAGGCTCGATGGGGCGACGATCACCCTTCCCGGAGCGAGTGCCCCCCTGCCTGCCGACCCCTTCGACAAGATCCAAGAATCAAGAGTCAAGAATCAAGATTCGGTCAGCACACTCCTTGACTCTTGATTCTTGGCTCTTGGCTCTTGGCTCTTGATTCTTGACCCTTGACTCACTCCAACAGCTTCGTGGTCGCCTGGCCCTCGGCGCATTCGTCGAGCAGGGGACACCAGCGGCACCACGGGCCTGCCACCCGGTCGAGGCTGCGCCCGTCGGTGAAAGCCTCCCGCAGGACCGCGACCATATTCGCCGTCCTGGCTGCCGTCTCCTCGATCCCCGCCCGGGTGGGCACCTCGTCGACCCGCTCGCCGCTCCCTACCGAGATGGCCTCGACCTTGCCCGGGATCTCTCCCCGGTCAAGCGCCCACAGCAGGGCGTAGAACGCCAGCTGAACGCCGGGGTCACCGAGGCCGCCCGTCTTCCAGTCCACTAGACGGACACCGGCGACACCTTCATCGAACACCGCATCGATCCTCCCCCGTAGGAGGACTCCTGCGGCAGGAGTGGCTTCGAGATCCACTTCCGCCCCCTCGAAACCCTCGGTGCCCATCGCCTTGAAGCGGTCGTAGAGCTGACCGACCTCTTCGATCACCCCGGCGAGGGCACTCGGCTTCAGCCCGAGCGCACTCAGCTTGGGGTTCATCCCGCCGCCGATCTCCTCGCGGCAGGCAGACTCGAACGCATCCGCCGCGATCGGGCCGCCGCTCAAGTGCCGGGCGAAGATGCGGTGGGCCAACCCGCCGACGAACGACACCCTCGACTCCGGGCCGTACACCCCTCGCATCCTCCCGGCGGCCTGTTCGGGACAGCGTTCGAAACTCACGTAGGTCGTCGCCGAGATCACGAGGTCCTCGCCGGGAGGCACCTCCGGGAAACGAATGGGAGGGTCGAGAGCCACTGCTGCGGATGGTATCCACCTCGGACTGCCTTCCCCGGGGTGGGCGAAGCAAGCACGACCCATCCTGTCCCGAAGACACCGCCTGGATCACGCATCGGGTTCGGGTTGACTGTTTTCGACCCCGGGTACAATCGGCATTCCCCCGCGGCATCGGAACCATGCGACCACCCCTACGGATCACGCTGATCATTGCCGCCGTGCTTGTCATCCTCTGGATGTGGCTCGGTGTCGTCTTTGCCATGGACCGGGTCAGCGATGGGGGCGAGATTCTCGGCCGCGTGACGATCGGCGACGTCGCCGTCGGCGGCCTTACCGAGTCCGAAGCCCGCCAGGCGATCCTCGGTATCGAGGCCGCGCTCGGCGCCGAGCCGATCGCGGTGCGGGTGCAGAACACCACTTTCACCCTGGTTCCCGCCGACGTCGGCTACGACATCGACGAGGCGGCTGTGGTCGAGGAGGCGATGAAGGTTGGGAGAGACGGTGGCCTGATTCGCGACATGCAATGGTGGCTCGGCAATCTTGTCGGCTCCTCCACCAGCGCCGTCGACGTACCTGCCACCTATAACCGGGAAGCCCTGATGGCCGTCCTTCGCTCCTGGGAAGCGCAGGCCATCACCGATCCGTCCACCGAGGGTGGCATCGTGGTCGAGGCAGGCCAGGTGAGCGCCGTCTACCCGAAGTCGGGCACCGGGTTGAACTTCGAAGCGACCGCCGACCTCATCGAGGCGGAGATCTTCGGCGGCCGCAACGCGGTAGTGGCGCAAACCGAGTTTCGTGTCCCGGTGCTCACCAATGACGAGATCGACCTGCTCGTGTCACGAGCCCAACTCATGGTCGCGCAGCCCGTCACCCTCGCCAAGATCGTGCCGCAGACCTCGCTCACCTTCCCCCGCGAGGTCCTCGCGTCGTCCATCGCGACGCGCCTGGTTGGCACGGCAGACGACCCGGAGATCGAGCTCTTCTTCCAGATCGGGCCGCTGGTGCAGTACCTCAACCCCATCCGAGACCAGGTCGAGACCGATCCGGTCGACGCCCAGGTGGTGATTCGCCCCGACGACATTCCGATGATCCTCCCGGGGAGCAACGCGGTGGAAGTCGACGACCCCGCCCTTCCCGACGCGATCATGCGCGCCGCCACGTCGGTGACCAGGACGGCTCCCCTGCCGGTCAGGGAGGGCACTCCCCCGTCCTTCACGACCGCCGATGCCGAAGCCCTCGGCATCCGCAACCTCCTCTACACCGCCACCACCTTCTTCACCGCTGGCGGCGACTTCAAGAACCAGAACCGCATCGTCAACATCCATCGGATCGCCGACGAAGTGAACGGTGCAATCGTGATGCCGGGGGAAGTGTTCTCGCTCAACGAGCACGTTGGACAGCGCACCCTCGACGACGGATACCGGGTGGCCGGGGCGATCATCGGCCCCATCGTGTACTGCTGCGACCACCCCGCCAACGTCGGCGGGGGCGTCAGCCAGTTCGCCACCACGATCTACAACGCGGTGTTCTGGTCGGGTCTCGACGACGTGGAGCACACGCCCCACAGCCTCTTCATCACCCGGTACCCGATGGTCCGGGAGGCGACGCTCGGCTACCCCACCCCCGACGTGAAGTTCCGCAACAACACAGAAGCCGCGGTCTACATCAAGACCGAACACACCGGCGACAGCGTCAGCGTGAAGTTCTTCGGCGACAACGGGGGAATCACTGTCACCGAGGAGGTGTCCGAACGATCCAACTTCACCGATCCAGTGGAGTACTTCGAGCCCGATACCTCGGTTCCTCCGGGTTCGCAAGAAGAACGCGACGACGGCAGCCCCGGATTCACCGCGACCGTGACCCGCACCATCACCTACCCCGATGGCCGCGAACCCAAGGTGCAAAGGTGGACATGGACCTACCGCCCCTTCCCCATCATCATCGCGGTCCACCCATGTGAGTTGCCGCCCGATCACATCCAGTACGACGCATCGGTCGAATGCCCCCAGCAGGTGCCCGACCTACGAAACCTCACACGCAACCAGGCCAACAACGCGTTGCAGGCCGTGGGCCTCGTGATGCGCGTGGCCAACAACACGGTGCCGACCGACGACCCTGAGCGCGACAACACCGTTCATAGTCAGAGCGTGCCGGCGGAAACCTGGCTCGACCCGGGCAGTGAAGTCGTGGTCACCCTCCGCGTCTACGAGGCGCCCGACGAACCCGATCCGTAACGGATCGGGAACCCGGGCCTCAGGAGGCGGGGTCTGCCTCGTCGTAGAACACGAAGAACTCGGTCACCACTTCGCTCGCGGCCGACAGGGTGCCGCCATCCCACCCGCCGTCGCGTCCCACCACCACCTGGTTCGAGGCTATGAAGACATGGTTCACGCCCTCGACCCCCTCGAAGAGGCGGGCAGCGAGCTGTCCGGGGAAATCGTCGGAGGTGTCACCGGCAGAGGCGTAGCTGGACCCATCCTGACCCGTGATACTCCGGTCGGTGTCGATGATGGCGACGCCGTCGAGGACCGTCGTACCGAGCACCTTGATGGTCTGGCCCATTTGACTCCCCTTCGTATTGCTGGTCGATCGTAAGCGGTCCCGTCGCCCCCCCGATCAGGTGGGCCGGGAACCGCTCGGCACGCCCGACGACTCACTGCCGATTACGTGCAATTTGAGCAGGTTCGTGGCCGCTTGCTGGTTGGGAGGAATGCCCGCCGCCATCGCGATGCGGTCTCCTTCCACGGCGAGGCCCTTCTCGAGGAGGATCCTCTCGGCCTCGGCGATCATCTCATCGGTGGTGTCGAACCGCCCGAAAAGCAGCGGGGTCACCCCCCACACGATCGCCAGCCGGTTACACACCGTGGGAATCGAAGTGAAGGCGACGATCCGGGCGTTCGGCCGGTAGCGGGCGACCAGCCGGGCTGTGTCCCCGCTTTCGGTAAATGCCACCACGGTGTCGAGGTGGAGGCTGGCCGCAGTATCGGCGACCGCACCGGCGATCGCCGCCGGCACGGGGTTGTCACCGACGAGCTCAAAGGCAGGCGCCGCCGGATAGCCCGGGCTCGCCTCGGCTTCGCGGCAGATCGCCGACATCACCTCGATCGTCCGCACGGGGTATTTACCGATGGCGGTCTCGGCGGAAAGCATCACCGCGTCGGTGCCGTCGAGCACCGCGTTGGCGACGTCGGTGACCTCGGCGCGAGTGGGGCGCGGTGACGAGGTCATCGACTCGAGCATTTCGGTGGCGGTGATCGATACACCCCCCACGGCATTGGTACGGGCGATGATTTCCTTCTGAATCCGCGGCAACGGTTCGAAGCCGATCTCCACCCCGAGGTCGCCGCGGGCCACCATCGCTCCGTCGGCCGCAATCACGATCTCGTCGAGGTTGGCATAGGCCGCGGCCCTCTCGATCTTGGCGATGACCGGCGTGTCGCCGGCGAGGGCCTTCACCTGCCGGATATCGGCACCCGATGTCACGAACGAGGCTGCGAGGAGGTCGACCCCCAGTTCACGGCCGAACGCCAGGTCCAGCTCGTCTTTTTCGGTGATCACGGGCAGGCCGGCCCCCGCCCCGGGGAACGCCACCCCTTTGTGGTCCGAGAGGGTGCCGCCCTCGATCACCTCGGCGACGACCCCGGTCTTGTCGACATCGCGCACGTTGAGCACGACCATGCCATCGGCGAGCAGCACCCGCTGGCCCTCCTGAGGAGAGACGGCTGCGAGATGCTGCACCAGGATCGTTCCTTTGGTGCACTCGCCGACGCCGTCTTCGAGCCGAACCCGGTCCCCGGCCCGCAACTCGATCGAGCCCCCGGGAAACGTGCCCACCCGCACCCGGGGACCCTGGATGTCCTGCAGCACCGCCACCGTGCGACCCTGCTCCTTGGCGGCTGCCCGCACCGCGGCGAACAGGGACGCGTGGGTTTCGTGGGTGCCGTGGGAGAAGTTGAGACGAGCGACATCCATGCCCGCCGCCACCATTCGTGAGATCACCTCGGGTGACGAACTGGCCGGCCCCAGCGTGGCGATGATCTTGGTCTTGCGGGCCATCGGACCAATCTAGGCCGCACCGCCTTCCGCCTTCCGCCTCCGGGCGGCCTCCGGCCGGCCACGCCTTCGGGAATCCGGGCTGGTAGTAACGCTTCGTCCGATATCTACCCTCCCCGCCATGCCCCACCGGCCGCTTGCCATCGTTCCTCTCAAAGACTTTCGCGACGCGAAAGGGCGGCTCGACCTTTCACCGGAGAATCGGTCGTCGCTCACCCAGGCAGTTGCCGAGCACGTGATCATCGCGTGTCGGGACGGAGGGCTGACTCCCCTCGTCGTCACCGGTTCTGAGGGCATGCGCGCCTGGGCGGCTGCGTTCGGGGCGGACGTGCTGGTCGAGACCTCGGGTGAAAGTCTCGATGCTGCGGCCGCCCACGGAGCCGCCCAGGCCGGAGGCGGCCCGTGGCTCGTCGTCCACGGCGACCTTCCACTTCTCTCGGCAGAGGACATTGCCCACGTCGGTCACTTGCTGGCGCGGGGCGGAGTCGTCCTCGCCCCGTCCCGGGATGGTGGCACCAACTTGTTGGGGGCCACGGGGCACTTCGACTTCCGCTACGGGCCGGCATCGTTCCACCGGCACCTGGCGGTGGCGGCCGACTGCGAGGTCGAGGTGGTGATCCGCCCCGGCACCGCCCTCGAGATCGACACCCTGTCGGACCTCCACTCGGTCGCGCGGCTCCCCTCCGGGGAATGGCTGCGCCGCTTCCTATCCTGAGCGCATGAGCCAGATCGCAGTCTTGGGTGCAGGAATCGTCGGCCGGGCCGCGGCGTGGGACATGGTCCGCCGCGGCCACTCGGTTGTGATCGCCGACGTCGACCGAACCGCAGTCGATCAAGCCGCCACGGTGTCCGGAGCCACCGGATCGATCCTCGATGCGACCGATCCTACGGCGCTGAGGGCCTTCCTCGAAGGGGTCGAGCTCGTGGTGTCCGCGGTTCCGTATGCCCTCGGCTTCGAAGTCGCCCGAACCGCGATCGATTCGGAAACGCACTACCTCGACTTCGGAGGGAACCCAACCATCGTCGGCCGCCAGCTGACGCTTGACGCCGCCGCTCGCCGGGCCGGAGTCGGCGTGGTCCCCGACTGCGGCCTTGCCCCCGGAATGGCCAACGTGCTCGCCGTGGGCGCGGTCGAGGCGCTCGGTGACGGCCCGATCGACGAGGTCCGGCTTCGGGTGGGGGCGCTCCCCGCGGTCCCCACCGGCGCCCTCGGCTACCAGCTGGCATTCAATCCCGCCGGTCTGGTCAACGAGTACGACGAGCCCTGCGAGATCCTCGCCGGCGGCAAGTACGCCACCGTCGAACCCCTAACCGAGACCGAGGATGTCGCCTGGCCGGGCTGGGGGCCGCTCGAAGCGTTTCACACCGCCGGTGGTTCGTCGTCTCTCCCCCGCATGTGGGAGGGACAGGTGACTGAACTCGACTACAAGACCCTCCGCTTCCCCGGCCACGCCAACCCGCTACGGGCGATGCGTGAAGTAGGTCTGTTCTCCGAGGAACCCCAGCCAGACTCCGGGATCGCCCCGCGCACCGTGCTGCTCGAGGCGCTCCGTCGACACCTTCCCAGCGGCGCCGACGATGTGGTCCTGGTGCGGGTCTGGGCCACCGCCACCCGGGACGGCAAGCGCCGTACCGTGGGGTACCAGGTCGACGACCGACACGACGGAACCTTCTCCGCCCTTGCCCGCACCACCGCGTTCCCCGCCACCGCCCTCGCTCACCTACTCCTCACCGGCGAGGTCGACACCCGCGGGGCGGTGACCATGGACGGGGCAGTCCCGGCCGAGGCGATGATCCGGGAACTGGAGCCGGTAGGAGTGCGGGTGGACTCCTGGCCTTGAGCCGGTAGCGGGAAGCGGGTAGCGGGTAGCGACTTGCTTTACCATGAACCCGGTGAAGGAGACTCAAACCACTCAGGACGCCGTTGCCGTAATCACCGGGGGGACCGGAGGGTTGGGCCGACAGGTGGCGCATCGGCTCGCCGCCTCGGGTCATCGGCTGGCCATCACCTATCTCGTCCCGCAGGAAGCCAACGAGGTCGAGGAGTTTCTACGGATGCCGGAGGACCGGCTGCTGTTGAAGCGAGTCGACTGCACCGACTCTGAGAGCGTCAACAGCTTCATCAAAGAGGTGGCGTCGACCTTCGGCCAGATCAACGTGCTCGCCTGTCTGGTGGGCGGTTGGGCCGGAGGCCGCGACGTAGAGGAGACCGACGACGTCCGCTTCGATCGAATGATCGACCTGAACCTCCGCACCTCATTCAACGCAGTCCGCGCCACCCTCCCGTACCTGCGCGATGCCGATTGGGGACGGATCCTGATGATCGGAAGTCGATCGGCAGTAGATCCACCCGCCGGTCAGGCCATGTACAACGTGGCCAAGGCCGGGGTCATCGCCCTGGTGCGCACCATCGCCGAAGAGGTGAGCGACTCGGAGGTGACCGCCAACGTGGTGCTCCCCTCACTCATCGACACGCCCGCCTTTCGCGAGGTGGTGCCATTTGCCAACTACGTCGACTGGCCCACCCCCGAGGAGATCGCCGCCGTCATCGAGTTCCTCGTATCGCCCACCTCCGGTGTGATCAACGGCGCGATGGTCCCGGTCTACGGGAAGACGTAAGAGGGCCTCGCTCGCTCGGCCGCGCGGCGATTGGTTCCGCGTTCGTGTGCCTTCCGGCTGTGCCAACATCGTGAGATGAACGAGGATGACCGCTCCCTTCGGAACACCACCTACGGATTGTTCGTCGAGCTCGGCAGAGCTCCGACGGTGAGCGATGTCGCCGAAAAGTTGAACCGGACGCCAGAGGAGGTTGTAGCCGGCTGGCGGCGGCTTCATGCCGACCATGCGTTGGTACTCCAGGACAAGGCGGACGAGATCCGCATGGCCAACCCATTCTCGGCGGTACCCACCGCCTACCGAGTACATGCAGACGGTCGATGGTGGTATGCCAACTGCGCCTGGGATGCGTTCGGAGTCCTCGCCGCGCTCCACGCAGACGGTCACATTGAGGCGTCTTGTCCTGATTGTGGCGACCCGATCGAAATCGAAGTGAAGGCCGGGCGTCCCGACAACGATACGTTGTGGTTCCACTGCCTTGTCCCTGCCTCGTCGTGGTGGGACGAGATCGCATTCACCTGAAGCACGATGAACCTCTTCCGGTCGGAAGAACACATCGGCCGATGGCTGGGAGGACGAACTCCAGGAGCCACCATCCCGGTCTCCACATTGAACGAACTCGCCCATGCCTGGTGGAGTGACCGGATCTCCCCGAACTGGCATCCCCGCACGCCGGAACAAGGCCAGCGCATCCTCGACGAATTGGGCCTCGACTCCGAGTTCTGGCGCATTCGCAGGCCAGGGTGAGTAAACCCTCCCCTCGGCGAGCGTACGTAAATGTCATCAGAGGCTGTGCCCCAATCGGGGGCGGCATCTGTCAGGATTGAGCCGATGGAAGTTGAGCTCCGGGCGGGTCCCTTCTCCTATGTCGACACCGGCGGCGGCAAGGAAGTGATTCTCCTTCTGCATGCCATGCGCAGGTCGTCCAGTGACTGGCAGCCAATCATCGAGCGGCTTGGGGACACGTACCGGATGATCGCCCTGGACTTGCGGGGGCACGGCGGCAGTAGCCGACCTGCCAGTTACTCGCTTGAGTTGATGCGAGATGACGTTCGGGACTTCGCCGATGCCCTCCGACTCTCCCGGTTCCACCTGATCGGACACTCCATGGGAGCCACGGTCGCAATTCTGTTCGCCGAACGATGGCCGAGCCGACTTGACCGCCTGGTGCTCGAAGACACCCCGCCCCCCTCAGGTCGAGAGCAGGTTTCGGCGCCACCTCCCGAGGCTCCCGAACCAGTGCTGTTCGACTGGGCGGTACTCGGCCCGATCATCCACCAACTCAACAACCCAGACCCTGGATGGTGGACCGACCTCCCCAACATCACCGCCCCCACACTCGTCGTCGGAGGCGGCAGCGACAGCTTCATCGATCAGGGAGAGTTGGCGGACATGGTGAGTCGGATCCCGGACGCACGACTTGTAACGATCGAGGCCGGCCACCATGTGCACAGCACCAAGCCTGACGAGTTCGCATCAGCCGTCTACGACTTTCTCACCGCGTAGTGCCCTCGGAGCAAAAGTCGGCCCCGTCGGCCACCGTACGTAAAGGTCATCCGAGATCGGGGTCCTTTGCGGCGACACAGGACCTTGACCCGTGGTGTCGACCAGAATCACGCAGGATGAACGAAGAGCAGTTGGAGAGGCTGCGAGTCGGGAAGGGCTTCATCGCCGCGCTTGATCAGAGCGGCGGGAGCACACCCGGCGCGCTGGAACACTACGGGATAGCTGAGGCCGGCTTCCCCACCGAGGATGACATGTTCGATCTCATCCACGAGATGCGAACTCGCATCATCACGAGTCGGAGCTTCACAGGTGATCGGATCATCGGGGTGATCCTGTTCGAGAGGACAATGGACAGCGAGATCGCTGGCCGCGCGTCGGCGGAGTACCTCTGGTCGGTCAAGGGTGTCGTTCCGTTCCTCAAAGTCGATCGAGGCCTCGCGGATATGGCCGACGGCAGCCGCCGGATGAACCCGATACCGGACCTCGGGTCGCTCCTCGAGCGTGCCACGGAGAAGGGCGTGTTTGGTACCAAGATGCGTTCGCTGGTCAGGCTTGCCGACCCCGGGGGGGTAAATGCGGTCGTCGACCAGCAAGTCGAGATCGGTTGTCGCATACTCGATGCCGGCCTGATCCCCATCCTCGAACCGGAAGTCGACATAGACAGCCCACAGAAGTCGGAGGTAGAACTCCTGCTGAAGCACGCTCTGCTGTCGCGTCTCGACGAGCTCTCGTCCAGCCAGTCGGTGATCCTCAAACTCACGCTGCCCGAGGAGGCCGACCTCTATCGGAGTCTCGTAGAGCACCCGCGAGTCCTCCGGGTGGCAGCCTTGTCGGGAGGGTTTTCACGGGACGAAGCCAATGCACGTCTTGCGAGCAACAGTGGCGTCGTGGCGAGCTTCTCACGAGCATTCACCGAGGGCCTCCGCTTCGACCAGTCCGACAGTGAGTTCGACGCTGCCCTCGAAGCGTCCGTGGAGTCGATCTACGAGGCCTCGATCACGTAGGCGACCCCTGCCCCCAGGCCAGGACCGTCCCCTCGGCCAGGGTGCGGGAATGTCACCCGAGAGGGTGTCGTGAGTCAGTAGCTGACCGAGGCATCACGCACGATTGCTACAACAACCAGGACCACGAGCGCGTTGGCGGCTGCCAGCGCAAGAGAGCTGAGAACGCCTGCGAACGAGTCAACCGAACCCTGAGCGAGAACGATTGCGGCCCACGCGAGAGTGACTCCGACGCCGACCAACACCAAGCGTCGTGGGAGCGCGATCCCTCCGACCAATGCCAGCAGCAAGACGGTGGGTATCACGCGGCTTCCTTTCCGTACTTCAAGGTACGCCTACTCGGCTCATGGGTGAAGTCGGCGCACTCAGCCAGCGTGCGGAAATGTCATCAGAAGTCGGCGACTATCTGAACTCCCCGGACAGAAGCATCTTCACGGAGCGCCCATCTCGCGAGATCCCCCGGAATCCGAAGCGCTCGTAGAGACGGACCGCGGGGTTCCTCTCATCGACCGAGAGACTGCACCGTTCTAACCCGTCCAGAAGCCGTACAAGTAGATCGCTCCCAACGCCCTGGTTACGGTGATCGGGAATGACCGCGATCGAGAGTTCTGGGGTGGAGTCGTCAATGAAGCCGTAGCCCGGCGCGGAATTGTCGAACAGTCGAACCCAGGCCGCACCGATGGCTGTGCCCGAGGCATCCTCGGCGATAACTCCCCGATCACCAGTACGAAGCCCGAAGTCACGGTGATAGGGGGCCAAGTCCGGTTGATCCAAGACATCTCTCGGGAATGGCTGCATGCCAGACGGCACATACAGCGCCTCATACAGCATCTCGATCAGGAATGGCTCATCACCTGGTGAGGCGGGGCGAATCGTGTGGGCCATTGCTGCAGCGTAGAGAAACGAGGTGGTGTTCATTACCACCCTCCGCCAGCGTGCGGGAATGTCACCCGAGGTGGTGTTCACTCGTCGAGGAGAGTCGTGACCTGAGGAGACTTGACGAGGCACTGGCCGACGGCGAGCAGCTCGAAGTAGACAGGATTTTTCCCAACCAGGCTTGCCCTAGTGGTCAGCGAGTCGAGGGCAACGAAAGCTGCTTCCCTGGCCTTGGTGTCGGTCCTGTGAGGATCCCAATGGACACCGCCCATCTTGTTCGAAATGTACTGAATCAGGTGCTGGCGCGAGATTCGACTGCCATCAACGACAGCGCATGGCTCGCGCAGGTATCGAGTGAGGGCCCAGGTCACCTCGGGTGGTCCGCGATGTGAAGCATGGCGGCGGCGGATCAGTTCCGCGGGCATGACCCCGGCGTACCGGAGAACGGGCCCCACCTCCGCGCCGCCGTGTGTCGCCCCGCCAGCGACAGCAAACTGCACCGCCTTCATGGCAAGGCCATCAAGGAACCTGTCCAGATCGGGTGAAGTCACCATGACGGGCCCCCGGAGCCCGAGCTCGGAGCGATACCGATTCAGCAGCCCCCCATCATCGATCATGAGGCGTCTCAGTACGGTGCTGTCACGGCGGAGGAAGTCGTCGTCAACCTCCCGAAGAGTCCACGTCGAGCGCAGATAGCGAAGGTCTGCAACGACTTGGCGAGCGACTTCTGACTCCACATGGTCAGGCTATCGGAGCCGACTCCTGCTCGGGTGACCGGCATCCCTGTCAGCCAGCGTGACCTCATCCGTACACCACGAGGCTGAACGCGACACTGGCGGCGATGTTTCGACATGGGTCCCGAGGGGATTCGACGTTCTCCGCGCAACCCGCCGACACCTCGACTGCCCCCACGCGCAGTCTCCGAACGCCAGCCGCCAGGCGGACATAAAACAACCCGAACCGAGACGGTGTTAGATCCCGAGTAGGGATCGAACACCGCGACCACGGCCGCCATGGGATTGGGGCCCCATCTGGCGGAGGAGGCCGGACCAGCGTCTGTTCGGCGGCGAAGCCGCCGAAGTCCGGCCGGGTATGTAGTTGGTAGCCCCGAGGGGATTCGAACCCCCGCTACCGGCTTGAGAGGCCGGCGTCCTAGGCCGCTAGACGACGGGGCCATGCGGTCCACATGAACCGCCTGGCTCGGGGGGGAGGACTCGAACCCCCAACGACAGGACCAGAACCTGCTGTGTTGCCAATTACACCACCCCCGAAGGCGGGCGGAATGGTAACGCGTCAGACGTGTCGGGAAACCTGCGGCTTTCGCGTCGGGCCGAAGAGCAATTGGCAATAGGCAATTGGCAATTGCGCGTCAGTCCGCCGTCTGATTCAACCGGTGCTCGCGAGCAAGCCTTCCTGGCATCAACCTCGGAGGCGGCCCGCGGCTTCCTTTAGGCGTGCCAGGGAACGCTCGCGGCCGAGGGCTTCAAGGGACTCGAACAGGGGTGGGCTGACCGAGGAGCCGGTGACGGCGACCCGGATCGGTTGGAGGCCCTTGCCGGCAGAGAGGCCGTGCTCGTCGAGCATGCCGCGAAGGGCCTCCTCGATGGCGCTGGTCGACCAGTCCGCGAGTGCGCCGAGGCGCGCCAGGGCTCCCTCGACCGCGACCACCGCCTCCGGCTTGGTCATGACCTTGTCCCACGAACCGGGGTCATATTCGATCGGATCCGTGAACAGGAAGCGGGTCTGCTCGGGAACCTCTGTCAGCAGCTTGGCCCGCTCCTGAATGAGCGGAGCCACCGCCTCGAACAGGGTGCGCTCACCCGCATCGAGGGTGCGCCCCAGGCCGCCCTCGATCAGCGGCAGCGAGCGCCCGACGAAGTCGGGTACGGCCATCGCCCGGATGTAGACGCCGTTCATCCACTCGAGCTTGGCGAGGTCGAACACGGCCGGGTTGCTCGAGACGTCGGCGAGGTCGAAACGCTCGACCATCGTGTTCAGGGACACGATCTCCTCGTCGGGCCCGGGGGACCACCCGAGGATCGCCAGGTAGTTGCTCATCGCCTCCGGCAGATAGCCCATCTCGCGGTAAGCCCGCAACGAAGTGTGCCCGTGCCGCTTGGACAGTTTCTTGCCATCGGGCCCGTTGATGAGGGCGAGGTGGGCATAGGTCGCCGCAGGCGCACCCAATGCTGTAGTGAGAGCGATGTGTTTCGGGGTCGAAGAGAGAATGTCTTCGCCGCGCACTACGTGGGTGATGCCGAAGTCGACGTCGTCGACGGTCGACGCCAGGTGGTAGGTGGGCGTTCCATCGGACCGAAGGATGATGAAGTCGTCGACGTCGTCGTGGTCGAACCGCACCGAGCCCCGCACCAGATCCTCGAATTCGGTTGCGCCAGGCCGAGGCATGGCGAACCGGATCGGCTTGCCCGGCATCACTCCGTCACCGCGGTATTCGCCGCGATAGGCCGGTGAACGATTCTCGGACTGGGCGGCCTTCCTCGACTCCTCCAGTTGCTCCGCCGTGGCAAGGTCGTAATAGGCGTGGCCCGCGGCGACCATCTGCTCGGCGGCCTGGCGATAACGGTCGAACCGCTCGCTCTGCCGGTAGGTGCCATGGAGGCCGCCAACCTCGAGACCCTCGTCCCAATCGAGGCCCATCCAGCGGAGCCCGCTGAGGATGTCCTCGTGGTACTCCGCCTCGCTGCGCTCGGTGTCGGTGTCGTCGGAGCGCAGGATGAAGGCCCCACCGCGGTTACGCGCAAACAGCCAGTTGTAGAGCGCGGTGCGGACTCCTCCGATGTGGAGATGGCCGGTCGGAGACGGGGCGAACCGAACCCGGACCGTCACGAGCCCGCCACCACCGGATTGGCGAGCGTGCCAATTCGCTCGATTGTGACCTCGACCCGGTCACCGGGCACGATCGGGCCGACGCCAGCAGGCGTGCCGGTCAGAATCACGTCGCCTGGCAGCAGCGTCATCACCCGGGAGATGAACGCGAAGATCTCGGCGACTCCGAACACCATGTCGTAGGTCGAACCCTCCTGGCGTAATTCGCCGTTGACCTCGCAGGTGATCCGCAGACCAGCGGGGTCGAGCTCGGTCTCGATGGCGGGGCCGAGCGGGCAGAACGAGTCGAACCCCTTGGCCCGGGCCCATTGACCATCCTTCTTCTGCAGGTCGCGGGCACTCACGTCGTTGCCGGCGGTGTACCCGAGAATGTGAGCGGCGGCGTCCTCGGCGGCCACGTGCCGGCTGACCTTGCCGACCACCACCGCCAGCTCGGCCTCGTGGTGAACATCCAACGCCTCGCTGGGGAGGACGATGGGAGCACCCGGGCCGATGACCGAGGTGGAGGGCTTGATGAAGATGACCGGATCATCCGGCACCTGATTGCCCAACTCGGCGGCATGCTCGGCATAGTTCCGCCCGACGCACACCACCTTGGTAGGGAACACCGGCGCAAGAAGATGCGCCTCCTCGAACGGGATGATCGTCTCGGTGGGTTCCCAGGCCACGAACGGAGTCCCCCGGTAGACGGTGATCCCCTCAGCCTCGGCCACCCCGTAGACGATCTCGTCACCCTGGATGCGCACCCGCACGATCTTCACGACTCGCCGCCACTCCCCCCCATCGGGCCCATCAGCACGTCGCGGGGAATCGCCTCCACCAGGCGCCGGAGGCGCGAGTGGTCATGAGCGATACCGGAGACTGCTTCGGCACCGGCGGGCAGGTCGAGCAGGCCGATGGCTAGATCGATGTCGGGGCCTACAGGTGCGCGGCCGAGTGCAGACGACCGGGCGCTGATGATGGCCATCAAGGCCGCTTCGACGTCATCCTGCAGACCTGCTGGGACCTCGATGGCGCGGCGGCGAAGCAGCCTGAGGGCGTACCCGGTGTCGGGCCCGGGCGTCCCAAACGGCCCACCCCAGGGAACTTGTTCCGGCGATACGAGGTCTCCAGGCCGATCGGGCCGCCACCGACGGGCTGCCGCCGGCTTGGCGGTGGCCCGGGGCAGGTCGGCGACAGTTATCGGGATGTTCGGTTGCTGACCCACCAGAACTCCTACGCGTACTCGAGCCAGTGACGGTACGGCTCGAGTTCGCCGGTGACCGCCTCCTTGAACAATTGCTGAGCGCGCCTCGTGATCGGGCCGGGGCGGCCCTCGCCGACCGGCCGATCGTCGATCTCGCGGATCGGGGTCACCTCGGCGGCCGTGCCGGTGAAGAACGCCTCGTCGGCGTAGTACAGGTCAGAGCGGGTCACCTGGGCCTCGATCACCTCGTATCCGTCGTCGGCGAGGAGCTTCATCACCGTGTCCCTGGTGATCCCCTCGAGCGCCCCGGCCGTGCTCGGCGGCGTCGACACCGTGCGGTCCCTCACCAGGAAGACGTTCTGCCCGCTCCCCTCGGCGACGTAGCCCGCGTAGTTGAGCATGAGCGCCTCGTCGTAGCCGGCGGTGACGGCCTCCTGTTTGGCGAGCACGCTGTTGATGTATTGGCCGGTCCCCTTGGCGTTGGGGATGAGCGCCTCGTGGCCGATGCGGCGCCAGGACGACACCCGCACCCGCGCCCCGTCCTCGAGCGCGCTCTTGCCGAGATAAGCGCCCCACTCCCACGCGGCGATCGAAGTGTGGCTGATGGCTCCGGTGGGGTTGAGGCCCAGCGAACCGGCACCGAGGAACACGATCGGGCGCAGATAACAGACGTGCATCTCGTTCGCCCTGACGAGCTCGAGGGCCGCCTTCGAAAGATCCTCGACGGTGTAGGGCAACGGAATCCGGAACGCCTTGGCCGAGTGGACCATGCGGCGCATGTGGTCGCCGAGACGAAAAGCGGCCGCTCCTTCCGACGTGTGATAGACGCGAATCCCCTCGAACACCCCGGTCCCGTAATGGAGTCCGTGGGCGAGCACATGGACGGTCGCTTGCTCCCACGGAACGAGTTCGCCGTCGAACCAGATGAAGCGGGTGGGTTCCATGTAGTCCCCTTATGTTGACACATCGAGGTATCGACGGTGCCAGTCGATGATCGCATCGAACCGCTCCCGCCGGTACTTGGGTTTGCCCGAACGCGAGAGCTCGTGACTGCTCTCGGGGAATCGCAGCATCTCGGCCTCCACTCCGTTGTCGACCAGGACGGCGAACAGCTGCTCGCCCTGCTCGATGGGACAGCGAAAGTCGTTCTCGGAATGGATCACGAGGCACGGAGTGGTGATCTGATGTGCCCGCGAGAGCGGGCTCGCCTCCCACAGCGCGGTCCAGTCGTCGTACTTCCATTGACCCAGGTACATCCGGGGAAACCGGAAGCCGATGTCTGATGTGCCGGCGAACGAAGTGAACGAGTAGAGACCCCGCTCGGGCACCGCACTGCGGAATCGGTCGTCGACCGCCACGATGCGGGCGGTGAGAAACCCGCCGTACGAGCCGCCCATCACCCCCATTCGCTCGGGATCGAGCCGGTCGAACCGAGCGACCGCGGCATCGAGCACCGCCAGCACGTCCTCGAGGTCCGGCGGGCGGTCCTCACCCCAGCGCCCCACCGGTGTGCGCACGAACTCGGTGCCCCGGCCGCTGGAGCCACGCGGATTGCACGCCACCACCGCAAACCCCGCCGCGGCGTACTCCTGAAACTCGTCGAAGAAGCCCCACCCGTACTGGGTGGCGGGGCCGCCGTGGATGTTGAGGAGTACGGGAACGGGACCATCACCCTCCGGGAGAAACACCCACCCATCGAGCTCTCCACCGTCGTGTTCCACGACGATGTGCTCAGGGGCGATCAGCCCGTCACGAAACTCGTCGTTGATCGAGGTGACCGTCCGCTCTTCGCCGTCCTCGAACCAGCGGAGCTCGCCCGGGTCGGTCGCCGAAGTGGAGATGAGCACCATCGCCGAGCCGTCGGGGCGAGTGGTCATCCCGGTGATCGCCCGCTCGCCTCCGGCAACGTCTGTCCACGAGCCATCGGGCCTGACTTCGATCACCCGATTGACCGCACGATCTTCTACGACGATGCGGCACGAGCCGTCGGCCAGCCACTGCGGTCCCCCAGGTGCCACCGCCGGCGCCGGCGGCGCGAACGACCGGTCGAGGCCTTCGGCGAGTTCGACGAGCCCGTCGCCCTCCACCCGATACAGCGCCGCCACGCCCGGGTAGCTCCACAGGTCGGGCATCCCGATCAGGTGGACCGCACCGTCGGGCCGGTAGTGGACCGAGGTCCAGTTCCCGACGTCGACCAGGGGCCGGGGGTCGCCGCCGGCGACATCGACTTCCCATGCTTGCGAGCCGGTGTCGATGAACGCCCGCTGGTGGCGAGGGCTCATGAATGCGATCGCCGACCCGTCCGGACGCCATACCAGGCCGCCGTCGAGGAAGTCGGTCTCCGTCAGGGCCCGGGGCTCGCCCGCGAATGGATCCACCAGGTAGATGTTGCGCCGGCGGTCGTGAAGCCAGCCCTGGGTGTCGAACCGGTAACCGGCGCCGCCGATCCGCCGGGGCCGGCGCTTGCGGCCGTCGTCGTCGAGTTCGGCCCACCCCGATCGCCACTCGATGCCCGCCACCGCCAGCATCGACCCGTCGGGTGACCACTCGGCCTCGGCCGCCCCGAGAGCGAACGAAGTGCGCACGGTCGCCTCGCCCCCAGCCGCGGCCATCACGGCCACCTGCGCCTTGTCGCCCTCCTTCGCGGAGGTCCTGAGAAAGGCGAGGTGGGATCCATCCGGTGACCACCGCGGCCGGACATCGCCCGGCCCGTGGGTGAAGCGTCGCGCCGCCTGCCCATCCCACAGCCAGATCTCACGGTCGTATCGGTCGTCCTCGAAGTTCATCCGCGACACCACGAAGGCGACGCGCTTCCCGTCGGCATAGATCTGAGGGTCGGACAGCGTGGCGAAGGACAGCAGGTCGGTCATCGACAGCGCAGGCTAATCAAGAGGCAAGAGCCAAGAGCCAAGAATCAAGAGTCTTGACTCTTGGGTTCTCAGACTGTCGTCGTGCCTGCGGCCCAGTCGGCGTAGAGGCCGGCGTAGACGCCGTCTGCCGCCATGAGCTCGCGGTGGGTGCCCCGTTCCACCAGGCGGCCGCGATCGAAGACCAGAACATGTTCGGCGCCTTCGGCGGTGGCGAGTCGGTGGGCGATCGTGATCGAAGTTCGGCCCAAGGTGAGCCGCCCGATGGCTCGCCGCAGCCTGACATCCAGCGCCGGATCGACCGCCGAAGTGGCCTCGTCGAGGACGAGCACGTCGGGATTGGAGATCCACGCTCGCGCCAGGGCCACCAGCTGGCGCTCGCCCGCCGACAGGCTCGACCCGCGCTCGCCCACCTTGGTGACTATCCCCGCGGGGAAGGATGCGACCCAGTCGTCGAGCTCCAGCTCGCGCAACGCGGCCATGACGGCGTCGTCGGACGCGGCGGGATCGCCGTAACGGACGTTGTCGGCGATGGTGCCGGTGAACAGGAAGCCCTCCTGGGGGACGAAGGCGACCCGCGACCGAAGGCTGGCGTTTCTCGCCTGCTTGAGATCGACACCCCCGATGGCGACCACCCCTCGATCGGGATCGAGCAGCCTGGTGAGCAGCTTGGCGAACGTCGTCTTGCCCGAGCCGGTTTGGCCGACGACGGCGATACGGCTTCCGGGGGCGATCTCCACCGTCACGTCGGACAGGATCTCCGGGCCCTCTCGATAGGAGAACCCCACGTCCCGAAACGACACGCCCAACGAACCCGCTGGGAGATCTACGGGATGCTCGGCTTCGGGAATCTCAACCGGTGCGTCGAGTGTCTCGACGATGCGCCGCAGACCGGAGGCGGCGCTCTGGGCAAAGTCGAGGATCTCGACGAGCGTCTGGATCGGCCCGATGAGCAGATTGACGAGGAACAAGAAGGCCAGGAGCACGCCCGCCGACACCCCGTTCGCCGGTCCCAAGAGCAAGCCCATCGCCACGACCGTGGCGGTGAGCGCGGCGGCAAACAGCTCGGCCGTGGCAAACAGCACGTTGCCGAAATGGGCGGCCTTGAACTCGGCGCGGAACCGAGCCTCGAGCACCTCATCCACCCGGCGCATGGTCACCACTTCAGCGCCATGAGCGCGTACCTCCGGCAGGGCGTTCACCGCTTCGCCCATCACGGCGAGGCTGTCGGCGACCCGCTCCCTCACCCGGTCGTACCGGCGGCGAAGGATCCGCTGGAACCAGAGCAGGCTGGCCGCATAGACCACCGTGCCTGCCGCCACCACGGCCGCCAGGCGCCATTCGTAGAGGGCCATCACGGTGAGCGCCGCCGCCACCTGGGTGCCATTGACGAGGAACATCACCCCGCCCCACTCCATGAAATCCTGCAGGGTCGATACGTCGGAGGTGACCCGTGACACCAGCGCCCCGCGTCGATCAGACTCCACGTGGAGGACGGACCGTCGCATCAAGTGCGAAAAGACCTTCACCCTCAACTCGCTGAGACCCATCGATGCCTGGCGGACCAGCCGGATCAGCCCGAACCGCGTCATCACCGCGCCGACGACCCCCAGGGTGAGACCGATGGCGACCGACCTCGCCACCCCGCCCACATCCACCTGGTCGCCCGAGATGTGGTTGTCGAGCGTCTGCTGAATGATCACCGGGATGAGAATCTGCACCGCGGTACCGCCGAGGTTGAGCAAGAGCACCACCCAGAGGCGTCGAGCGACGATCGGCACCTCGGCCACCGCGCGGCGCATCGCCGAGTAGGTGGACATCGACTGCACGGAAGCCGTCATGCCCCGCCCTCCCTGGTGCGGGCCGCCGCCTCGTGCTCGTACGCCTCGACGAGACGGGCGTATCCGGGCTGCTCGGCGAGGAGCATCTGGTGCGAGCCCTGGGCGATCACCCGGCCGTCGTCCACGAACACCACCTCATCGGCCAGCCGGATCGACGACGGGCGATAGGCGACGATGACGATGGTCGATGGCAACTCTGCCTCTCGCAGCCCTCGCAGGATCTCCGCCTCGACCGAAGGGTCGACCGCCGAGGTGGCGTCGTCGAGGATCAGCAACCGGGGGCGACGAACCAACGCCCGGGCGATGGCGATCCGTTGGCGCTGGCCCCCGGAGAGCGATGCGCCCCGTTCACCCAGCCGGGAGGCGTAGCCATCGGGGAGCTCCAGGATGAAGTCATGGGCTCCTGCCAGCCGGGCGGCTTCTTCCACCCGGTCGCGGGGGATGTCCATCCCCATGGTGATGTTGCCCTCGGCGGTGTCGTCGAAGAGAAATGCGGTCTGGGCGACAAAGGCGACCTCGAGGGCGAGCTCGGATCGGGCGAAGTCGCGCAGGTCTCGCGTGTCGAGGTGGATGCGCCCGGTTCCCGGGTCCCAGAGGCGGGCAAGCAGAAGGGTCAAAGTGGTCTTGCCGGAACCGGTGGGGCCGACCACCGCCACGGTCCGCCCCGCGGGGATGTCGACCACGACGTCGCTGAGGATCATCGCTCCCGGGTCGTACTGGAAGCTGACCGCCTGCGAGTCGATGGGGGCCGCCCCGGAGTCGAGGCGCGCGTCGAGGTCGCCGTAGACGACCCGCTCATCGGCCTCGAGCACAGCCTCGACCCGCCGCCACCCGGGGATGGCCGCCGCCAGGTCGAAAAGCACGAACGCGATCAACTGGATCGGGAATGCGAGAAGGGACAGCAGGTAGAGAGCGGTCACGATGTCGCCGGGGGTGATCGCCCCATCCTGCACTCGAACCGCACCCACCAGCAGCACCACGAGGCCGATCATCGGGATCAATACGACGATGATCGTGCGGAACGTCTCCCACTTGACGCCGAGGGTGATCAGCATGTCCCGCAAGTCGTCGGAGGCCACCCGCATCCGCTCGGTCTCGTAGTCCTCCCTTCCCAGCGCCTTGACCGTCAGCGCCCCGTCAAAGCTCTCATGGGCGGTTCGGCTGACTTCACCGAACTGGCTCTGGATGCCCTCCCACGATGGGTACAGGGTGATGGCAGCGCGGACCTCGATCGAGACGACCAGAGCCATGCCGAGAAGGGCCACCACCCCTAGCCACACGTCGATGAGGGCCAGCAGTACGACGGTCCCGATTACGAGAAGCGAGACCCCAGTGGCGTAAGGCAACGGGGCGAGGACACTGGTGGCGCGCTGGGTGTCGTTGTCAGCCACCGACAGGAGGTCGCCGACCGACTGCTTCCGGAACCAGGACAGCTCCAGCTCCAACTGGTGCGCCAGCAAACGCCGTCGCAGGTCCTGCTGGTTGCGGAGCTGCAGCCACCCGGCCGACGTGCGCCGCATCACGATGGCGCCGGCCTTCCAGATCGCAACGCCGAGAACGGCGAGCACCACCGGGAGCACCTTGCCCGAGGTCGATTCCCCATCGCGCAGCACGGGGAGGATGGCGGTGTCGGTGATCCAACCGATCACTGCCGAAGAGGCGATGATCGATGCGGCGAACATCGCCGCGCCCGTCACCGCAGACGCGAACGCCCAGGGCCGAGCCTTGATGAAGCGAAATACGATTTTGAGCCCACCGCCCAGGACGTCCCGCGCGGTGGGCGGCCTTGCCTCAGAAGTCACAAGTGGTCAGATTAGATGGTCCCTGCGACGGCCTTCTTCGGCTCCGCTCGGGGGGTGGGGTCGGGTCGCACCAGCCGGTAGCCTCGCGTCGTGCGTCGCATCATCGCCTCCACCCTCGGCCTCGGCTTCATCCCCCGTCGGCTGTGGGGTTCCGATTCGGGCGCGGGGACATTCGGAGCCGCCTTCGCCGCCGCCATCGGTTTGGGCCTGCTCGCGCTCGACGCACCCTGGTGGATGACCCTCGCCATCGCCGCGGCGCTGACCGGGCTCTCGCTCTGGGCGGCGGTGCCGTTCACCCGCGATGGGGACGACCCCGGCTGGGTCTGCATCGACGAGACGGCGGGGACGATGCTTGCCCTGGTGGGGCTCGGAGGCATTCCGTGGGTGGTGGCCCTGGTCGTCGCCCGGCTCGCCGACATCTTCAAGGTGCTCCCCGGGGTGCGCACCGCGGAACGGCTCCCCGGGTCGATCGGCGTCACGGCCGACGATGTGGTGGCGGGGCTATACGGTCTGGGGGCGGGTTCGGTCCTGGCGTCGCTGCTCTAGACCCAAGTGCGCAACACGCCGGAGTGACACCGGCCAATCAACTCGCCGCCCGCTTGACCAGTGCCCGGATCTTCGCTTCCTCGGCGGCACCCAGCTTCTTCAACGCGTAGGAGGTCGGCCACATCGCGCCCGCGTCGAGGTTCGCCTTGTCGCTGAAGCCGAGGGTGGCGTATCTCGACTTGAACTTCGACGCGCCCTGGAAGAAGCACACCACGTCGCCGTCGCGGGCGTATGCAGGCATGCCGTACCAGGTCCTCGGTGCAAGGGTGGGCGCGCTGGATTTGATGAGGGCATGGAGTCGCTTGGCCATGGTGCGATCCGTTGGTGGCATCTCGGCGATCTTGGCGAGCAAGTCGCTTTCGCCGTCGGCTCGTCCGGTCCCCTTGGCCCCCTTCAACTCCTGAGCGCGATCCCTCATCGCGGCCTGTTCTTCGGGCGAAAACCGCTGAGACTTCCCGCCGCCGGCGCCATCGACGGACCGCTTCTCGACCTTCTTCGCAGGCTTCTTCTGAGCCATCACCAACTCTCCTTCGTCAATCGACGCCGTCCCGGCCGGCATACCTCGGGGCCTTCATGACGAAACGGGCGGCCCTCCACGTCAACCTAGCGAAGCCTTGACTGACGCTCTCGCCCGCCCGCCAGAAAACTCAGGGGACCCGGAATACCTGCTCGCCGAAGATCTCGTCATTCGCTCTCCGGAGCGCATCTCGGCCTTCCGGCGACAACAGCCACGCCACGAAGTCGCGAGCTTCTTCGGTTGCACCGGCGACCACGATCACGCCGTAGGGGTTGCGCAGCAGATCGCTCGCCGCCAGCTCCACCGGGGAAAGACTGAGCACGCCCGACGCAGCTAGATAGCTGCCTCGTTCGGCGAGGGTGAACGCTTCGCGCTGGTCGGCCACCTGGAGGGTCGGGCCCATCCCGAGGCCCGTCGCCGAATACCAGCCCCCCGCCGGCTCGATGGCTGCTTCGGCCCAGATGGCTCGCTCGGCTGCCTCCGTGCCGGACCCATCGCCGCGAGTCACGAATGGCCAGCCCTCGCCGGCGATGCGGATGAATGCCTCGGCCGGAGTCGATCCGGTCAAGGCGGTGGCCAGGGCCGGCGCGCCGATGAGGACAAAGTCGCTTACGGCGAACCGCGCCCATGACTCGGCCTGTCCGGCGGCGACGAACTCGGCCTCGGCCGCCGGATCGTGAGTGATCAGCACCTCGGCGGCGCCTTGCCCGCCGAGGTGCAGCACCCGCTGGGTCGAGTCGTCGACGATCGAGATCTCCACTCCACGGGTCTCCTCGTAGGCGGCGACGATGTGGGCAATGATCCCCGAGTCCGCCAGGGTGGTGCCTACGGCGAGGATCACTCGACTGTCCCCACCGCAGGCCGCCAGGATCAACACCAGGGCGAGGAATCTGCGGGTCACCGGCCCACCACCCTGACCGCGGTGGCCTTGACCGTCAGCGTTACCTGGGCGCCGGCCTCGATGCCCATGGCGTCGGCCGACCCCGGGGTCAACAACGCCATCACCGGGAATCCGGCGTCGACGACGATCTCCACCAGACGTCCGAGTCTGCGCACCTCGGCGACCCGCCCCACCCAACGGTTGCGAGCCGACCCGGCCGCACCATCCGCTCCCGAGAACACCGTCACCGTCTCTGCCCCGAACAGGACTACTGCATCTCCATCGACCTCACCGATCCCCCAGATCTCGGCGCCGCCGACATCGACCATCACCAGTGGTGGGTCGGCTGCCACCACCCGGCCGGGATGAGCATTGGCGACTCCGAGCACCCGCGCCACCACATCGTCGACCGGGAGGCCGAGAACCTCGCGGATCGACCCGACCTGCCGGATTCGCCCGTCGACGATCACCGCCATCGAGTCGGCAAGCATCACTGCATCGTCGCGGTCGTGCGTCACGATCACCGCGGTTCGGCCAGTCAGTGCTCCCGACACCACCCGACCAACAGACTCGCGCTCGCGGGCATCTATGGCCGCCAGCGGCTCGTCGAGGAGCACGATCGACTCAGGCCGGGCCAACACCCCGGCGAGCCGCAACCGCTGACGTTCCCCACCGGACAGCGCCCGGGCCGGACCGTCGAGATGTTCTGCCACCCCGAGCCGAGCCGCCAGGTCGACGGCGCGGGCCTGACCTGCTTCATCGAGCCCCAACCCGAGGTTGCGGCGCGCAGAACCGCGAAAGGCGTACGGCCGCTGCGGCAGGTACGCCACGGCCAGGTCGGGGCCTCCAGGAAGGGTGCCGGCCAAGAGCCGCAGCAGAGTGGTCTTCCCGGCTCCATTCGGCCCGAAGAGGGCGAGCGTGCTCCCTGCCGGCACGTCGAGGGACTCCACCTCCAGAATGAAGGCGCCCGATTCATGACGGAGCGATCTGATCGAGAGACCCGTCATGAGCCCCCGCGCCCCCTCAGCCGGTGCCGTCCCAAATCAACGTGTCGGGATGGAACTGACTCCACGCGAACCAGAACGATTGGGCCGCGGCGATGGGGGTGCCCTCGAAGTGGGCGACGAGCCCACCTGCCTCGACGGACAAGCCGACCCCGGCCAATTCGACCGGCTCTGCGCCCGCCAGCCGGACCAGCGCAAGGGCCACCGGGAAGGCGACCGCCGTCCCATCGGGGAGGGTCAATCCGAGTACCTGCTCCTGTACCGGCAGGCGCGGGTCGCGATCTCCAATCGGAAAGATCGGGCCAAGGTCGTCGCGCCCTCCGAGCGGGTCGAGTGCATACCCGCGAGCGCTGCCCGCATCGGAAGCAACGATGGTGGTGTCCGGATGAGCGGACTTCCACTCGCCCCAGGTGGTGGTCACCAGGATGCCCTGGGTGAGTTCGATCCGCGCCTTCCAAAGCGGGCCGGCCACCGCCCTTCCGGTGAAGGTATCGAACACCGACCCCGTCACCACGTCGTACATCACCTTGTTCGAACGGGACAGCAAGCCGCTGGTGCGAAGAGTCGGTGTCTCCCACGGGTCGGGCAGATCGTCCGTGAAATAGAGCACCGCCGACCCGCACAGCGTGCAGTAAGGGAGGGCAAAGCGGCGGCCGCCGACGGTGTCGTTCACCATCTCGTGGACCTCCATGATGTTGCGCGGATAGGCACGCGCCTCTCCCCCGATCACAACGCCAAATACGAACCGGTCGTCCGGATACCAATCGCCGCCGGCGGCGTCGGTCACCCGGGGATCGTCGAGGGCGGGGATGCAGCCGAGACACGAGGACGAGTCCCCGGGCGGGCGGTCGTCGATGAAGACGCCACCCCACGACAAGAGCCGATAGTCGATGTCCGAGTCCTCGGTGAAGAACCCCGCCCAACGCTCGTCGTGGCCCGTGAACACCGCCGCCTTGTACGCCACGTAGTTCGGTGGCGCCGGGATGTCCCACGCGATGAGGTGATCGACTGCCTCCACCCAGCCCACTCCGCCGGCGAGGCCCAGGCCGGTCAATTCCTCGAGGGCGCGCCGCGCCGCTCCCGCCTCCGGGTCGGCAAAGGCAAAGCGCATGAAGTCGGTGAGCAGCCAGGCGAGGCGAAGATCGGCTGAAGAACCGAGAGCCGCCAGATCGGCAGGGTCGGGCTCGGGCAACGCGGCCCACGCCCGGTCGAGCGCAGCCTGCACCTCCGGGTCGAGTGGCCCATCCACCACCGGCGGAGGCGGCGGAAACCCCTGCCCAAGCGGGATCGTCACGGAGGTCGGGGTGGTGGTAGGCGAGGAGTTCGCCGTCGGCGCGCCGGCGCACGCCGCTAGCACGACCGCGCCCACCGCCAGTGACGCGCCAAGACGCAAAGGGATCATCAAAGCCAACAACGCTGCCCGGACCGGGGGGCGTTCCCCTCGCTGATGGAATCATCGGGACGGATCCCGCAACTGGAACCACGTGAGAACGCCGTTGACGCTGAGGGCGATCAGCAGAAGGACGATGCCGAGGGCGAGGGCGGCCCCGAAGTCGGCCTGGCGAGACTCCTGGACGATCGCAGTGGTGAGCACGCGGGTCTCACCCTCGATGTTGCCCCCCACCACCAGCACTGCCCCCACCTCGGACACCACCCGGCCGAATGCGGCGGCAGCCGCCGCCATCAGCCCGGGCCAGGCTTCCCGGCCCAGCACCGCCCCCCTGGTCAGTGGCCCGAGGCGAAGCGCCCGGACCTGCTCGAACGACTCAGGGGCGAGTGCGCGCACCGCCCCGGAGGTGACTCCCGCCGCGATCGGTATCGCCAGGAGCGCCTGGGCGGCGATCATCGCCGCCGGCGTGAAGAGCAGCCCCCACGCTCCCAGCGGCCCATGGTTCCACAGCAGAAGCAGAAGCAAGAGGCCTGCCAGAACAGGTGGCATCCCCATCCCGGTATTGACCAGGACCGTGAGCAGCCCGCGGCCCCTGAAACGCCCTGCAGCGAGGGCAATGCCCAGCGGGACTCCGATTGCCAATCCGATGGCGGTGGCGATACCCGCAACGAGCAGGGTGAGGCCGATTACTTCGCGTAGCTCGGATCCGAACGCTCCCAGAAGATCGAGCGCGTCGCCGAGGACCTCCCAGATGAACTCCACGGGCTAGCGGATGTTGAAGTACCAGTACCAGACGCCCACGCTGAGGGCGCCCGCAAAGATCGCCAGTTTGATCGTCTGCTTGAAGATTCCCCAGAAGAAGAGGAACGCAGTCAGCAGCCCGACCACGATGAGCATCCCGAGCAGCACCGGGTTGGCCTTCACCGTGTCGACGATCTCGCCCGCGCTGGAGGGGACTTGGAACATGGGTTGAGGATAGGCCGGGGCCGGCCTGCGATTGGCGATTGGCGACCACGCGTTTCCTCCCCCGCAGGGGGAGGTGGCGAGCGAAGCGAGACGGAGGGGCCGTGCGGCGGTCTCGCGCGCTGGGGGTTCCGAACGGCGGGAGGGGGGAGTGGCGAGCGAAGCGAGACGGAGGGGCCGCCGCACGACCCCCTCCCTTTGGTCGCTTCGCTCCCTCGGTACTCCCCCCTCCGGAGCGAGAAACTGTTTCCGGACTCGTCGTATTCTCTGCCCTCATGCCTCCTCCGCGGCCCTTCTCCCGCGCCCGCCAACCGAAGCCCTTCGTCGCTGCTCTTCTGTCCGCGTTGATCCCGGGAGCGGGCCAGATCTACGCCGGGCGGGCACGACGGGGCAAGTTGTTCCTCGCGATCACCGCCGTGTTCGTGATCCCCGCCGTGTTCCTGTTCGTGATGATCTTCTATGTCAGCGGTATTGGCCTGGCAGTGACGCTGTCGCGGCCCTTCTTCAGCAACCCCGATCTGCTTGGTGTCCTGCTCTTCGTAAACGCGCTGCTTCTCGTGTTCCGGGCGGTGGCCGTGGTGGATGCGTTTCTCGTCGCCCGTGACCCTGACGCTTCCATGGGCCGCGAGCAGGGAACGGCCGCGGCCGTGGTGCTGGGACTCCTCGCCATCCTGGTGATCACCGCCGTGCCCCACGGATGGGTCGGGCACCGCAACCTGCTGCTCTACGACGTGATGACCCACGACTTCGTCTCCGACCCCGGCCAGGTGACCACGACGGCAGCCCCCGACGGCTCCGGGAGCACGACGACCACCAGTGTCCCATCGACCGCCTTCCCGGCGGAGGGCCGGGTGAATCTCCTGCTGATGGGCGGCGACGCCGGAGTGGGCCGCACGGGCATTCGCACCGACACGATGATCATCGTGTCGATCGACCCGGAGACCGGCTGGACCGCCATGTTCGGGATCCCGCGGAATCTGCGGCGGATCCCGGTGCCTGAGGATCACCCCATCGCCTCCTACACCGGCGGGGCGGGGACGGGCTCATCGTCGACGACTGGATCGACGGTTCCCTGGAGCAACTGCCCGGGATGCTTCCCGGCGCTCGCTTGGGACATCTACGCATTCGGTTTGGAGCATCCCGAGCTGTTCACCGGGCCAAACTCGGGCGGCACCTCGGCCAAGACCCTCCTCGGCCACCTGCTCGGGATCGACATCCACTACTTCGCCATCGTCGATCTCAACGGGTTCGTCGACATCGTCGATGCAATCGGGGGCATCGACATCACGGTGCCCACTGCCCTGTTCGATCCGGCATACCCGAACGAGGACGGGACCACTGAGGAGAAGACGCTGGCGGCAGGAGACCACCACCTCAACGGTCACGACGCGTTGTTCTACGCGCGGTCCCGGCAGCAGTCGGATGACTTCAACCGCATGAACCGCCAACGGTGCGTCCTCGAGGCGATGGCCGAAGGGGCCGACCCCGTCGAGCTCTTGCGGGGACTCCCCGATATCGTCCCGGCCATCGAGGCGAGCGTGCGCACTGACATCGGCATCGCTTCGATCCCTGATTTCCTCGACCTGCTCTCGAAGGTGAACACCGAGGAGATCGTCTCGATCCGCTTCATGCCCAACGCGCCGGAGTTCGACGGGACGCCCACCTCGTACATCGCCGACTTCACCGAAGACGGGTTCCCGATCCCCGACCGCGACTTCATCACCGAAACGGTGGCGACCGCCCTCTCCCTGCCCCCACTCGAGGCGATCGAGGTGCTCAATCTGCAGCCCCTCGAGGATGTATGCGGTTAGCCGGCTCCTGCTCCGGCCCCGGCCACTGCCAGAGAGGGTCCGCCTAAATCTCGATGCGGGAGAGGCGCCACCAGGCGATCGAGGCCAATGCGCCTAGCGCCCCGAGGCCTGCGACGAGCCAGGGGCCGTCGATGGCGGCCAGCGAACCCACTGCGGCGGCGAGCAGGCTGGCCGACCAGAGGATCGCCACCGCCACCCGCACTCCGAGCCCGCCCCGGACGAGGCGGTGGGCGGTGTGGTCGGAGCCCCCTACGGAAACCGGCCTGCCGTGGCGCAGGCGATCGACAGTGACGAAGGCCGTATCGAAGAGCGGAACCGCCAGCAGGGTGACCGGCACCGCGATCACCGCGAGCAGGCCCGCCGGCCCGGCTCCGCCGGCCCGTCCCGCGTCGAGGACCGCCAGGCCGGCGATCGCCGCCCCGAGAAAGTGCGAGCCCGCATCGCCCATGAACACCCGGGCCGGGGGCAGGTTGAGGGCGAGGAACCCGGCGATCGCCCCGCCCAGCGCCGCGGCGAGACCCACCGGGCCGGTAGCGGCAGCCCACCAGATCCACAGGGCTCCCACGGCGACGAGAGCCATCCCGCCGGCAGCGGCATCCATGTTGTCGACGAGGTTGATCGCGTTCATCGCGACCACGACCCACAGCACCGTGGCAGCCGCGGCGACGAAGTCACCGCCCGGGATGTCCATCGTGGCGCCGAAACCGACCAGGGCCAGGCCTGCAGCTGCCTGGCCGACGAGCTTTGCGATGGGCGTCAGCGAGCGAAGGTCGTCCCAGAGGCCCACGGCGAGGCCCACGAAGGCGGCCGCCGCCACGGCGCCCGCTCCCGGCTCATCTCGCCCCCAGACCAGCACCGCGATACCGAAGCCGGCTCCCATGGCGATCCCACCGGCGAGAGGTACCGAGTCCGTCCGCCACCGGGGTTGCGTTGCAGCCCGAGTGACGAACCGACTGATCGAGGGGACTCGGACGAACACCGCGCACACCATCAATGCCACCGCGAACGCGACGAGTGCGGCAGCCATCGCCTAGATGAATTCGGGGTTCTGGCGACCGTGCTCGGCGACCCGGTCGATGATCTCCTCGAGGTCCACCTGCGGCTCGAATCCGGTGATCCGGCGAAGCTTCGAGATGTCGGGCACCCGGCGCTGCATATCCTCGAAGCCGGGGGCGTAAGCCTCGTCGTATGGGATGGTGACTATCTCGGAGGCCGAACCGGTCCGCTCCCGCACCAGTTTCGCCAGGTCCATGATCGTGATCTCGCGGCCCCCGCCGATGTTGAAGACCTCGCCGAATGCTTCGGTCCGGGTCGGCAGATCGAGGAGCGCCCTCACCGCATCTCCGACGTAGGTGAATGCCCGGCTCTGGCTTCCGTCCCCGTAGACCGTGATCGCCTCACCCCGCAGGGCCTGACGCACGAATGTGGGGATCACCATTCCGTAGCGACCGGTCTGGCGCGGGCCCACGGTGTTGAACAGCCGGGCAATCACGACGGGAAGGCCGTCACGCCGGTGATAGGCCACCGCGAGGAACTCATCAATCGCCTTCGAAGCGGCGTAGGCCCAACGCGAATTGGTGGTGGGTCCGAGCACCATGTCGTGGTCCTCGGCGTATGGCACCCGCTCCGACTTGCCGTATACCTCGGAGGTCGATGCGATGACCACCGGCCGCCGCCACTTGTTGGCCAGCCGCAGGACCACCTCGGTTCCCCGAATGTTGGTCTCGATGGTGTGGACGGGGTCGTCGACGATGAGCTTCACCCCGACGGCTGCTGCCAGGTGGTAGACGACGTCGGCCTGGCGTACGAGTCCCTCGAGGGTCTGGTCGTCCTCGACGCCGGCCACCACCAGCTCGAACGACGGGCCTGCGGAGAGATGGGCGACATTGCGGAAGGAGCCGGTGGAGAGATCGTCCACCGCCACCACCCGGTCGCCGGCCGCTACCACCGCCTCGGCGAGGTGGGACCCGATGAACCCCGCGCCACCCGTCACCAGGATCGTTCGCATGATCGAACCCTAACTATTGCCCACAGCGGCTTGGCGGCGGCCGACGGCGGCAGCGCAGATCGCGATCAGCGCGCCGGTCTCGCCGGCGACAAAAGCCACCGAAACCCGCAGCCCCGGGTCTCCAATCGACGGGATCAACGCAGCGATCGCGACGGCGAAGCCGAGGACCCAGGCGACGGCGAGAAGCATCGTCCGCCCCCGGGCGACCAGCACCTGACCGGCGAACAGCGAGGCGGCGGCGATGATCATCCCGGCGGCGGCGAGGGCCGCCACTTCCCAGGCGGGCTCGAATTCGGGGCCGAACAGAGCCCTCACCACGGCCGGTCCGAGGAGTCCGCCGCCAACGGCTGCGATCGGCGCCAGGGCGAGTCCGGCGAGTCCGAAACGCAGCGCCCACTTTCTCAGGTCATCGTCGCGGCCGACCCGCGCCAGCCCGGTGAGCGGAGGGAGCAACCGGGCCAGCATGTTCTGGGTCATCACGATCGGTGCTCGGAACAGTTGGAAGGTCACAAAGACGACGCTCATCACCCCGGGCTCGTCGGTGAGAATGCCGACCGCCATCGGGGCGAGCAGCAGCAGGACCTGCGAGGCCGCGCTGGCCAGCACGAATCCGGTGAGGAAGCGGCCGCCGGCTTCGGGGTCGCGCACCCGATCCTTGGGACGTCCGCTGCGGAACGGGCGCCACAGGACGACGATGAAGGGCGCCAACGCCAACGCCCAGCCCACACTCAAACCGGTCGAAGCGATCCTGAGGAAGACCAACGCCAGCACTACCCGGAAAGCCGCTACCACTCCGCTGACGAGGCCATACGCGCGGAACCGCCGCATGCCGGCCAGGTGCCCCCGGCCCAAGGCAAGGAGGGCGTTGCCGGCGACCGTCACCAGCCCGATCAGGGCGTAGGTCGCCTCGCCGTCGAAGAACTGATCGCGAGCGAAGTAGGTGAATGCCGTCGCCCCCGTGGCCCCGGCGAAAATGACCCAGGCGACCGCGGCGCCACCCCCGCGTCGGTCGAGCGTGACCCGCCGAATCTCGAACTGCTCGATGGGCAGGAGCAGCACCGTGAAGACGAGAAAGTGGACCGTCAGCAGCGCGGTGATCGGGTCGAAGTCGGCGGCGCCCAGCGCCCGTCCCCCCACCACCTGGAACACGTACGCGCCGAGCGAGGCCACGATCGTGCCCGCGAGGATGTACGGGGTTCCGTCGGTGGCGTATCGCTTTAGATCGCTGCGAACCGAGTCCGGGATCATTCGGCGCCCGACTGTACAGCCGGACCGACGGATCTCAGGCCGACGCCAACTCCCGACACTCGATGGCCCGGCGCACGTCGTCGTCGGCCTCGATCAGCAGGCGCCGCAGCATCGGGCGGATCTCGCCGCCGTCGAAGACCCCGGTTACCCGCGCCCTGATCGTCTCCTCGACCACATGACGGGGGAACAGCGATTGGAAGTAGGCCTTGGCGGCTTCGGCTTCGCGCTCTTCGAACACCCCGGTCAGCCCCTCGAAGAATGGGGCGAGGAAGGGCTCGAGCAGATCGGCCTGGCTGCGCTGCCAGAAGCCTCCGGCGGCAGCGATCGCGACTCGCAGCGAGGGATAGCCATCGGCGTGGAGGCGTTCCCAGGCCTCCTTCTTGGCCATCGGGTCGGGGCGGGCCACCGCCGCAGTCGTCATGGCACGGTCGCCGCGGTCCGACTTGTCGCGCTCGCGCTCCGTAGCCAGCCGCTCGTCCGCCCCGTCGATACCGAGCGCGGCCCAGCGGATTGCCACGCTCCACCGCATGTCCTGGTCCACGGTCAGCCCCGACGGGGGGTCGTCCACCAGGGCGGCGGCCTTCTTGGCGTCCGCCGGCGACAAGGCCAGGCCGATGAGAGCTCGCGCCCAGAGAACCCGGTGGTCGCCGGGAGGAGCCTTGCTGATAGCGGCGAGTGCGCCGTCGACGAACCGGGTCGCCTCGGCGTCGATCCGGTCCTCGGGGATGTACCTGGTAACGGTCGCCCCCACCGTGGCCGTGACCATGTGGATGATCGGGAGCGACTGTTCGCTGAGTAGATGCCGGGCCACCAGGTCGAGGTAGGTCGTCGACTTGAGGGTTCGATCGCGCACCATCTCCCACAACGCCTCCCACACCAGCTGGCGGAGCAGCGGGTCGCCGAGGCCACCGAGGTTCTCGTGGGCATAGGCGATGGAGGCCTCGTCGAGAGCCACTTTGGCGTACCCATGGTCGCCGTGATTGGGGAACACGAAGGCGGGAGCGGGCAAACCCTCGGCCCCGGCCACCGGAGCGGATAGGTCGTCGATCACACCCGGCACCACCGACAACTTCCCGGATGGGTCGATGAGGGCCACCTCGACGTGGTGGGATCGCAGAACCGGATGGTCTTCGAGAGCGGTTTGGCGGAGCTCCAGGTCGGTCACCTTGCCTTCGGCCGTCTTGTAGGAGGCGGCGAGCGTGTTCAGCGAGGCAGTGCGCAGCCATCGGGCCGACCAGGAGACGAGGTCGGTGCCGCTTCCCTCCTGGAGAGCGGCCAGGAAGTCGGCGAGGTTCGCATTTCCGAACCGGTGGCGCCGGAAGTAGGTTCGAAGGCCGTCGCGAAACGCATCCTCTCCGATCGCGTGCACCAACTGCTTGAGCACCGAAGCACCCTTGCCGTAGGAGATGCCGTCGAAGTTCAGGAACACCTCGTCGGTCGAGGGAACCTCGTCGGCGATCGGATGGGTGGTGGGCTGCTGATCCTCCCGGTACGCCCAGAGCTTCATCCGGAAGTTGAAGTCCTGCCAGATCCCCGGCCAATCGCCCATGGCGGACAGGGCAAGATATCCGGCATACGAGGCGAACGACTCGTTCAACCACAGGTCGTTCCACCACTTCATCGTCACCAGGTCGCCGAACCACATGTGGGCGAGCTCGTGAGTGAAGTACTCGGCCCGACGCAACAGTTGATCCTCGGTCGGGGGATCACGGAAGATGACCGTGTCGGTGTAGGTGACGTTGGCGACGTTCTCCATCCCGCCCCAGTTGAACTCCGGCACGAACACCTGGTCGTACTTCCCGAATGGATACGGCTCCGAGAAGAGCTCCCCGAAGTAATCGATGCTCCGCTTGGTCAGCTCGAACAGCGGACCCGAGTCGAGATGCGGCATCAGCGACTCGCGGGCATAGAGGCCGAGGGGGATGCCGTTGTGCTCGTCGTGGACCGAGGCGTAAGCCCCGGCGACCACCGAGAGCAGGTAGGTGGAGAACGGCACGGTGGTGTCGAACACCCGGCGCGACCGCCCGTCGGCGGTGTCCTCACGCGAGACCTCCCCGCCGGCGGTGACCACCGCCCATGCGCCCGGCGCGTCGACGGTCAACGAGTAGGTCGCCTTGAGGTCGGGCTGGTCGAAACACGGCATGAGGCGATGGGCCGAATAGGGCTCGAACTGGGTGTAGAGGTACTCCGACCCATCCTCCGGGTCGACGAACTGGTGGAAGCCTTCGCCGGTGTGGTCGTACGCCCGCTCATAGGCCACCCGAACCTCGTTCGTCTCCTTGAGGGCCGCAGCGGGCAGGTCGATGCGAAAGCCGTCCCAGTTGGGCTCGACCGCGGCGCCGTTGATCTCGAACCGCTGGATCGTTCCCCCCAGCCACTCGAGGAAGGTGTCACCACCCCGGTGCTTGAACGAAATCGTGACATCCCCCCGGAAGGTCTTGGCGCCCGCCTCGAGGTCGAGGTCGAGCACGTAGGCGACATCCGAGACCCGCTCGGATCGCGTCACCGCCTCGTCGAGAGTCAGACGATCCCGCTGTTCGGTCATTCTCGATCTCCCTTCCGAACAGTTTCTAGTCGATTTGGAGAGGTCAACCGCTGCCCGCCTCCCGCCACCCGCTTCCCGCAAGAAAGACTTGGTGACGTCGACCTCGGGCGGTGTCTTGCCGGGGGCGGAAGGCGGAAGGCGGAAGGCGGAAGGCGGAAGGCCGAGAGCCTTCCTCACACCGTCTCGAACGAATCGCGCAGGATCCACTCGACGGTCTCGGGGAGGCCCTCTTCGAGGGTGCGGGGATCGAATCCGAGCTCGGCGCGGGCCTTGGCGTCGGTGCCGAGGTAGGTGACCCCAGCGGCCACCCGCAGCCGCTCCACGGTGGAGCGCAATGATCGCAGCACCGCCGCCAGACCACCCAGCACGACCGCCGGTGGGTGGACCGCCCACCGGGGCAACGGCAGCGGCGGATGGGCCTTTCCCGCCAACTCTCCCGCCGCCGAGAGTACCGCGCGCACGCTGTGGGGCTGTCCCCCAACGATGTACGTCTCACCGATGCGGCCGAACTCCATGGCGAGGACGTGGGCCTGGGCAACGTCTTCGACATGTGCCCAGCAGTAGGCCGTGGTGTCTGACACGAGTCGAACCCGGCCTCGCAGGTACCTGGCGAGGAGACCGGCCATCCCGCTGGCGTCGCCCGCCCCATAAGTAGCCCCTGGCATGACGATGACCCCCGGAAGGCCGGAGGCCATCATCGGGGCGGCCACTTCATAGTGAGCCCGCCACCGAAGCGCGTCGTACCGGGTGAGATGCTTGCCGGTGAACCGGTATGACTCGTCGGGCAGCTCGCCGTGGGTATTCGAGAACACCGACAGCGTGCTGGTATGAACCACCCGGGGCACTCTCAGCTCCTTGACCAGTTCGAGCACGTTGCGGGTGCCCTGGACATGGACGGCCTCGGCCAGGCGACGATCGCCGATGGCGACCCGGTGCCCGGCCACGTGGAAGACGCCGTCGACGCTACGAACCGCCGGCCGCAAGACTTCCTTGTCGACCACCGACCCGAGGAAAGGCCGTACCCCGGCCGCCACCATCTCGACGCCCTCCTCCCGGGTGCGCACCAGCGCCGTCACTTGATGACCACCGGCGAGGAGATATCCAGCGATGTACGCGCCGAGGAATCCGGAGGCATCCGTTACCAGGTAGTGCATGAGGGAAGAGTAGGAAAAGACGCAATGCGCGATGAGCAATGCGCGCCGCGCCGAGGGCGCGGCCGGGGGCAGGAAGCAGGAAGCAGGATCTTGCGGGAGGCGGGAGGCCTGTTACAGCCCCAGCAGGTCGGGGGTCAAGAGGTCCACCACTTCCGCTCCTGAGGCTATCAGCGCGGCTCGATCCGACATTGGTCTGACCACGGCGATCGTGCGCATGCCGGCGGCGATCGAGGCCTCCGCCCCGGTGCCGCTGTCTTCTATCGCCACACACTCGGCAGGCTCCACGTCCAGCCTTCGGGCCGCGGCGAGGTAGCAATCCGGCGCCGGCTTTCCACGCGCCACGTCGTCGCCCGAGACCGAGACGGCGAAGCGCCCCCCGAGCCCGGCCGCGCGGAGGGTCAGATCGAGCCGACCGCGAGGGCTGGCCGACGCCACCGCGACTGGAAGTCCCGCCGCCTCGCACGCCTCCAGCGTGGCGATCCCGTCGGGGAACACGCTCAGGGCGCGGTCGAACGACCTGTCGAGGGCGGACAACAGCATCGGCCACACATCCGGCTTGGGCGGCAACGGGGCGATCGCCGAGAGAAAGTCATGCGTCGGGTCGAACCCGAACCCGGTGCAGGCCTCGATCTCGGGAACGCCCGCCGGGTGGTCGAGCGTGGTGAGAACGTCGATCCAGGCAGCCACCGAATGCGGCTCGGAGTCCACGAGCACCCCGTCGCAGTCGAAGACGACCGCCGCCGGGCGGTTCAAAGCCCGACCCGCTCCCGAATCAGCCGGTCGACGAGGCGGGGATCGGCTTTGCCGCCGGTGGCCTTCATCACCTGGCCGACGAGGAAGCCGACGAGCCGCTCCTCTCCCTCCCGAATCCTGCCCACCTCGTCGGGGTGCGCGGCGAGAACGGAGTCGACCTCGGGCCCGAGCGCCGACTCGTCCGAGACCTGGAGCAAGTCGCGGGTCGTCGCAATCTCCCGAGGCGAACCTTCTCCCGCCAGCACCCCGATCAGGACCTCCTTCGCTGCAGTCGCCGAGAGATCGCCACCTCCGACCATCCCGATTAACTCGGCGAGGCTTGCCCCGTCGAGCGAGATGTCAGCCGGCGCGGCCCCGGTGCGATTCAGGTGAGCGGCGACTTCGCCGGTCAGCCAGTTGGCGGCTGCCCGCGGGTCGCCGCCGGCGGCAACCGTGGCGTCGAACAGGTTGGCGAGGTCGCCGGCGACGAGAGTCGCTGCCGCGGTGGGCTCGATCCCCAGCGTGACGTAGCGCGCCCTCCGCAGGGCCGGAAGCTCGGGTAGTCCGCTTCGAATGCGCTCGACGACATCCGGATTGGTCTGGAGCGGGACAAGATCAGGCTCGGGGAAGTAGCGATAGTCGCTCGACTCCTCTTTGCTGCGCCCCGGCTGGGTACGGCCCGCCTCCTCGTCCCAATGGCGGGTCTCCTGGGCGATGGGCTCCCCGTCGTCGAGGAGCGCCGTCTGCCGATCGATCTCGAAGGCGAGGGCACGCTGCAGCGACCGCATCGAGTTCATGTTCTTGACCTCGACCTTCACCCCTAATGCCTCGTCACCCTCGGGCCTGAGCGAGACGTTCGCGTCGAATCGAAAACTTCCCTCCTCGAGCCGGGCGTCGGAGATGCCGAGGGCGAGCACGATCGCCCGCAACTCCTGGGCATAGGCGCGGGCCTCCTCAGGCGTTCTGATATCGGGCTCCGAAACGACCTCCATCAGCGGGATGCCCGACCGGTTGAAGTCGATGAGCGCCCCCTCGGCGTCGTGGATTCGGCCCCCACCGCCGAGGTGGGTGCTCTTGCCGGTGTCCTCCTCGAGGTGCACCCGGGTGATCCCGACTCGCCGCGCTCCCGACCCGGGGTCGACTTCGAGATGGCCGCCGACGCAGAGCGGGAGATCGAACTGGGAGATCTGATAGTTCTTGGGGAGGTCGGCGTAAAAGTAGTTCTTGCGGTGAAACACCGAGTGCTGGGTTATCTCGCAACCGAGGGCGATGCCCAGCGCCACCGTCCACTGGATGGCGCGCTCGTTGGGTACCGGAAGCGCTCCCGGCAGCCCGAGACAGACCGGGCAGACATTGGTGTTCGGCTCCCCGCCGAACCCGGCGGGGCATCCACAGAACATCTTTGAAGCGGTCGACAGCTCGACGTGGGTCTCGATGCCGATGACAGGTTCGTATCTCACCGGGCCCCCTCCGAGGAAGCCAGCTCGGGGCGAATGTCGAAACCCGAAAGCCGTTCGACCTCCGCCGCCACCCGGAACATCACGGCTTCGCCGAGCGCGGGGGCCAGCACCTGGAACCCGACCGGCAAGCCATCCTCGTCCAGACCAACCGGCACCGAGACGGCGGGATCGCCGCTGAGGTTCGAGGGGATCGTGCAGATGTCGCTCAGATACATCGCCAGCGGGTCGTCGGCCCGCTCCCCCACCTCGAACGCAGTGGTGGGACTGGTCGGTGTCACCAGGACGTCCACCTCCGCGTAAGCCTTCTTGAAGTCCTCCATCACCAATGTGCGCACCTTCTGCGCCTGTCCGTAGAACGCGTCGTAGTAGCCCGCCGACAGGGCGTAGGTGCCGAGGAGGATGCGCCGGGTGACTTCCGGGCCGAAGCCGTCGCGGCGGGTCGCCGACATCATCGCCTCGACACTGTCACCGTCGACCCGCGGCCCGTAACGGACCCCATCGAACCGGGCGAGGTTGGCCGAGCATTCTGCCGGGGCGATCAGGTAGTAGGCGCTGAGGGCGAACTCGGTGGAAGGAAGCGAGACCTCCTTCACCGCCGCACCGGCGGCGTCAAGGCGATCGACAGTCGCCTGGAAGGCGGCGGCGACGCCCGGCTGGATGCCGTCGCCCGACAACTCCCGCACGATCCCGATCCGAAGCCCCTTGACCCCCTTGTCGAGGTCCACCCGCGGATCGGGGTAGCTCCCCCGGAACGAGGTGGCGTCGGCGGGGTCATGTCCAGCCACCGCCTCGAAGAGGGTGACCGTGTCGGCGACGGTTCTGCCGATGGGGCCGATCTGATCCAGCGAGGAGGCGAACGCGATCAGTCCGTAACGGCTGACGAGCCCGTAGGTGGGCTTCATCCCCACGACACCGCACAGCGAGGCAGGCTGGCGGATCGACCCGCCGGTGTCGGAACCGAACGCTCCGAAGGCGGAGCCCACCGCCACAGCCGCCGCAGAGCCCCCGCTGCTGCCCCCGGGGACCCGATCTGGGTTCCACGGGTTGCGGGTAGTGCCGTAGGCCGAGTTCTCGGTGGACGACCCCATGGCGAACTCGTCGAGGTTGGTCTTGCCGAGGATCACGGCGCCGCCCGTCTTGAGCCGCTCGACGACCGTGGCGTCGTATGGCGGGATGTAGCCGGCGAGGATTCGCGACGAGCAGGTGGTCTCGATCCCCCGGGTCACCATGTTGTCCTTGAGGGCGATCGGAATCCCGTGGAGCGGCCCGCGGTCCTCCCCACGGGAGAAGGCAGCGTCGGCCTCCACCGCGGCGGCGGTGGCGCCATCGGCATCGATGGTGAGATACGCATGGAGGATGGCCTCGGTCATCGAGACCCGACGGCGGACGGCAGCGAGCAGATCGACCGCGGTGAGATCACCCGATCGGAGGCGCGCCCCGGCCTCGGCGATGGTGAGGTCGGCGAGGTCCATCACTCGTCCAGGAATGGCGGAACGCGGAAGTAGGGGCCCTCACGATCGGGGGCCTGGGAGAGCACCTCCTCACGGTCGAGGGTGGGCTCCACCTCGTCGGAACGAAAGGCGTTGACCATGGGGAGGGGGTGGGCGGTGGGAGCGACCCCGTCGGTGGGAAGCGCCTGCACCCGGGCGGCGTGTTCGAGAATCACCTGGAGCTGCTGCTCATAGTGGACGAGTTCCTCGGGCGTCAGCCCGATGCGGGCCAGACGCGCCACCTTGGCGATGTCGATCTCGATGGGCATGGGGCGATGGTACCGGCGGGCCTACTGCCCGCAGCCCGGGCGACTACGCGCTGAGGAAGCGCCGCATCACCTCGAAGCACTGACCGAGTGTCGCCGCAGGGGCGCTCTCGTCCTGCTTGTGGGCCTGGGCGACCTCGCCCGGCCCGTAGTTGACCGCCGGCACACCGCGGGCGGCGAGCCTGGCGACATCTGTCCACGCGGTCTTGGCCGATACGGTCGAAACCATTCCCCGCAGCCGGCCGAGGTGAGGGTTGTCCTCTGGGATGGGCGCTGCCATCGCCCGATCGACGATCTCCACGGAGTCGGCGGCGGCGCAGGCCTCCCTGACCATTGCCTCGGCTTCCTCGACCGAGCGATCGGGCGGATACCGGTGGTTGAGGTTGAGCACGAACCGTGGGGGGATCATGTTGGCTGCCACCCCGCCCTCGGCGAGGGTCACCGCGAACGTCTCCTTGAAGGTGAGGCCGGCGACCTCGACATCTCGCCATCCACGCTCGTGCATCTCCGCCAGCCACGAGCCCGCCTTGGTGATGGCGTTCTCCCCGAGCCAGGGCCGGGCGCTGTGCGCCGACACGCCGTGGAATTCGACCCGTGCGTTGATCGCCCCCTGGCAGCCCAACTGGAGTTCACCGTCGGTCGGTTCCATCACCACCGCGAACTCGCTCTCGAGCAGAACAGGTGCCTCGTCGAGCACCCGTTCGAGCCCGTTGCCCGCGGCCGGACCCTCCTCGGCGTCATAGAAAACCCCGAGCACATCGAAGGGCCCACCGCGAACCGACTCATCCTCCAGCAGGGCGACCATCACCGCCAAGCCACCCTTCATGTCTGACGCCCCCAGGCCATGAACCCGCCCCCCTTCGACCTTTGCCGGGAGGTTGCCCTGCTCGGGGACGGTGTCGAGATGCCCGTACAGCGAGATCAGGGGTCGCCCCGTGCGGTGCCCCACCACCACCGATCTTCCGATGATCTGCGGGGCGAGACCCGAGAGACGTTCGGCGACCGCATCGCGCAGCGCGTCCTCGGCCCCTGTCGGCGAAGGAATGTCGATCAGCCAGACGAGGTCGTCGACCAGGCTCACGCCTGCACCCCGAATACTCGCAGGGCGTCCTCGAGGGAGGTCTTGCGGTCGGTCGACTCGGATCGCTGCCCGATGATCAAGGCGCACTGCAGGTCATAGGTGCCGGCCGGGAACTCCTTGGGGCGGGTGCCGGGCACGACCACCGATCGAGCGGGAACCCTCCCCCGGTGCTCGACGGGTTTCGAGCCGGTCACATCGATGATGGGCGTCGACGAGGTGATCGTGGTGTTGGCGCCCAGCACTGCCCCTTCCTCGACGACCACCCCCTCGACCAGGATCGATCGGCTGCCGATGAAGGCGCCGTCCTCGACGATGACCGGACGGGCAGAGGCCGGCTCGAGCACGCCACCGATGCCGACGCCGCCCGAGAGGTGGACATCGCGACCGATCTGGGCACAGGAGCCCACCGTCGCCCAGGTGTCGACCAGGGTGCCCGCCCCGACCCGAGCGCCGATGTTGACGTACCCCGGCATCACGACGACCCCCGGCTCACAGAAAGCCCCGTAACGGACCGCTCCCGGAGGCACCACCCGCACCCCGGCGGCCGCCAGCCCGCGCTTCAGCGGGATCTTGTCGTGGAACTCGAACGGTCCAACCTCCCAGGTACGCAGCCCGGCGATGCGGAAGTAGAGGAGGATCGCCCGCTTCACCCACTCGTGTACCACCCACTCGCCGTCGACCTTCTCTGCCACTCGCAGTTCACCCCGGTCGAGTGCGGCGATCGTTTCCTCCACCGCGGAACGCGCCTCGTCGAGGCGGTCGAGATCGGCCGAGGCGGCCTCGATCAGTTCGCGGGGCGCAGGCACGACGCCACCACCTCCGCCGCTTCGGCACATTCCCCCACGGTCGGCACCAGAGCCAGGCGCAGATGCCCCTCGCCGCCAGGCCCGAACGCCGATCCCGGGGACACCACCACCCCTTCGGCCAGCAGTCGCTTGGTCGCATCGATGTCGTCGTCGACGGCGACCCAGAGGTAGAGCCCGGCGGTGGAGGCGACCACCGCGATGCCGTCCTCCTCGAAGCGCCGCCGCAGGATCGCCCGCTTGTTGTTGAAGATCTGGCGACGGTCCTCGGCATGGGCATCGTCCGACCACGCGGCCGCGGCGGCGGCCTGGATGAACTCCGGAGAGCCCACCCCCACCGACGACCGCAGCGATTTGATCGCCGCGATCGCCGCGGGATCGCCCACGATCGCTCCGCTCCGGTACCCCGTCATACCGGACCGCTTGCTCGTCGAGAAGAAGGCCAGTACCCCACGGCTTCCGGGTCCCGCGACCTCGAGAGCAGAAGTCGGCGGCTCGTCTTCCCAGAGGTCGGCGTACGCCTCGTCATTGCACAGGAGTGCATCGTGGTCGCGGCACGCTTCCAGCAGTTCCTCCAGGTCGGCGCGCGAGGTGACCGCGCCGGTGGGGTTGTGGGGACTGCATGACCACACCATCCGAATGCGGCCCCAGGCGGCTGCAGGCACGTCGGCGGCGCGGAGCACGAAGTCACCCGCCAGCCGCACCGCGATCGCCTCGGCGCCGGCGAACCGCAGCCCGCGCTCGTGAATCGGGTACCCCGGCGTACAGAACACCCCGGCGTCGCCGGCGGCGCGATCGACGAAGGCGAACGGTGTGGTGAAGATCGCCTCCTTCGCCCCCGAGGTCGGCACAACCTGGGTATCCGGATCGACTTCGATCCCAAAGCGTCTCCCCACCCAACCGGCGATCGATTCGCGCAGCGAACGCAAGCCGGAAACGGTCGGGTACTGGGACACCTCGGGAATAGCGGCGGCGGCGGCATCCCGGATGAACTCGGGGGTCGGCTCGCGGGGATCGCCGAGCGAGAAGTCGATGAGCCGCTCGCCGGCATCTCGCATCCGCCGCGCCGTCTCCTGGATCTCGGCGATTGGATACGCGCCCAATTCGGCGAGCACCGGGTTGGTTCGCATGGCACCCAACGGTAGTGCCGGGATGCTCCACCACAGATTTACCATCGTTGCCCGTGAACCATCGCCGCTTTCGCATCACGATCCTGCTGCTCACTCTGGCGCTGGCCGGGGTCGTCGGGCTGACCGTCGTCCTCGCCCCCGACGGCCAGGAGCCGGATCTACCCGGCGCACTCGAGGCGGTGTTCCCCTTGCCGGGGGACGCTGTGGTCCGCCAGACGGCGATCCAGATCGACCTGCCCATCGGTTACACGGTCGAGATCGAGGTCGATGGCATCTGGATCCCGCCCCATGAGATCGGTCTCACCGCGGCCACCGGCGAGTATCGATGGCAGCCCAGCACCGAGAGCGTCCTGCCGTTCTGGGAACCCGGCGATCACACGGTCACCATCCGATGGAACCGCGTCTCCGGCGGCCGGCCTGACCCAGGCGAGTTCACCTGGACCTTCCGGGTGTTCTGAGCCCGGATCAGGTATCCGTCATCACCCACCGCCAGAGGACAGGCCCCGGACCGGCCGACCGGCCTCGCGCGGCGTCTGGTAGAGCCACTCCTCAAGACGCGCTCGCGCCGTCGGCCACTCTTCGTCGATCATGGCGTACCAGGCGGTGTCGCGGTTACGCCCCTTGACGATCATGTGGTTGCGGAACACCCCTTCGAACGCGAAGCCGAGCCGCAGGGCCGCCTTCCTCGAGGGCTCGTTGAGCGCGTCGCACTTCCACTCCACCCGGCGGCAACCCAGATGGTCGAACGATTCGCGCAACAACAGGTAGGCGACCTCGGTGTTGACGGTGGTGCGCTGCGCACTCGGGGAGTACCAGATGTGGCCGATCTCGACCCGACGGTTGGCGCGATCGCGGTTCATCAACGCGGCCATGCCCACCGGGTCCCCCTCGACTTCGGCCGTCCACCACCGCGGGTCCTCCGATCCGACCGTCGAGGCGATCCACTCGCTCATCGCTCGCTCATGGGTCCACGGACCGTATGCCATATAGGTCCACACGGCTGCGTGGGTGCGATGAGTGGCGGGAAACAGCATGGCCGCATCGTCGGGGTCGGGAGGGCGCAAGGTGACGCCGCCGCCTTCGATCACCGGCGGGGGCTCGCCAACCGGTTCGGCCGCCCGGACCTCACCGCCGACCGGAGGGCCGCTCAACGTTCGACCACCCCTACCAGCCGGCCGGAGTCGTCGACCACAGGCATCGGCCACACGGTCGCATTGACGCGGTCGAGGAGGTCGACCGGGTCGTCCGGGGCGACGAACCGCGACTCTCGCGTCACGGACCCGACGGTGGCCCTCGGGTCGGCCGATTCGAGGTCGACGCGGCTCACGACACCCACCAATACGCCATCGACCGCCACCGGAGCCGAATCGTGGGTCAGCAACCGGAGCGCGTCCGAGACGAGCATCCGGGAGCCGAAGGTGTCGGGCTCGATCATCTGGTGGAACACCCGTCGCGGCGCACTGCGAACCACGATTGCGCCGCCGGGCGCTCCCACGACCAACTTCCGCCCCGCCCCGAAGAACTGCCGCTGCAGCCAGGAGCCGCCGGCGGCCCCCACCACCAGGAGCGTTCCTTCCTCGAAAGTGCTCACGAGGGCTCGGGCGCTGTCGGCCCGGACCACCTTCGACGGCAGGTCGGGCACGAGCACCGCGATCTCGGCCAGTACCGCATCCACCGAGTCGTCGTTCGCGGGGTCGGGCGAGGCCGACAGCAGTGATCCCTCCACCCCCAGGACCTCGGAGAGTCGCGCGGCGACGAAGGCGGCGAGAGTCGAGTGGGGGCCTGCGCCGATCGCCGCCGTCACCGATCGCACGGACCGACGGCGAACCTCGTGGGGCACCACCGTGCCGATCAGATCGAACGAACTGAGCTTGCGGGCCACGAGCAGGTCGGCCCGGGTGGCGATGCACGTCTGCTTGAGGTCGCCTTCCACCGAATGGGGCTCGCCTGCGGCGAGTAGCTCCGCGAGTTCGGCGCAGCCCGCCCCGCGGGTCCAAACCACCGACCAGAGTCCACCGTTCATCGCACTGCGGCCTGGGCCATCCGACGCACTTCTCTCCCCCTACGAGCGACCTGCCACCCGACGGTCACGGGGCCGAAACCCGGGCGCGACGGTACACGATGCGTATCAAAAATCCCCGGGATCTCACTCGATCGCTCGCCGACCTCGCTCGAGGAGCGCCACAAATGTCGGCTCATCGACGACCGGGACCCCCAAATCCTGTGCCTTCTGGAGCTTTGCTCCGCCCGGCGACTCCCCCGCCACCACCGCGTCGGTCTTCGACGACACCGATGATGCGACCTTCCCACCCCGGTCTTCGACCGCGATCTTGGCTCCTTCGCGAGAGAAACCGGCGAGCGTGCCGGTCACCACCAGGGTCACCCCCGTCAGGAGACCCGTGTCGACACCTTCCGGCTCTGCATCCGCGGTCCGCACGCCGGCCGCCTGCAACTTGGCGACCAACGCCCGGTTGGCCGGATCGGCTGACCATTCCCGGACCGAACGGGCGATCTCGGGACCGACCCCCTCGATGGCCGAAAGGTCCTCCTCCGCAGCCCCCATCAGCGCATCGAGGTTGCGAAACCTCCGTGCGAGCAAACGGGCGACCGTAGCGCCGACCAGCGGAATGCCCAGGGCGGTGATGAGACGCCCCAGGGGCCTGTCGCGGGCGGCGTCGATCGCCGCCATGAGATTCGCGACGGAGGTTTCCCCCCAACCGTCCCGCTCGAGAAGGAGACCTGGGTCGAGCGTGAAGATGTCGGCGGGATCGGAGATCGACCCTTCGTCCATGAGCATCTGAATCGTCTTGCCGCCGAGGTGCTCGATGTCCATGCCCCCGCGGGAGGCGAAGTGGTAGAGGTACTCGACGAGGCGGCTGGGGCACTCGAAGCCGCCGGTGCATCGTGCAACCGCTTCGCCCAAATTGCGCACGATCGGGTTGCGGCAGAAGGGGCACTTCTTCGGCATCTTCCACACCTTCTCGACGCCGGTGCGAAGCGACACCACCGGGCCCACCACCTCGGGAATGACATCCCCCGCCCGCCTGATCACGACGGTGTCGCCCAACCGAATGTCCTTGCGTGCCACTTCGTCCTGGTTGTGGAGGGTGGCGTTGGTGATGGTCGCCCCGCCGACGAAGACCGGTTCCAGGACCGCATAGGGAGTCGCCGCCCCGGTGCGCCCAATATTGATCCGGATCTCCAGGAGGCGAGTCGTCTGTTCCTCGGGCGGAAACTTGTACGCGATCGCCCAGCGGGGGCTCTTGGCGGTGAACCCGAGCTCGTTCTGCTCGGCGAGGGAGTCGACCTTCACCACGACCCCGTCCGTCTGATATCCGAGCGTGTGCCGGTTTTCTTCCGCCTCGGCGATGTATGCCTTCACCGCGTCGAGGTTCACGCTGTGCTGCGACCGCGGATTCACCGGAAACCCTGCCTGGGCAAGCCATTCCAGGCTTTCGGTGTGTGTCGAGAAGCGAACCCCATCGACCGTCCCCACCTGGTACACCCAGATGGCGATCTTGCGCGACGCCGTGACCGCCGGATCCTTCTGTCGCACCGCACCGGCGGCGGCGTTGCGCGGGTTGACAAAGAGCCGCGAGGCCGCCTCGGCTTGCGTCCGGTTCAGTTCCTCGAACGCCGCCTCGGGCATGTAGACCTCGCCCCGGACCTCGAGCACGGCCGGCGGGTCGTCGACAAGAAGTTGGAGCGGTATTTGCGGGATGGTCCGCAGATTGGCGGTGACGTCCTCCCCGGTGGCGCCATCCCCCCGGGTGGCCCCCCGCTCGTAGCGACCGTCCCGATAGGTCAGTGACACGGCGAGTCCGTCGATCTTCAACTCGCACGCATAGCCCGACGGCGCTCGACCCAGCTGGCGAACCATGCGGGCTTCCCAGGCGTCGAGGTCCCCCGGCGACTCGCCGTTGTCGAGTGAGAAGAGCCGGCTCAGATGGGTCACCGGGGCGAAGGCATCGGAGGCGGTCGTCCCGATCCGCTGCGTAGGTGAATCGGGGGTGATCAGGTCGGGATTCTGCTCCTCGATCGAGAGCAGTTCCCTCAACAGCGCGTCGAACTCGGCGTCGGATACCTCCGGGTCATCGAGGACGTAGTACCGGTACGAGTGGTACCGAAGAGACTCCCGCAGCTCGGCTGCCCGGTCCGCGGGTTTCTTCATGCTGCCGCGACGATGGTGCCGCCTCCAAGCACCTCGTCGTCGAGGTAGAACACCGCCGCCTGCCCGGGTGCCACCCCTTCCGCCGGCTGGTCGAACCGAATCCGCCAACCCGCCGCCGATCGATGGAGCACGGCCGGCACCGGGCGGGACCGATACCGCACCTTGACGGCGACTTCGAGGGCATCGGAGACGGCGACACCAGCCACGAAGCTGACCTCGTCGAGAGCACACCCTTCCACCTCGAGCGCCGACCGCGGCCCCAGGGTGACGGTGGCAGTGGCGGCATCGACCCCAAGCACATAGCGCGGCTCACCCACGGAGACGCCCAGCCCGCGGCGCTGACCCACGGTGAAACCCGACACCCCGTCGTGGGACCCGACCACCGCCCCATCGGAGTCGACGATCGACCCCGACCGCGCGGTCTCGGGGAAGTGCTCCCGCAAGAAGTCCCGGTAGTCACCCTGCACGAAACACAGATCCTGGCTGTCGGGCTTGGTGGCCGTGCGCAGTCCGAGGCGCTCGGCCTCGGCACGGACCTCCGCCTTGGTCATCTCTCCGATCGGGAGCACGATCCGGGCGAGTTCCGCCTGGCCGAGCATGTGGAGCACGTACGACTGGTCCTTGCCGGAATCCCGGCCGGCGAGCAGCCGGAAGCGCCCATCGACGTGGTCGACGCGGGCGTGGTGCCCGGTCACGAGCACGTCGCAGCCGAGTGCCTCGACCCGATCGAGCAAAGCCCCGAAACGCACCCTCCGGTTACATTCGATGCACGGATTCGGAGTTCGTCCGGCCAGGTATCCCTCTCCGAAGCGAGCCACGACCTCACGAGCGAACTCGTCGGTGTAGTCGAGCACGTAGTACGGCACCCCCAGGCGGGCGGCAACCCTCCGGGCGTCCTCGGCATCGGCCACCGTGCAGCATCCTGCGGTGGGCAGGCGGCCGTCGGGGCCTTCCCACTGCTTCAGAGTGACGCCCACCACCTCATGGCCCTGCTCGACCATCACGGCGGCGGCAACGCTGCTGTCGACCCCACCCGACATGGCCACGAGCGCTCTCATCGCAGGCCCTCGACGGCCGCGATCACCGCGTCCGCGGCGGCGTCACCGTCCTCCGGCCGGGTGGTCCAGCCGAAGGTGAACCGAACCGACGCCCTCGCCTCTGACTCGCTCATGCCCATCGCGGCAAGCACGTGTGACACCTCGATTGCGCCGCTGTGACACGCCGATCCCGCCGCGGCCGCCACCCCCGCCGAGTCGAGGCGGATGAGCAGGGTCTCCGCGTCGACACCTTCGACTCGAAAGTGACTGTGCTGCACCAACCGGTCGACGCCCGCCGCAGTGATGACCGCCCCGGGAACCTCGGTAGTGAGTCGCCGCTCGAACCGACGCCGCGCCTCGTCGACATCCTGCGAGAAGCGGTCGCGATCCTTGGACGCCGCCTCGAGGGCGGCTGCCATCCCGACGATGCCGGCCACATCGTGAGTGCCCGATCGCCGACCGAGCTCATGGCCGCCGCCGTGAATTACGGGCTCGAGATCGATCCCCGGGCGAAGAACCAGGGCTCCCACCCCCTTGGGGCCACCAACTTTGTGCGACGACACCGTGAGCATGTCGGCCCCCAAACCCGCGAGATCCACGTCACGAGACACGAATGTCTGAACTGCATCGGTGTGAACCAGCACCCCCGGCGAAGCCTGCCGTGCCGCCGCGGCCACCTCGGCTACCGGCTGCACGACGCCGGTTTCGTTGTTGGCCGCCATCACCGAGACCACCCGGGTTGCGCCGTCGATCGCCTCGACGACATCTCCGGGCGACACCCGGCCTGCTCGGTCCACCGCGACGAAGGCGACCGGGCATCCGAGGCGGCCGAGAAAGCGGGCGGTCTCGATCACGGCCGCGTGTTCGATGGCCGTGGTGACGATGCCGCCCCGTGCACCGCCGGCGAGGGCAGGCCCGGCCAGGCCGAGGTTGTCCGACTCGGTTCCCCCGCCCGTGAACACCACATCGAGCGGATGAGCCGCGCCGAGCAGCCCGGCAATCCGCTCGCGAGCGTCCTCGAGCAGGTCCTTGGCTCGCCGGCTCACCGAGTGGATGCCCGACGGATTGCCGAACTCGCGGTCGAGCAGCGGCGCCATGGCCTCGCGGGCCTCAGGACGCACCGGAGTGGTGGCGGCATGGTCGAGATAGAGCATTTCCAGGGAGAGAGTAGGAGCCAGTCTCCAGTCTCCAGTCTCCAGCCTCCAGTCAGAAGGCTCCAGCTCCGGCTCCAGTCTCCAGTCGGAAGGCTCCGGCTCCGGCTCCAGCTCCGGCCAGAAGGTGGCCCTCCGCCTTCCGCCTTCCGCCATCGGCAAGAGAAGGAAGAGGGGCCTCCCGCCACCCGCCACCCGCAAGACCGGTCATTGCGTATCGCTTATCGCGGGCCGGGCGCAGCCCGGCCCTATTGCCGGAGGCCGGCGAAGCCGGCCGACCGTCGCGGGTAGGGGGGGGGGG
>JBBDMM010000016.1:69353-132312 GCA_040878325.1 Acidimicrobiia bacterium
GGCTCGCGAAGCGAGCCCCCCTACGCTTCCACCAATGGTCACCAAGCGGGGACGGATGTGGTTGACCCGGGGGGCGACGATCGCCCTGGTGGTCATCGTGATCGGCTTGTTCGCCGCCAGCTGGTACTACTCGGGCGAGATCGCCCGTCAGGTTTTCGCCCTCGACCAGTCCGAGCCGGATGCCGGGATCGCCGATCGCATGGCGTTCTCGACACCGGAGGCGCGCGGAGTCGAGTACTCACCGGTGATGATCGAAGGCCCGCTCGGGCCGCTGGCTGCATGGGCGACGGCCGGCGATTCTGGTACCTGGGTGGTGTTCGTCCACGGCAGAGGTACCGATCGGCGTGAGGCGTTGCGGGCGCTTCCGACCGCGACCGCCCTGGGATTGCCGACGCTCACCATCACTTATCGCAACGATGCCGCTGCGCCGCCCAGCAGCAGTGGCCGCCACGGCTACGGCCGCAACGAATGGTCCGACCTCCACGCCGCCGTGGAGTTTGCGCGCGACGAGGGAGCCAGGCGAGTCGTGCTCGTGGGGTACGGGTCAGGGGGCTCGATCATCTCGGTGTTCATGCGCGAGTCATCGCTGGCGACTGCGATCTCCGGTCTGGTGCTCGACGCTCCGGTGCTCGATGTCGCGATGGTCGTCGACCGCCTCGCGGCGGACGACCGGGCACCGCGTCTCCTCGTCGGCTGGGCGCGCGCGGTCGCCACGTTCCGGTTCGGCATCGACTGGGGTGCCCTCGACCAACTCGAGTTCGCTCAGGACATCACAGTCCCGGTGCTCGTGTTCCATGGCGTGGACGATGAGGAAGCGCCCATCGAAGCGAGCCGGCAGTTCGCCGAGGTCCTGGGGGACCTGGCCCGCCTGGTCGAGGTGCCCGGCGCCGGCCACGGTGAGGCGTGGAATGTGGACCCAGAGGCTTATGAAGGCACGCTGAGTCGATTCCTCGAGCAAGTGTCACAGGCGACCGGCGCCGACGACGCGCCATGAGACCGATCCGCGTGGCCGTGGAGGTACCCCTCCCGCCGGAGACGGTATGGGCGGAACTGGAGCGCCTCGAAGACCATCCTCGGTGGATGGCCGATGCAATCGCCGTCGAGTTCGAGGACGAGCGCCGTCGCGGCGTCGGAACCCGCATTCGGGTCGCCACCAGGATCGGACCGCTGCGCACCACCGATGTGATGGAGTTCACCGAGTGGGATAGCCCGGTGGCGATGGGCGTCACTCACCAGGGACTCTTCAAGGGGACCGGCCGGTTCAGCCTCGAACCCATCGACCGGGGCACCCGATTCACCTGGACCGAGACCGTCCGGTTTCCCTGGTTCCTCGGTGGGCCGATCGGAGCATGGGCCGCCCGACCCGTCCTGACACGGGTCTGGAGAGGCAATCTCCGCAGGCTGCAGTCCCGGCTCACCGACCCTTGAAAGTCGGAGGCCGCTTTTCGAGAAAGGCTGCCACCCCCTCCCGTGCATCCTCGGTCTCGAACGCCTTGCGGAAGCCGGCTGCCTCGATAGCGAGACCGTCGCCGAGGCGCATCGAGAACCCGTCGTCGATCACGTCCTTCGCGATCGCCATCGCCACCGTGGCTCCTGCCGCCAACTCGTCGGCCAGCGCCCGCGCCGCGGCGTCGAGCTCCTCTTCCGGCACCACTCGATCGGCCAGTCCCCACGCCAGGGCGGTGGGGGCATCGATCATCCGCCCGGTCAACACCAGGTCTTTGGCCCGGCCGACCCCCACCAGGCGGGTGAGGCGCTGGGTGCCGCCGGCGCCGGGGATCACCCCGAGCTTGATCTCCGGCTGTCCAACCCTCGCGCCCTCGGACAGCACGCGAAGGTCGCACGCCATCGCCAACTCGAGACCGCCACCCAGGGCGAACCCGCGGACTGCAGCGATCACTGGCTTGGGAAGCGCGGCGAGGGTGTTGAGGGCCTGCCCCAGTTCGACACCGAGACTCGCTCCACTACCGCCTGAGTCCATCGCCGCCTTGAACTCGGCGATGTCGGCCCCTGCGGCGAAGTGGGGGGAACCGGTGACGACCACCGCCCGCACGGCCCCCGCGGATGATCGATCGATTGCCGCCTCCAGATCGGCGACCAATTGCCCTGACAGAGCATTCACCGGAGGACGGTCGAGGGTGATGACCGCGACTGCGCCGTCCGCCTGGTAGCGAACCAATGACATCTGCTTCTCCCGATCGGGTGCGGTGATTGTGACCGCTGCAAGGTCGGATGTCAGATGTCCGCCCGGTCCCGAGCCGATGCTCAGGCGCCATCCGCCAGTCTCCGGGCGGCGGTCCAAGGATCGAGATCACCCGCCACCACAGCACTCGTCACCTCGCCCCCCTTCGCGGCGAGGTCGATAGCCCGGTCCCTGAGGAACTCCACTAGAGCCGTCTCGAGTTCGACGCGACGGCGGCGGCCCCGGTCGGCATCAAGGCCCTCCGACCCGAGATGCTCGCGGTGGGCGGCGACGGCCGCCCACACCTGGTCGACACCCGCGCCGGTCGTGCCCACGGTCTGGATGATCGGTGGATCCCACCCCGTCGCCTCGCCGAGCGCCAGCATCGCCCGCAACTCGGAGGCCGCGTCCTGCGCCCCGGGCCGATCTGCCTTGTTCACGACGAACACGTCGCCGATCTCGAGGATCCCTGCCTTGGCCGCCTGGATGCCGTCACCCCATCCCGAGGTGACCACCACGATCACGGTGTCCGCCGCGGCGGCGATCTCGACCTCGTCCTGGCCGACGCCGACGGTCTCGACGACCACCCAGGGAAATTGCGCGACCTCCAATGCGAGCAGTGCTTTGGGGGCGGCAGCCGACAAGCCGCCGAGGTGCCCTCGAGTGGCCATCGATCGGATGTAGACCCCCTGATCGAGGATGTGGTCCTGCATCCGAACCCGATCGCCGAGGACAGCTCCACCCGAGAAAGGACTGGTGGGGTCGACTGCCAATACGGCGATCTCGTCTCCTCCCGCCCGGGCCAGGCGGATCAGACCATCCGTGAGGGTGGATTTCCCCGACCCCGGGGCTCCGGTGATCCCGATCCGATGCGACGGCATTGCCGCCGCGAACGCGATCGGGAGAATCGCGTCGTAGCCCGCCCGCCGATCCTCCAGAATCGAGATCAGGCGGGCCAGGGCCCGACGATCCCCAGCCGCGACGGCGTCGACGAGCGCGGCCGGGGTCGGAAGAGCGGGCACGGGGGGAGAGTACCGCCCCGGCCCCGGCCCCAGCCTCAGCCCCGGCCAGACGGAGCGGCCATCCGCCTTCCGCCCTCCGCAGGAAGAAGCCAGGCCTTTCGTCGCGGACTGTGGGCTATGGACTGGGGGCTCTACGCATTACCCTCGCTCTCCGTGGGAATGTTCATTCCCGCTTTCCGTTGAAGTGAAGGCATGACTGAAGACACCACCGCAGTTGTAGAAGAGACCTCGGGGAAGGTCGATCTCGACGCGCTCCAAGAGACGCTCGAGTACATCCGTCCCGCCCTCCAGGCGGACGGCGGTGACCTGATCCTCCTCGGTGTGGACGGCGGCACCGTCAACCTTCAGATGGTCGGCGCCTGCGGCGGTTGCCCGATGTCCACGATGACCCTCACCGCCGGCATCGAGCGGATCCTCCGCGACCGAGTGCCGGGAGTGATGGAAGTCATCGCGATTTAGCGTCGGGCTTCGCCCGCCGCTCACCCAGCCCCAGCCCGGCCCAGCAAGAGGGTTCGGCCGCGCTCTGGCTGGAGCCGTAGCCGTAGCCCGATCGATCTGGCTATCGGCTACGCCTCTCAGCCGACCTCTCTGACTATCTTCGCGCCAAGCGATCTGAGGTTCCCGGCGAAGTCGGAGTATCCACGGTCGATGTGATGGGCGTCGGTGACCGTCGTGTAGCCCTCGGCGCGGAGACCGGCGAGCACCAGCGCGGCGCCTGCCCGAATGTCGCACGCGTCCACCGGGCATCCTGACAGCGCGGCGACCCCACGGGCGATCACGTGCTGACCTTCGAGTTGGATGTCCGCCCCCATCCGGTTGAGCTCACCGACGTAACGGAACCGCGCCGCGTAGATGTTCTCGGTGATCACCGAGGTGCCGCCGGCCAGCGACAGCAGCGCAACCATCTGCGGATGCATGTCGGTGTGGAAGCCGGGGTACGGCAGGGTGACGAAATCGACCGGTTTCGGTCGTTCAGGCCCGCGCAGGGTGACGAAGTCCTTGCCGAGTTCGTACTCACAACCCGCGGCGCCCAACTTGCGCAACTCCATTCGCAGATGATCGGGCACACAAGCCGTCACGGTGACCTCCCCACCCGTGATCGCACCGGCGATCAAGTAGGTGCCGGCTTCGAGCCGGTCAGGCACGGCACGGTGCTCGGCCGGGTCGAGCGAGCCGACGCCTTCGATCTCGATGGTCGAGGTGCCTGCCCCCCGGATGCGGGCACCCATCTTCGCCAGGAACTCGGCGAGGTCCTGGATCTCGGGCTCACGGGCGGCATTACCGATCGTCGTCGTACCCCGGGCCATCACCCCGGCCAGCAACACGTTCTCGGTGGCTCCGACGCTCGGAAACTCGAGGTAGACCTCCGCGCCGTGAAGACCATCTGGTGCGGTCGCGTGCAGGACCCCATGCACCAGCTCGAAGGATGCACCCATGGCTTCGAGTCCATCGAGATGCATGTCGATGGGTCGCGAGCCGAAGTCGTCACCGCCAGGTAGGGCCACCCGGGCCTCTCCGCATCGGGCGAGAAGCGCGCCGAGCACCAGAATCGATGCCCGCATCCGCCGCACCAGGTCGATCGGCGCCTCGGGGTTGAGCAGTTCGGGAACGTCGACGAAGACCGTCGAGCCCTCGAACCGGGTGGATGCCCCGATGTGCTGGACGACATCGCACATCAGCCGAACATCGAGGATGGCGGGGACGTTGTCGATGCGGTGGCTGCCCGGTGCCAGCAAGGTGGCGACCAGGTGCTTGAGAACCGCGTTCTTGGCGCCGAGCACCTCCACGGAACCCTCGAGGCGAGCGCCCCCGGCAACGACGAGTTGATCCACGGCGGCGATTCTACGGAGGGCGCGAAGTTGGGCGTCGGCGGACGCCCTGTCACTAGCCTGCCGCCATGCGCATCGCCATCGCCGCCGACCACGCCGGGTACGAACTGAAGGAGCACCTGGCGCGACTGGTCGCCGACGCGGGCCACGCAGTCACCGATCTCGGCACCCATTCGCCCGACCCCGTCGACTACCCCGACTACGCCGCGGCCGTGGGTCGGGCCGTGGTGTCGGGTCGGGTAGACCGCGGCATCGTGGTGTGCGGATCGGGTGCGGGGGCAGCCATCGTGGCGAACAAGATCCCCGGCATTCGGGCCGCCGTCGCCCACGACACCTACACCGCTCACCAGAGCGTCGAGCACGACGACGTGAACGTGCTCGCCCTCGGCAGCCGCGTGGTCGGCGAGAGCCTCGCCGAGGAGCTGGTCAAAGCGTTCCTCGAATCGCGCTTCAGCGGCGCCGAACGCCATGTACGAAGGGTGGCGAAGATCACCGCCCTCGAAGATCAAGAGTCAAGAATCAAGAGCCAAGACTCTTGACTCTTGACTCTTGGCTCCCTTGATACCCTCCCCCCGTGACCGTTCCCCGGTATTACAACCGCGAGTTGAGCCTGCTCGACTTTCAGGATCGGGTGCTGGCACTGGCCGAGGACCCGAACCTTCCGATTCTCGAGCGGGTTCGGTTCGTTTCGATCGTCGCCGGCAATCTCGACGAGTTCTTCCAGGTGCGAGTCGCCGGGCTCCGTGAGCAGGTTTCCACAGGAGTCGAGGCGGGTCCCGACTCCGCGAAGCCGCAGGAGCAGCTCGACGCGATCCGCCCCAGAGTCGTATCGCTCGACACCCGATCAGAGCGACTTCTCGCCAATGAGCTGATCCCCGCCCTCGCCGACCACGGCATCCTCATCGTGGGTTGGGGCGATCTCAAGAAGAAGCATCGCAAGGAACTGATCTCGATGTACGAACGCGAGATCTACCCGATGCTCACCCCACTGGCCGTCGACCCGCAGCATCCTTTTCCCTATATCTCCAACCTCTCGCTGAATCTCGCGGTCACGGTGCGCGACCCCGCGACCGGGCAAGACCACTTCGCCCGGGTCAAAGTCCCGCCACTACTCCCCCGCCTCGTGTCGGTGCAGGGAGGGACGATCCTGGTTCCGGTCGAACAGTTGCTGGCGTCGCAACTCGACACCCTCTTCCCTGGCCAGGAGGTCATTGGCAGCCATCCCTTCCGCGTCACCCGGAGCGCAGATCAGGCAATCGAGGAGGGAGAAGCCGAAGACCTGCTCGAAGCGATGGAGGAACTGCTCCAAACCCGCCACCGGTTCAGTCGCCTGGTGCGCCTCGTGGTCGACAGAACGATGCCCGACGACATGCTCGATCTGCTGATGAGCGAGATGAGGATCGAACCATCCGAGGTGTACATCAACCACGGGTTGCTCGCCCTGGCCGGGTTTTCGACGGTGAGCGGACTCGATCACCCCGACCTCAAGCCAGCAGTATGGGCTCCGACCACCCAGCCGATCCTGTCGAAACTCGGGCCAGGCGACAGCGTCATCGATCGGTTGGCCGAACGAGACGTGCTGGTGCACCTTCCCTACGAGGCGTTCGGAACCTCGGTTGGGGCATTCATCGCGGCCGCTTCGCGCGATCCGAACGTCGTGGCGATCAAGCAGACGCTCTACCGGACCTCTGACCCGGAAGACCCGGCCCTGGGAGGTGAGCAGTCGATCGTCAAGTCGCTCATCGCTGCCGCCCGGCGCGGCAAGCAGGTGGTGGTGCTGGTCGAACTGAAGGCCCGCTTCGACGAGGAAGCCAACATCTCCTGGGCTCGAATTCTGGAAGAGGCGGGCGTCCATGTTGTCTATGGCGTGGCCGGACTCAAGACCCACGCCAAGATCGCCCTGGTGGTACGACGCGAAGGGGACAACCTCAAGCGGTACTCGCACATCGGCACCGGGAACTACAACCCGAACACCGCACGCCTCTACGAGGATCTAGGGCTCCTCACCGCGGACGACGACATCGGTGCCGACCTGTCAGAGTTGTTCAACGTTCTGACCGGATACGGACAGAAGCACGACTACCGCCGGATCATCGTCGCCCCCACCGGATTGCGCGAGGCGATCACCTCGAGGATCAAGACCCAAGCGGCGCGCGGGGCCAAAGGCAGCATCGTGATGAAGCTGAACCACCTGGTCGACCCCAGAATGATCGACGAGCTGTACGCGGCCTCGGCCGCTGGAACGCCAATCGATCTGGTGGTGAGAGGGATGTGTTGCCTCCGACCGGGTGTGTCCGGGCTCTCCGAGACCATCAGGGTCAGGTCGATCGTCGGCCGATATCTGGAGCACAGCCGGGTGTTCCGTTTCGGACGCGGCGACGACGCCGAGTACCTGATTGGTTCTGCCGACATGATGACCCGGAACCTCGACGGGCGGGTGGAGGCCCTGACCCCCATCTACCACCCCCGACTGCGCAAGAGGCTCGAAGAGCTGTTGCGGGTGTGCCTCGCCGACGACCGCCTGGCGTGGGAACTGATCGACGACGGGTGGTCAAAAGTGCCCACCGTGCTCGGACTCGAGGCACACCGGCGATTCCAGGCACTGGCTCTCGCCCGGTCACAAGGCGCCGTCCCCGATCCGGCGCGGGCGTTGGACGTCCCCGAGATGGTGGCCGCTGCTGGCGGCATCGTCACGGACTCGGCGGACGGCGAACCACGAGTCCTGCTCGTGCACCGTCCCCGGTACGGAGACTGGTCCTTCCCCAAGGGCAAGGTCGATACGGGCGAGACCGCGGCCGAAGCTGCCCTGCGCGAGGTACTCGAAGAGACGGGGTACAGCGCCGAGCTGGGACAGCATGTGGGTGCTGTCGAATACGCCGACCGGTACGCCAGGCCCAAGATCGTCGATTACTGGGCGATGACGGTGGAAGGCGGGGCGTTCGAGCCCAACGACGAGGTCGACGAGGTCATCTGGGTGACTCTCGACGAAGCCCTCGAGTTGCTCACTTACGAACGAGACCGGGCCGTGCTGCGGACATCCCTGGCGTTGACGAAATGATCTTCGTCCTGCGTCACGCCCATGCGGGGAGCGCCGCCAACTGGCATGGCCCCGACAACGAGCGCCCGCTGAGCGACCGTGGCCAATTGCAGGCCAAGCGGATCGCCGAGGCACTGTTCGCCGACGGGGCCACCACGGTCTTCTCGAGCCCTTACCTGCGGTGCGTGCAGACGGTGAGTCCGCTGGCGTCGATGCTCGGTATCGACGTCGTGGAATCGGACGATCTGGTCGAGGGCGCCGGCGGAACCGGAGCCGCTCGTCTGGTCGCGACCGCCGCCGATGGCACCGTTATCTGCAGCCACGGCGACGTCCTGCACGCCCTGATGGGCCTTCTCGTCGCCGGAGGGGCGCCCCTGGGCGCTTCGCTGCAGTTCGAAAAGGGGGCGGTGCTCCGCCTCGAACGTGACGGAGGTCGGATCGTCTCGGCGCGCTACGAGCCGCCTGAGCGCTGATCCACGGCTTTGGCGAGCCAGGCGACGACGATCCCGGCGACGTGATCGAGCATCTGCTCGGCTGAGATCCCCGACTTCTTCGGAACGCTGTAGGAGTGGTCCGCGTCGGGAACCACGACCATCGAGGCGGTTCCAAGGCGGGCGATGATCGGGGCCAGAGCAGCAGGCGGGCCGAGCCGGTCCCGCTCGCCCTGCACGAACAACATCGGCGTGGTGATTTGGTCGAGGTGAGAAGTCTCCCGGGGCACGGTCTTACCGATGGGCATCAGCGGGTAGCCCAGGAAGAAGCGCGCGGCCGCCGGCGGTTCAACGAGGTGCGACGCCATCCGCCCACCCATCGACTTGCCGCCGAGCACCAGCCGGTCGGCCTCGGCGGCCACCGCGACGGCGACGGCCTGATGACACTCGAGCAGGATCTCCATCCGATCTGGAGCGCGCCGTCCTGCCGCTTTGTAGGGATAGTCGAAGGTCGTCACGGTCAATCCCGCGGCAAGGCGCTGCCTCATCCCCGCCATGAAGGCGTGCGCCTGGCCGGCGCCCGCGCCATGGGCAAGCACCACCGCGGTCGAGCCCACACCTTCTGTGACGAGAGGAATGGTGCGCCCTGGCGACCACTCCAGATCCCAATGGCGTGTCACCACGCCGAGTCCTCAGAAGCGGGCGAAGGGCCACCCGTCCGCAGCGACCACTTGAGCACCTTGCCGGACGGGTTACGCGGAAGCGGGGTACGCCTGAGTTCCCAGGCTTCGGGCACCTTGAATGACGCAATCTGTCCAATGAGATGCCGGGCCAACTCGTCGCCCGTCACGTCGTTGCGCACCACCACGACCGCCTTCACCCGCTCACCGAGGTCGTCATCGGGCACCCCGATCACCGCGGCCTCCACAACCGCCGGATGGGTCTCGAGCGCCCGTTCCACTTCCACCGAGTAGACGTTCTCCCCGCCGCGGATCACGACATCCTTCAATCGGTCGGTGACGTAGAGGAAGCCGTCCTCATCGAGGCGCCCGATGTCACCGGTGCGGAAGAACCCATCTTGGAACGCCGCGGCATCGGCGTCCGGGCGATTCCAGTAGCGAGGCATGACGTTCGCCCCCCGAATCGCGATCTCACCGGTCTTCCCCACCGGTACCAATCCACCGAACGCGTCGATGATCCTGATCTCAGCCGTTGGGGCAGGGATCCCCACCGAGTCGGGATGGCTCAGGTAGTCGGCCCCGATGTTGAGGGCGGAAATCGCCGTCGTCTCGGTCAACCCATAGCCCTGGATCAGCCGATCCTTCAGATTCGGGAAGGCCGCGGCGATCCGGTCGATCAAACCCGGGGCGGCCGGCGCACCCCCGAATGAGATTCGGCTGACGCGTGAGAAATCGCGCCGCTTCCACACTTCGCTGTCCAGAATCCGCGTGACGATCGTGGGCACTCCCCCAAACCTGGTGACCCCTTCCCGTTCGATCACCAGACCGGCCATCTCGGGATCGAACCGTCCCGGCGGAAGGAACACCATCGCGTGACCCCCGGCCACGAATGGCACCATCAATGCCAGGGTCGCGGTCGCATGGAACAACGGGATGACCGTGAGATCCACCTGGCGCCCCGACCCCACCGCCTCATCACTCGCGATTCGGGCAGCAGCCGTCATCGCGACCGAGTTGAGAAAACCCGACCCGATGTTGCGGTGAGTCAGCGGGGCCCCCTTCGGACGGCCGGTGGTCCCCGACGTGTAGAACAACACCGCGGCTTCGTCCTCGCCCCGGCGGTCCACACCCGGAAGCGGGTCGGGTGACTCGGCCAACGCGTCAGCAAGCTGCACCACGCCGTGAGGCAGCGGATGGCCCCAGGCGACGGTCCGCTCCGCCGGGTGCCCAGCGTCGATGGTCGATCGAGCGCGAGCGGCATCGGCGAGAACGACCGATATCCCGGCATCCTCGAGGGCGAATGCCAGCTCCGCCGCAGTCCACCAGGCGTTGAGGGGAACCACTACCGCGTCCAGGGCCGCGGCTGCCCAGAACCCGACCACCCAGTCGACGTGGTTTGCGCCCAGAATCGCCACTCGATCGCCGGCCTCCACCTGATACCGCGCCCGTAGGCCGGCCGCCAGCCGGCGCGCACGAGCGAACGTCTCGCGATAGGAGAGGCGCCGGTCTCCCTGGACGAGAAACTCGGCATCGCCGTGCTTCTCACCCATGGCGATGAACTCGGTGAGGTGGCGAGGCCTGGAGGCGAAGGTGCGCACCGGGAACCCGTGCACGTCTTCGACCACGATCTCGTAGTCGCCGCCCGACGCGGTCAGTTCTTCGAGCACTGCCTTGATCGCTGACACGGGTGCGAGAGTATCCCGGCAGCCCGCGGCGGTGACGACGCGCCAGCCCCGTACCATTCCCTCCACTCATGCGAATCCGGGTATTCAACAGCGCCGAGGCCCTCGCCGACGCCGCCGCCGACGAGGTGGAGGCGTGGCTCCGCATCGTTGCCGATCCCCGAACCATTGGTCTCGCCGGTGGCAATACGCCCCGCCGCACCTATGAGCTACTGGCCACCCGCCGCCTCGGATGGTCGGACATCGACGGATGGCTCACCGACGAGCGCCATGTCCCCCGCAACCACGAGGACAGCAACGCCGGAATGATCCGCCGTGCCCTGTTCGATCAGGTGCCGGCAACGCTCCATGAAATTCCCTGGGACGAGGCGCCCGATGCCGCCGCCAGCTACGAGTCAACCCTGCGACAGGTCCTGCCAGCGGGACCGAATGGGCGTCCCCAGCCCGGCCTGGTGCTGCTCGGAGTCGGCGACGACGGCCACACCGCTTCGCTGTTCCCGGGGTCCCCCGTGCTCGAGGAGGTGGAACGTGACTTCGTCGCCATCGAGGTTCCCGGCCGGGGCTGGCGGTTCACTGCGACGATCCCGATGCTGGCGCGGGCACGGCGGACCTTGTTCCTCGTATCGGGGGCCGCGAAGGCGGACATCGTCGCCGAGATCCTCGAAGGCACGAGCGACCTTCCCGCCGCCCGGGTTTCCCAGGCGAGCCGCGACGCAATGTGGCTGCTGGATGCCGCCGCAGCCTCGCGGCTCCACGACTACTCCTGACGCCGGCTCTACTCCGCCAAGCCAAGCAGTCCGATCAGGTAGCGGGACACCGCGCTGTCCGGATCGAGATCGGCACGGCGGAAGGCCTCCGCTTGCAGGGCCCCGAGTTCGCACTCCAACGCCACTGCCCGCGCGTCGAGGGCATCGCCTTGCTGGTGGAGGGCGACCAGGGGCTCGGGCCATGTCTCCGGATCGGCCACCGTCGCGGCGGGAGTGTCGTCGAGCACTTCGATCAAGATCTCGAACCAGCCCGCCATGTCTTCGGCCAGCCGGTCGCAGGTGTCATCGACAATCGTGGTCGTCGTAGTCGGACCCGGCGGTGCGGTAGTGGGTGGCGCGACGGTCCCCGAGTCGCAAGCAGCGACGAGGACGACAAGCAGAAGAGCAGCACGCTTCACGATCAGAGCGTAGGAAGGAAATTGGCGTCTCCCCCCGGCCTCCGGGGGAGTACCCCGAAGGGGGGAGGGGGCAGCTGACCCTGCGAGCAGGACTGGAGCCGGGTCTTAAGAAGTCGTGAGACCGCACGCTGTCTCCGCTGCCCCCTCCGCCTCGCTTCGCTCGGCACCTCCCCCGCCGACGGCAGGGGAGGACGCCCGGCGGGCGGCTGTCAGACCTCGACCGACTCCCCATCCACCTGCAACTCATCGACTATTCCGACGATCACCGAACGGATCGGCGCGGTGGTGTTACCGACCACTTGCCGCGCCGAGTTTCCTTCATCCACGATGAGCACCATCTCCCCGGCGCCGGCCCCGACGGTGTCGACGCAGATCAGGTATCCCCCGGTGTCGGCCCCACCGGCGTCGAGCAAGTCACAGATCAGCAGGCGGCGGTTGTCGAAGATCGGGTGGTTGATCGTCGAGACGACATTCCCCGCGACCCTTCCGAGCTTCACGAGGACCGCTCCACGTGGTCGACGATGCCCACGATGGCGTGGTCCACGGGCACGAACTGCACCGGCATCGCCAACGCCGCCTCGCGGCTGCTCACGATGTAGACCAGCTCGCCAGGGCCGGCCATCGCCACCGCGTCGGCGGCGACCACCGGCTGGCCATCGGGCTCCTGCTCCCGGTCGAGCGGTTGAACGAGCAGGAACCGAACGCCGTCGAGCCCCTCGTACTTGACGGTCGCCACGACCGTGCCGATCACCTCAGCGAGCTGCATCATCCCTCCCCAGGCGATCACTGAAGTGCCGCCCTGCCAAGAGGTTGTTCCCCATCTCACTGTGGAGCTGAGGAATCACCAACGCCGCGACCAGTGACTCCGCCGCGATCCGTCCGGCCCCCGCCGCCACTGCGGCCTCGACGTCGGAGAGGGCACCACAGAAAAGGGAGTAGGCCTTGCCGCCCAGCCCGTCGGCGAGGTGAAGCTCCATCAAGAAGACGCCGGCGCCCTTGACGGCGGCGTCGGATGCCTCGATGGTCGCGGCAACGGTTCGTGTCTCGATCACGCCGAGGGACTCGCCCGACCCCGGGACCCGGACGCCTCGCACCGCTTCGATGACGGCGGGGTGAACGTCGGTGAGCAGTACCTCGTCCAGCAGCGACGCCGGGGAGGATGCCCTGCCGGCAGCCATCGCCTCCTCGACGTCGGCGACCTCGCCGGTCACGAGGACGAGGTAGTTGCCCGGATGCACCGTGCCCGCAACGAGTTCGGCCACCGCACCGCGTTTGACCATGGCGTCGCCGGCTCGGATACCTGCTGCCACCGATCCGAATTCGAGAAGCCCGATTGCCGGGTTCACGGTCAGACGATCCTCAGGGCGCCGACCACCGAGATCCGACGCTCCCGGGTGAAGGTGATCGGACGGGTCATGCCGTCACCGCTCGGGCTGGCGATCGAGAACGAGGTGAACCCCTCACCGCCCTGACCGAGCCCGGCATAGTTGGGCCCGTTGGCGATGAAGATCGACACATTGATCGAACGCGCCATCCGGGTGATCGTCGACACATTGGTCGAGTGGATCGAGGCGGTATGGCGGAAGCGGTGCTCTGAGGCGATCGCCAGCTCGATGGCGGCACCTACGTCGGGCACCCGGGTAACGGGCAGGACGGGCATCATCTGCTCGGTCCAAACGAGGCTGTGCTCGTTGGGGACCTCTGCGACCAGCAACCGCGGGTCCCCGTCGACATCGACCCCGGCCGCAGCAGCGATGTCGCGGGCGTTCTTCCCGATCCACGACCGGTTGATCACCCCCGGCTTCCCGGCGGGGCCCATCGTCTCGAAGATCACCCGCTCCACCTTGCGGAGTTCATGTTCCTTGAGCACGTACGCGCCTTGGCGTCCCATCGCCCGCACCAGGTCGTCGGCGATGGCCCGCACCGCGATGACCGTCTTCTCGTCAGTGCAGATGACGTTGTTGTCGAAAGATGCCCCGGCGACGATGTCGCGGGCGGCCTTCTCGATGTCGGCGGTCTCATCGACCACGGCAGGTGGATTGCCCGGTCCGGCGGTGATCGCCCGCTTGTCCGTTTTCAGGGCCTCACGAACCACCGCCGGCCCTCCGGTGACAAGCAGCACCCGGACCTGGGGATGCTGCATCAGCGCCTGGGCGCTCTCGATGGTCGGCTCGGGGATGGCCGTGACCAGGTTGCTCGGACCCCCGGCGGCGAGGATCGCCCGGTTTATGAGGCGGATGTTCTCGGCGGACACCCGCTTTGCGTTGGGATGGACGTTGAAGACGACGCCGTTGCCGCCGCTGAGTACTGCAATCGTGTTGTTGATGATCGTCGAGGTGGGATTGGTGGTGGGAGTGACCGCCCCGATGAGTCCGAAGGGGGCGTGCTCGGTGACCATCATGCCGCTTGATCCAGTCTCGATCAGCGGTGCGAGATCCTCCGGACCGGGGGTGCGGGTCGCCACCAGGATGTTCTTGCGGATCTTGTCCTCGACCCTGCCCAGACCGGTCTCGGCGTGAGCCGCCTCGGCGAGATACTCGGCCTTCTCCACCATCGACTTGCGGATCGACGCGATGACGGCCTCGTGCAGATCCGTGCCGGCGGCGGCATACGTTCGCTGAGCGGCCTCGGCGGCATTCACCGCCTCGTCGATCGTGCCGAAGATGCCCTCACCGAGGGCCGCGTCCGGGATCGCCGCGGGAATCCGGGGGTTGGTCGGTAGCCGATCCGGCGTGCCGCCGAGACGCTCGCGCACCCGGGCGATGACCGCCTGGACCTCTTGCTCGCTGAACTTTGTCACTTGGTGAACTTCACTTCGCCGCCGACCTCCCAGGTGTCGACGATCGCCATCACCACGGCATCGCAGGGCCGGTCCCTGGTCGCCTCGGTCTGCCGGGCGGAGGATCCGGTGGCGAACATGACGACCTCACCGACACCCGCGCCCACCGCGTCCGCCGCGATCACGTACCCGCCGGAGTCGTCACCTTCGACGTCGACTTGTTTGATCACGAGGAATTTGAGCCCCTCCATCGTGGGCTCTTTCTCGCTGGCGACGAGTGTCCCCGCGACGCGGCCGAGTAGCACGAGGTGCTCCCCGCCTTTCTAGGAAGACTCCGCCGCGGCCTCGTCGGCCCGGCCGAGCGGGAGGATCATGTCGATGTTGACGTGGGGGCGGGCGATGACGTGAGTGGAAACCACTTCGCCGACCTTCTCCGCACCACGAACCCCGGCATCGATCGCCGCCTTGACGGCGGCAACGTCCCCGCGCACGACGGCAGTCACGTAGCCGCCGCCGGTCTTCTCGTACGACACGAGTTCGACCTTGGCGGCCTTCACCATCGCGTCCGCCGCCTCGACCATCGCGGCAAAACCGCGGGTCTCGATCATTCCGAGTGCTTCAGCCATGGGCTTTCGCTGTTCCTTTCTTTCCTTGAACCGATCAAGTGGCTTCGCGGCCCTCGAGGCCCTCGAGCGCCCCGACCGCCGCGCGCCACCCGACATCGATGTCGCTCTCCTCGCCCCCGAGATAGACGCGCCCTAGCGATCCGAACGACCGCACCTCGAGCACGTTGATGTTCGCCGCCTTCTCTGCCTCGTTGGCGGCCAACGGGGCATAGGAGGCAGGTTCCATCTCGAGCACATAGAGCGTCTGACCAGGGATGAGCATCTGGCCGTGCCTCATCCTGTTGATCAACTGCGCCTGGTGATCGTCGACCCGGCGGATGATCTGGCTCGAGGCAATACGGGGTTTGATCCGGTCACTCTCCGATGCCCCAATGTCCTCGAGGATCGCCGCTCCCGCCGCCCGCACCTCGGCCTGCGACGGTGAATGGATCTCGAGAAGGCCGAAAAATCGCTCGACGATCTGCATCCCGGGCTTCACCTGCGTCGACTTCAGGGCGACGTCGGTAACCCGGTTGATCTCGATGCCCGGAGAGATCTCGATGTAGAGAGAAGCGTCCCCCGCCAGCGGGAGAAAGCCCTGGGCCACCGTGCCCAGGAACGCCGCGTACTGGGGCTGCAGGCTGTCCAGGAACGAATAGCCCCGGAGGTCAATACCGCTCACTCGTTGTCCCTCCCGTCACGATCTGAACTCCTGCCGATGCACCGATCCTCGTCGCTCCGGCAGCAATCATCTGCCGGACGTCGTCGGCGTTGCGGATTCCGCCCGACGCCTTGACCCCGACCTTGGGGCCTACTGCCTCCCTCATCAACGCCACGTCGTACACCGTGGCGCCACCGCCCCCGAAACCGGTCGAGGTCTTCACGAAGTCTGCCTTGGCTTTCACGGCCAATCGCGATCCGATCACCTTCTCTTCGTCGGTGAGCATGGCAGTTTCGAGTATCACCTTGCACACCGCTCCGGCCTCGCGGCAGGCCTCGGCCACCCCGGCGACGTCGCGCTCGACGAGAGAGTGGTCTTGCGACTTGAGCGCACCCACGTTGATGACCATATCGATTTCACGGGCGCCGTCGCGGATCGCCCGGCGGGCCTCCATGGCCTTGATCTCCGGCATAGATGCCCCGAACGGGAAGCCCACCACGGCACACGCCACCACATCGGAGCCCTTGAGATTGTCGGCGACCCGTTTGACCCAGTACGGATTGACGCAGACGGAAGCGAACCCATACTCCCGCGCCTCGGTGCACATGCGGTCGATCTCGGCGGTGGTGGCATCGGGGCGGAGAAGCGTGTGGTCGATGAATCCCGCCAGGTCGGTTGGCACGTCGGCCCCGAGTCCGTTGAACGACACCCGGGTGGCACCGGCAGCCAGCACCGACCGCACTTTGTCGGCAGAGTGGGCGACGCAGTCACCGACACAGGCAAGGCAGTCATCCCAGGACTCGCCGGCCACCGCGGCCAGCACTTCCCGCGTGATCGCCTCGATCAGCTCGTCGCGCTCGCTCATACCGCCTCCCCCATGCGCCGGCGGGCATCGAGGGCCTCGATCATCGCCACCCGGCGAGCATGGCGCCCCTCGCCCCAGGGCGTGGCGAGCCACTCCTCGACGATCTGCCACGCCAGCGTCTCCCCGATCAGCCCGGCGCCGAGCGTGAGCACATTGGCGTGATTGTGTTCCCGGCTGTTGCGCGCCGAGGACAGGTCGTAACAGAGCGCCGCCCTCACCCCCGCCACCTTGTTGGCGACCATCGCCGACCCGATGCCGGCCCCGTCGATCACGATGCCGGCAACGCATTCCCCGGAAGCCACTTTTTCGGCGACCGCCAACGCAAAGTCGGGATAGTCGACCGCCTCGGACGAATCCGTGCCGCAGTCGACCACCTCGCGGCCGGTTTCGCGCAACCGGAACCCGATCCGCTCTTTGAGGCGGAAGCCCCCGTGGTCGGCCCCGATGGCGATCTTGCCGGCGACCGATACGCCCGCGCCACTCTCTGCCGAGGGCGCGGCAGCGGGCTGGTTGGAGGAGGCGACCGAATCGACGACGCGCGTCACGAGAGCGCGCACGTCCTCTTCGCTTGGAAGTTGGCGGCCGGGCACATTCGATTATCCCACGCCGCCGCGGGGGAAGCGGGATGAGGGGCAGGAGTCAAGAATCAAGAATCAAGAATCTTTCTGGCTCTTGGCTCTTGACTCTCGATTCTCTTGCGTAACCTCTCGGCATGTCCGACCCTGCCTTCACCTGGGATCGACGGCCGGGCCCGAGCGAGCAGAAGCGGAAGACCCGCCACGAGGTGCCGGCCGAGCCGGCGCCGCCGCTCGGCGGCCGGATCACGCTCAAGGAGGCCGAGCACCGGTTCGGAGTTTCGGTGGGCACGCTGCGCTCGTGGGCCCGCGATGGGGCGGTCGACGCGGTCAAGGCCGACGGGCCGAACGGCCGCCAATGGATGATCACCGCCGAGTCGGTGGCCCATCGGATTTCTCATCGTGCGGGAAGCCCCCCGCCCGCTCCTCGAGAGGGGGCCACCGGCCCGACGGCCGACGGGACGGCGATGCTGGTACCCCGCGACGCCTGGGACCGCCTGATGGACCAATTGGGGAACATCCACGAAGCAGGCCTGATGCTGTCCGAGGCACGCGAACGGGCCGCCCGCGCCGAAACCGAAGCCGAGTTCCTCCGCGAACGTCTCGGCGAGATCCGCACCGAACGCGACGAGCTCAGGGCGGCGACCAGGACCAGGGAGATACCCCAGCCGACGGTGACGCCGGCCCCTCGAACGGCTCCGGCGGCCCCAACCCGGAGGCCCACCGCGTGGGACATGGCCAAGCGCTGGTGGCGCGGCGGTCAAGGCTGACAAGAGATCTTGACTCTTGACTCTTGACTCTCGAATCTTGACTGTTTTCCCCGCCACTACCGTCATCACCGCATGGACCGCCCTCCGATCATCTCCGTCACGGACCTGCGGTTCGCCTACGGCAACATCGTCGCCATCGACGGAGTAAGCCTCGAGATCCCCCCCGGCCGTATCGGTTTGGTGGGCGCCAACGGCGCCGGCAAGACAACCCTGCTCAAGATCCTGCTTGGGGTACTGCCGGCGGCTTCCGGCCAGGTCGCAGTGCTCGGGCACGACGTCGCCACCCGGCAGCTCGATGTCCGCGCCCGGGTCGGGTGGATGCCGGAGGGAAACTGCATGCCTCCCGACCAGACTGCCGCCGACTTCCTCGGGTACGCCGCCGAACTGGGTGGGCTGCCGGTACGAGCGGCGCGGCAGCGCGCTAGCGACGTGCTCGGCCTGGTCGGCCTCCACGAGGAGCGCTTCCGTTTCATCGGCGAGTTCTCCACCGGCATGAAACAACGCGCCAAGTTGGCCCAGGCGATCGTCCACGACCCGCAGCTGGTCCTCCTCGACGAGCCCACTGCCGGCCTCGACCCCGAAGGACGGGAGGAGATGCTCGATCTCGTCACCCGGCTGGAGGACTTCGGGATCAATGCGGTCATCTCCTCGCATGTGTTGACCGACATTGAACGGACTTGCGAGTGGGTCATCATGCTCGACGGCGGCAAGGTGCTGCGATCCGGGCCGCTGACCGATTTGTCGACCACCGATGAAGTCGAATTGGAGGTCATCGGCGACAGCGCCGCAGTGGTTGCCGTTGCCCAGCGGTTGGGGGCGACGGTCGAGCTGGTGGGCTCGGTGCTCCACCTGACTGCCACCGATCGGGACGCCTTCGAGATCGCCAGAGATGCCCTGGCGGAAGTCGGGGCCCCGCTGCGAAGGCTCGCCGCCAAACGGACCACCCTCGAGGACGTATTCATGGGGGAGGGTTCGAATGGCTGAAGGCGTCGTATTCGATCTGGGATGGCGGCCGCATGACGGACCGCGCCTGGGGCGAGCCGGAGCACGCCGCGCCATCTACCGCGACGGGCTGCGTCGCGTGCTCGGGCTCCGCCGTCGGGCACGCCGCAAAGTGTTCCCCATCGCGATGCTCAGCATCGCGATACTCCCATCGCTCTTCTTCGTAGCCCTCAGCGTCATCGCAGGCGAATTCGACGCCAGCGCAACCTTCTTCGGCCATAGCGAGTACTTCGACCTCACCGGAGCGTTGGTGCTCATCTTCACCGCGCTCGCCGCCAGCGAACTGCTGATTCCCGACCGCGTCAACGGAACGCTGTCGGTGTACGCGTCCCGACCACTGACGACCGCCGACTACGTGTCGATGCGGGCAGCGTCGCTGGCGACAGTCGTATTCGGTTTCCTGTGGCTGCCACATGTCGTGCTGTTTCTCGGCCGCGCCTGGGTGGAGGGGTTCGGCTCCTACGTCACCGAGAACTTCGAGGTGCTCGGGCAGACCGCGCTGGCATCGGCCGTCTACTTCCTCGCGTTTGCCCCACTCGGATTCCTGGTGGCAGCGTTCTCGAAGCGCTCATCGCTCGCGGCCGGAGTGTTTCTGGGAGTCGTCACCATCTCCAGTGCTGCCACTCGCGGGTTGATCGAGGCCGGTATCGACTTCATGGGGCTCTTCGCCTTCCAGCACCACCCTGGCTACGTGAAGGATTGGATCATGGGTTCGGACACCCACCAGTGGATTCCCGAAGATGCCGGCTTCGATCCGGCCGTGTCGTTGTTGGTGGTCGTAGTAGTGGCGGCGTTGTCGAGCATCGCCGTGCCGGCGCGCCAGAAGCGGGCGGGATGACGACTTCACCTGCCACGGTTGAGGACGCCACGGTCGAAGTGAACGACGTGTCGAAGTGGTTCGGCCAGAAGGTGGCGGTGTCAGACGTCACCTGCTCGTTCGGACCCGGCCTCACCGGCCTCCTCGGACCCAACGGCGCCGGAAAGACGACCTTGCTCCGATTGATCTGCGGCCTGCTCGCCCCGTCCGACGGTGCCGTCTCGATCCTCGGGTCCAACCCACGGCGCGACCACAAGGTCTACGGGCGAATGGCGCTGGTCCCCGAGGAAGACGCGGTGTACGGCCAACTCACTGCCCGGGCATTCGTGACCTACGCCGCCGACCTGGCAGGAGCACCACGGGAGGGGGTCGAACGGGCGATCGAAGCAGTGGATCTCGGTTCTGCCGCCGACCGCCCCATTGCCGGGTTCAGCAAAGGCATGCGTCAACGGGCGAAGGTCGCCGCGGCACTGGTCACCGACCCGCAGGTGCTGATCCTGGACGAACCTCTGAATGGCACCGACCCGGTGCAGCGCGCCCACCTCATCGAGACCTTCAAGCGCCTCGCCGCCGGCGGCAAGACGGTGATCGTGTCGTCGCACGTCCTCGCCGAGGTGGAGCGGATGGCAGACCGGGTCATCGCCATCGTCGACGGACGCCTGGCTGCCGCCGGTGGAGTGCACGCCATCAGGGAAGCAATGGCCGACACCCCTTATCGAATTCGCATCGACGTCGATGACCCCCGCGGCGTCGCCGCCAGCCTGATGGCGTCGGAGAGCATCACCTCGGTGACGATCTCAGGCAACGCTCTCCGGATCGAGACGTCCAATCTTCCGGACCTCGGCCTCCGCGTTCCAAGGATCACCAAAGACCTGGGGGTTCGGCTGACGGCGTTCGAGCCGGAGGATGAGTCCCTCGAGAGCGTGTTTCGCTACCTCGTCCGGAGACGCAAGTGAGAGCGTTCCTGTCGATGGTTCGGGTCACCCTGCGTCAAGTGATCGGCGGGCGGCGGTGGATCATCCTCGGACTGGTTGCCCTGCTCTCCGCCATCGTGATGTGGCTCTCGTCTGCCAACCTCAACGAGGCGAACTCGATCGGCCGGTATCACGACGCCCCCCTCGTGATCCTCTTCATCATCGTCCTGCCCCTTGTCGCCCTGGTGCTCGGCTCCAGCGCCCTGGGTGACGAGCGGCGCGACGGCACCCTGTCGTTCCTGCTGCTGCGGCCGATTCCGCGATGGTCCATCGTCGCGGCGAAGTTCACCGCGTCGTGGCTGGCCGCCACCGCGATCTCCAGCGTCGCCGGGATCCTCGCCAGCGCCGCATTGGCCGCCCGTGCGGGAACCTGGGTGACACTCGTGCCAACTGTGGTCGGAGTCGCCGTCAGTGCGGCCTGCTACACGGCGGTCTTCCTGGTGTTGGGGCACATCACGTCGCGGGCCGTGCTCGTCGGCCTCGTGTATCTATTCGTCTGGGAGTCCGGAATCAGCTTTGCGGCGCCGGCACTCGCCAACGTGTCGCTGTTCCGCATCGGCCTCACCGCCTACGTGGGGCTGGTGCCCGCGGGAACGCCCGGGGTGGCCCCGCTCGACGAAGTCCTCGGACTGCTCGTCCCCGGAGCCGGGGGTGCAGTGGCCAAGGCTGTCGGAATCTCGATCGTCTGCATCACCATGGGGGCAGTGCTCCTCAAACGGATGGACGCCACGGGCGAGTGAACTCCCGGGGCGCCCCACCCGGGCTAGCGTCACCGACATGACCGTCGACGGGCCGGCGCCCCGCGGGCTCTACCGGCGCATGGGGATCGCCGCCGCGATCGTCGCTGGCGGCGTCCTCCTCTCCCGGATCCTCGGCCTGGTGCGACAGGTCATCTTCGCCTGGCTCCTCGGGGCGGGGGCAACCGGTGACGAGTACTTCGTCGCCTTCATCATCCCCGACCTCCTCAACTACCTACTGGCCGGGGCATACATGGCGATCACCCTGATCCCCCTGTTGTCGAGACGGTTCGCCGCGGGCGACGAGGACGACGCCCGCCACGCGTTCTGGGCAATCGCCCGGCCCCTGACTCTGGCGATCGGGGGGCTGGTGCTGATCGCCATGCCATTCGTGGAGCCGGTGCTGCGGGCCATCGAACCAGGCTTCACCGAGGCTCAGGTGGCCGAGGCTGCCCGGCTCACTCGCATCGTCTTGCCAGCGCAGGTGTTCTTCATCCTCGGCCAACTGTTCACCGCGTGGCAGTTCGCCCGAGAGAAGTTCGTGATACCGACCCTCGGTCCGATCGTCTACAACCTCGGGATCATCGCGGGGGGCCTCCTCGGCGCGCTTGGCCAGGAGGATCCGGGAGCGGATGGATTCGCCTGGGGAGCCCTCGGCGGAGCGTTCTTCGGGATCTTCGTACTCCAATGGTGGGGGGCTCACCGTCAGGGCTTGCGGCTCCCCTCGGGCCGACTCGGCAGGCACCCGGCGGTGCGGCGCTACTTCGCGCTGGCGATTCCCCTCATGCTCGGCCAGTCCCTCGTCGTGCTCGACGAGCAGCTGGGACGAGCGTTCGGATCGCTCACCGCCAACGGTGGCATCTCCTGGCTCACCTTCGGTCGGCAGACGATGCTGGTACCGGTGGGGGTGATCGCCCAGGCGGCCGGCGTCGCCGCCTACCCGTTCCTCGCCCGTCTCGCGGCGGAAGGGAAGCATCGGGAGCTGGCCGCAGCCGTCGGGCGAGCGGTGCGCTTCGTGATCGTGCTCAGCCTTGCCGCGGCAGCCGGCCTGATGGCGATGTCGATCCCGCTGGTGCGTGCACTGTACGAGCGTGGCTCCTTCGAGCCGGCCGACACCCTCGCCACTGCTGCAACCGTGGTCGTGTTCGCTATCGGGGTCCCGATGTGGGGTATCCAACAGATCCTCGCACGCGGCTTCTATGCCCGGGAAGAGATGTGGGCTCCGGTGGTGATCGGCACCGCGGCAACCGTGGCGGCAGTACCGATCTACTGGGCTCTGAACGACTCGATGGGCATCGAGGGACTCGCCCTCGCGTCGAGCCTGGCGATCACCCTCTACACGATCGGGCTCGCCATCGTCTGGTATCGACGGACCGGCACCCGTGAGTTGTGGCCAGTGGTGAAGACCCTTGCCGGCAACCTCCCGCTGGCCGCCGCCGGCGGCGGGGCTGCATGGCTGGTCGCACGCTGGGTGCTCGACACCCTCGGGATGGACGGCTTCTTCAACAACGCCGTCGCAGTGGCCATCGGGGGGGTGGTACTGCTGGCCATAGCGCTATTGCCCCGGCCGGTGCGTCGCGACCTCGTCGGTCGGCCTGCAGCCCGCCTCCAACCCCCGACCAGCACCGAAGAAGGACCCCTGTCCGATCTCTGAGGGGTCCGGCCGAACGAAGAAGGAGCGGCTCCAGAGCGCCGCTCCCCTTCAGGGTTGCACGAGCCTTCGTGCGGCTAGCCGGGCGAATATACCGCTTCCCGCTTCCCGCTGCCGGCTCCCCGCTAGCCCGAGTCCTGCGGATGGCGGAAGGCGGAAGGCCCAAAGGCCGGCCGCTACTTCTTCGACTCGGCGAAGATCTCGGCGATCTCGGCGATCAGGGCCAGCAGCTCGTCGCCGACTGCGGGGTCCATCGACTTCTTGGCGTCGCCCGCCTTCTTGGTGGCCCTCCAGAACAGATCGTGGAGCTGGGGGAACTGTTCCACATGGGGGGGCTTGAAGTAGTCGGTCCACAGCACCCAAAGATGGTGCTTGACCAGTTCGGCGTGCTTCTCCTTGATGATCACGCAGCGCTGGCGGAAGACCTCATCGTCGGAGTCCTGATACTTCTGGGCGATTGCCTTCACCGACTCGGCCTCGATCCGGGCCTGGGCCGGGTCGTACACCCCACACATCAGATCGCAGTGGGCATGGGCGATGCGCTTCGGCTTCAGCAACGACATCCTTGCTCGTCTCCTGTTTCTCGCGAAACCTCACCCTACACTCGCCCCGGCGCGCTACAGAAGGCCCCGCGTGTCCTCAATCCTTCGAGCGGCCGGCGCCACCGTGCTCGCCACAGTGAGCCTGCGGCTCACCCGGTTCGAGATCGCCGAAGAGTCGATGACCCCTGCGCTGATGCCCGGCGACTGGGTGTTCGCGGTCAAGCGACCGCGGAGAATCCGGGTGGGAGACGTCGTGGTCTTCGAGATGCGGCCGGGGTTCGAGGTGGTCAAACGGGTGGCGAATCCTCCGCCGGGCTCTGCCGGGTTGTGGCTCCTCGGCGACGACCCGGATGCGGGCAGCGTCGACAGCAGGTCGCTGGGGGCCATCCCCCACGACCGGGTGATCGCCCGACTGCTCCTCCGCTACCACCCCCGGCCACTGGCCGCCGTGGGCCGGCCGTAGCCGCGGCGTGAATGCCGCCCCTCGCCCGGCGGCCGGCCTCGCAAGCCCGGATGGTCACTACTGTGCCCGACGCGATGACCCGACTCTCCAAGTTCTCGATGCTCCTGATGACCTTCGCCCTGGTGGCTACGGCGTGCGGGGGCGATGCCGCCCCGGCAACCACCACCACGACAACGGCGCCCACCACGACGGTCGCACCGACGACCACTGCCCCCACGACCACCACCTCCACCGCCCCGACCACCACGACCGCAGGGCCTGAGACCACCGTCACCACGTTCCCCGTCGGCTTCGCTTCGCCTCTCAACGGGCTCCCGGCGGACGACACCCTCAGGCTCGACCGAAGCGTCATAGCGGTCAAGGTCGACAATCACCCCGGAGCCATCCCGCAGTCCGGCCTCCTGGATGCCGACGCAATGATCGAGACACTGGTCGAGGGCGGGTTCACCCGTTTCATCGCCCTATTCCACGACAACGAGACCGAGTTGCTCGGTCCGATCCGTTCGTTGCGGCCTACCGACTCGACCCTCGTCCTGCCGACCGGTGCACCGCTCTTCATGTCAGGCGGCCAGGCCTGGGTCCAGGCCCTCACGGCGTCCCGCGGGGTGCGGCTGCTGGGCGAGAGCGCCGGGATGTTCCGCAGGTCGCTGCACGCGGCGCCCCACAACCTGTATGGCAACACCGAGACGCTGCGGGCGCGGGCGGATGCGCGGGGTTACACGGACAATCCGGTGCAGCACATCTTCGCCATCGACCACTGGGCCTATCCCGAGGCGACGGCCACCGAGATCCGCCTCTCGTGGTCGGGCACAACCAATGTGATCTGGACATACGACGCCGAGACGCGGACCTACCTCCGCACCATGAACAACCTCGTGCACAACGTGCAGGACGAGGATCGGAACTTGACTCAGATCGCCGTCGATGTCCTGGTGATCCTCGAGAGCCGCCTCCACACCGCCTCCCCCACCGGGGAGGGACAATCGGTTCCCGCCCTCGACACGTTGGGGAGCGGCGACGCGTGGGTGTTCGCCCGCGGACGGATGTGGCAGGGGACCTGGGAGCGGGACAACATGTCTGATCCTTTCACGCTGGTCTCGGCCGACGGGACCACCGCGGTCGTACCCGCCGGGCTCTCCTGGACCTCGGTGTTCCCGGCCGGCCGGTCGATCAACACCTCGGGATGATCGAGTCGATCGCCCGGGCCGTCAGAGCCCAGGAGCGCTCGGCAAGAGAGATAGCCGCTGGGGCCCTAGCAGCGGCCGCCGCGACCGAGGCACTCAACGCATTCACCTCGATCGACGCAGAAGCGGCCCTCGCCCGGGCAGCCACGATCGATGCGACCGTTGCCGCCGGCGGCGACCCCGGTCCACTCGCCGGCGTCCCCGTGGCACTCAAGGACATCATCGATCACGCCGGCCGGACGACGACGTGCGGGTCATCGTTCTACAGAGAGGTCCCCAAGCGGTCCGCTCCCGTCGTCGACCGGCTGGAGGCGGCCGGGGCGGTCGTCATCGGGCGAACGGGGCTCCACGAGTTCGCTTACGGCTTCTCGTCGGAAAACGACTGGTGGGGGCCGGTCCGCAACCCGTGGAATCTGAACACCTCCCCCGGCGGCTCATCCGGGGGCTCCGCGGCGGCGGTCGCCGCGGGTGTGGTCCCGTTGGGCATCGGCACCGACACCGGAGGATCGGTCCGGGTGCCGGCGGCCATGTGCGGCATCATCGGGCTGAAGGTGACTCATGGGCGAGTCCCGCTCACCGGCGTGTTCCCGTTGGCACCGTCGCTCGACACCGTAGGTCCACTGACTCGTTCTGTCGGCGACGCGGCGATCGCCTATGCGGTGATGGCGGGTTACCACTCCGAGGATCCCTGGTCGGCGAATCAACCGGTGGAGATCACCGACCGTCCTGCCGACCTCCGCGGCCTCCGGGTGGGGATCCCCCTGCCCTGGACCGAGCGCCCTCTCGAGACCGAAATCGCAGCTGCCTACGCCGCGACACTTGCGGGCCTCGAGTCGGCCGGTGCGGAGATCAGCGAGATCCGCGACCCCATCTTCGACCCGGAGCAACTCCCCCGGGCCACCTATGCGGAGATCGCCACGGTTCATCGTGAGTGGTTCACGGAGGACCCCGAGCGCTACGGCCTCGAAACTCGGGACCGCCTCGAGCGAGAAATGCTCCACTCGGCAGAAGACATCGCCCGGGGGCGGGAGTGGCAGGCGGCACTACGGCAGGCTGCAGAGCGCGCCTTCAGCCACGTCCAGGTGCTGGTCACCCCGACCACCGCCGCCAGATCGAAAATCATCGGCAGCGCGACGGTAGATGGAGGTGCCGACCCCGAGCCGTACCGAACCGCGCTCTCATGGTTCAGCACATTCGCCAATCAGATCGGCATCCCCGCGCTGTCACTGCCCGCCGCCGGCGGAGGTGCCCCGCCCCCGTCGATCCAGCTGATCGCGCCCTGGTGGCAAGAGGCCAATTTGCTCGCCATCGGGTGGGCCATGACCGACGCGGGAATCACCAGCCCGGCACGAGTTCCCACGGAACAACCAGCGACGTAAGCGACTCGCTGTGGGAATAGGCTCGCCCCGGGATCAGGTCTCGGCTTGTGGCTAGCCGAGACCTGATGAAGCCGGCGAACCTATTCCCTCAGCGACTTACAATGAACGAAGTCGCGATTCCGGAGGAACGATCATCTACGACCCGGTGAGGTCGACCATGCTGGCTTGCCCCCTCGCCGCTCCTCCATTTCCGTCGCACGTTCAGGAGTGATCCAATCGTGTCCGAAAAGTCCACCATCGACCCCACCGACAACCAGGTAGAGACCGTCCATACGGCGGCGATCAGGTTCGCCGGCGACTCGGGTGACGGAATGCAGGTGGTGGGGGCACGGTTCACGGACGCCTCCGCCATCTTCGGCAACGATCTCAGCACCTTCCCCAACTTCCCCGCCGAGATTCGCGCCCCTGCCGGCACCCTGCCGGGCGTCTCCTCCTTCCAGGTGCACATCGCCGACCGCGACATCCTCACCCCGGGTGACCAACCCGATGTGCTGGTGGTCATGAACCCCGCGGCGCTCAAGGCGAACCTGTCCGACCTGGCTCCGGCCGGCACGATCGTCGCCAACTCGGACGCCTTCATCGATCGCAATCTCGAAAAGGCCGGGTACGACACCAACCCCCTCGAGGACGGCTCACTCGACGCCTACCGGTTGCTCTCCGTGCCGATGGAGGAACTGACCAAGACCGCGGTGGAGAAGTCGGGCCTCAAGGGTCGCGGCGTCCTGCGGTCGAAGAACTTCTTCGCACTCGGGTTGATGGCATGGATGTTCAACCGCCCGCTCGATCCGACCCTCGAGTGGATCGACAAGAAGTTCGGCCGCGACGAAGAGGTCAGAGCCGCCAACGAGATGGCCTTCCGGGCGGGATATCACCTCGGCGAAACCACCGAGATGTTTCGCCACACCTACGCGGTACAGCCCGCCAAGCTTCCGGCGGGCACATATACGAACGTGACCGGCAACCAGGCGTTGGCCTGGGGCATCATCGCCGCCGGTCAGGCAGCCCGCCTCCCTGTGATGTACGCCTCGTACCCGATCACCCCGGCATCCGACATCCTCCACGAACTCGCCAGGCATCGGAACTTCGGCGTCCGCACCCTCCAGGCAGAGGACGAGATCGCCGCGGTCGGAGCGGCGCTCGGGGCGTCATTCGGTGGCCACCTCGGGGTCACCGGGACCAGCGGCCCCGGCGTCGCCTTGAAGAGCGAGACGATCAGCCTCGGGGTGATGATGGAGCTGCCGTTGCTCGTCATCGACGTTCAGCGCGGGGGGCCTTCGACCGGTCTCCCCACCAAGACCGAACAGGCCGACCTCCTGATGGCGATGCATGGTCGGCACGGTGAGGCGCCCCTGCCCATCGTGGCGATCGCATCCCCGTCGGACGCCTTCGAGACGACCATCGAAGCCGTCCGGCTCGCCCTGAAGTACATGACCCCCGTCATGCTGATGTCCGACGGTTACATCGGGACCAGCGCGGAGCCGTGGCGGCTGCCCGACCTGGAGCAGCTCCCCGACATTTCGGTCAGGTTCGCCACTGAGACCAATGCCAACGGTGAGTTCCTGCCCTACCTGCGCGACGAGAAGACACTGGCACGGCCGTGGGCGGTGCCAGGCACCGCCGGCCTCGAGCACCGCATCGGGGGACTGGAGAAGGAAGACGGCACCGGCAACGTCTCCTACAACCCGGCCAACCACGAAAAGATGACGATGCTGCGCGAGCAGAAGATCGCCCGCATCGCCGATGACATCCCTGAGATCGTGGTCGACAGCGACGAGGGAGCCGACGTGCTGGTCATCGGGTGGGGCTCGTGTTACGGGGCGATCCTCGCCGGAGTGCGGCGGGTGCGGGGCCGGGGAATGAAGGTCGCCCGCGTGCATCTTCGCTACCTGAACCCGTTCCCCAAGAACCTCGGAGAGATCGTGAGTGGGTACCGCAAGGTCCTCGTACCCGAACTGAACCGCGGACATCTGTGGCGGATGCTGCGAGCGGACTTCCTGGTCGACGCCATCCGATACAGCAAGGTGCAGGGACAGCCGTTCAAGGCCTCCGAGATAGAAGCGAAGCTGATGGAGACGATCGAGTCATGACAGACACCACCGCCACCGAACACAGCCGTCAGGACTGGCAGAGCGACCAGGAGGTCCGCTGGTGCCCGGGGTGCGGCGACTACACGATCCTCGCCGCGGTACAGAATTTCATGGCCGACCTCGACGTGAAGCGTGAGGAGGTCGTCTTCGTTTCCGGCATCGGCTGCGCCTCCCGGTTCCCCTATTACATGAACACCTATGGAATGCACAGCATCCACGGACGGGCTCCCGCGATCGCCAGCGGCCTCGCGGTCGCCCGCCCGGACCTGTCCGTGTGGGTCGTCACGGGCGACGGCGACGCCCTATCGATCGGCGGCAATCACCTGATCCATACCCTCCGCCGCAACATCAACATCAAGATCCTGCTGTTCAACAACCAGATCTACGGTCTCACCAAGGGCCAGTACTCCCCGACCAGCGAGCAGGGGAAGAAGACCACTTCCAGTCCGTGGGGATCCATCGACTTCCCCTTCAACCCGGTGAGCCTGGCGCTCGGTGCCGAAGCAACATTCGTCGCCCGCACGGTCGACATGGACCGGGCACACACCCAGGACATGCTCCAGCAGGCATACGAGCACAAGGGCTCGGCCTTCGTCGAGATCTACCAGAACTGCAATGTGTTCAACGACAAGGCATTCATCAAGCTGACCGGGCGTGACGAGCGGGAGATCAACCGCATCGATCTGGAGCACGGCAAGCCGGTCGTCTTCGGCCCCGATGACCAGTGGGGCGTAGTGATGGAGGGGGGCACCGCCCGGGTCGTCGACGTCTCGGCAGTCGGCATCGACAAGATCCATGTCCACGATGCAACTGCGGACAGCCCGGCAGCCGCCTTTGCCCTCAGCCGCCTCAATCACAATCCCGTCGGCCCGACCCCGGTCGGGGTGTTCCGCCGGCGCCCTCGCACGACCTACGAGACCACGTTGCAGCAGCAGATCCACGACTCCCAGGCGTCCCGCGGTCCCGGCGACCTGGCAAGACTCATTGCCTCCACCGGAACCTGGGACGTGAAGGGGTAGGCGGCAGGCGGCAGGGAGCCGGAGAGGCACCGCCTTTGATGCCAAAATCCTCGCGTGAACCTGATCCGCGTCGAGTTCCGCAAGTGGGACGACAGTCTTCACTGGCACTTCGATGTCGTCCGGCTCGGTGAGGACATCCACGGGCTGTGGCTCGGAGGCCCCGACGACACCCCGGTGAAGCGGGGAGCCGAGCCACCGATCATCTCACCCGCCTTTGCTCTGCTGATCCCCCCACGCCAATGGTGGATGGCGACATTCAACTCCGGAGGCGCCGCCTCCCCCTTCGGATACATCGCCTACGTCGACATCTGCACACCGGCCGTTTGGGAGGGTTCGACGGTCACCGCGGTGGACCTCGACCTCGATGTGGCCATGAGACCCGATGGGAGTGTGGAGATCCTCGATGAGGACGAATTCATCGAACATCGGTCGGCGATGGCCTATCCGGAGCATGTGGTCGATCAGGCTCGGACGGCCGCCGCCTCGGTTCATCGGGTGATGGAGTCGGGGGGCGAACCGTTCGCCGCCATCGGCGCCGGATGGCTCGAAAGGGCGCACGCCCTCCCCGCCCCTGCCGCCGGCTAGTCGCCCAGCGCCGCCTGGGCTTCGCCGAGCGTGAACCGGCCCTCGGTGATCTCGCGGCCGACGATCACGCCACCGAGTCGCCTTCCCGACTCCTCGAGTGCCGCCAGCGCCTCGAGGTCGTCCATGTCCCTCGCCCCTCCGGCGGCCATCACCGGCTCGTCGGCGAGGTAGAGCGCCCGGCGAAGGATCGCGTAGTTCGACGGAGTGACCAGCGCATCGCGGCCTGCCTCACCGACGAGAAAGGCGGCGACCCCGGCGGACGAGAGGTCGAGCAACGCCTGTTCGAGGAACACGCCGCTGTCGACGAGCCACCCGCGTATAGCGATCTCTTCGTTCGGGCGAACATCGAGGCTCACCACGATCCTCCCGGCGTGCTCCCGGCACAGCTCCCACACCATGACCTGGTCCTCGATCGCGGCGGTGCCGAGAACCACCCGGAAAGCCCCGAAGCCCAATATCCGCTCCACCTCACCTGCAGAGCGGATGCCACCGGCCACCTGGACCGGAACGTCGAGGGCGGAGATGATTTCCCGGATGACGGGACGGTTGTCGTAATCCCCGAATGCGGCCGCATCGAGGTCGACCACGTGGATTCCATCAGCCCCCTGCGCCACCCAGCTGCGCGCCCGAGCCACCGGGTCGGCATCGAGTGATATCGCCTGGCGGACGTCACCCGTGGGCAGCCGCACAGCCCGCCCGTCGAGAAGATTGATCCGGGCGTAGAGGTCCATATGGGAAGGCTACCCGCTGCCCGCTACCCGCTACCCCTGCTGGCTGGTCCTCCACCACACCGCCGCCACCTCACGCTCGGGTGGGCCGAGAACCAGCCAGCCGTCGTCGAGTCGGTGGATATCGGGTTCGAGGAGCGCCGCCGCCTCGAGTGACCTCGCCGGAGGCACGAGCAGCCGGCGACGATAGAACTCGAGCAACTCCTGCGTATCGGCGAAGCGGAAGGCCGGTGAAGTCGTCCACCATTCGACTTCGGGGACCACCCCCACCACCTCCTCGACCACCCGGACGAAGTCGTCGACCGTGGGGCGAGTCGGCCGGTCGATGTCATGAAGCGCCCGGTAGTAGCACTTGAGGCCCGACCACGGGTGACGCGGGGTCATCTCGACGATCACGGCGCGCCGCGCCGCCCGATTCATCGCCTCGAGGAACGGGCCGATAGCGGGCACGTCGTAGACGACGTGCCCGGAGAGGCAAAGGTCGTGCACCCCGGCGTTCCCGGCGACCTGCGGCCATGGCCCGACTATCCGGGTGACATCGAGGCCTACCCGCCGCGCCGCGTCGCCCAACGCACGCGCCATGCCTTCATCGCGCTCGACCGCGGTGACCCGGTAGCCGCGCTCCGCCAGCGGGATGGCCAAGCGGCCGGCGCCGGCCCCGACGTCGAGGATGCTCCCTCCCTCGACCACCAGGCCGGCGGCCATGGCCACCACGGGCGATTCCGAGTCCAGGCCGATCATCCGCTCGTAGAGGTGCGCCGACCACGAGAACGGGGAGTCGTCGACGCCGTCCAGAAGCCGCTCGGGGAGCGCCCACGAGTCGAGTGCCCGGCGCCAGGCCTCCCGCGCTTCAATACGCATCAGCTGATGGTATGTCGACGCGCCGGGGGTCGCCTCAGCGAGTGACCGCTTCGAACAACCAGATACCGAACCAGATGCCGCCGGCGACCGCGGCCGACTGAGCGACGATCCAACCCCACGTGCCCGTCACGACCCACCCGCAATCGCGCGACGCTTCGCCGCCCTGTATTCCGAATCGTCCAGCGCGCCACTCCGGTGCAATGTATCGAGTCGTTCAAGAACAGATGCGAGATCTTCGGCCCCGTCACTGTCAGCGGGCGTCCACGACACCCTCTGGGGGATGCCCGCCACCGGCCGCAGCCGCAGTGGGATCCGTGAGGCCGCCCGCGTCATCCCCTGCCGACGCACTACACCGACCCATAGCCAGAGCGGGATGCCGCCCATGAGCATGAACAGCACTCCGCACACCAGCCATCCCCACGCGAGGCCGTCACCAAAGGGTGGACGGATGCCATATTCGAGAAAGTTCCATCCGAGGGAGATGAAGAGGGCGGGCCAGAGAAGGCCCGCGAAGCTCGGGACCCGGTGGCGGATCGAGAGACCGATATAGACGAATGCGAGGATCATCCCGCCCCAGATGCCGCCCATCAAGAGGCCGGGCACTCCGCGGGGACAGGGGCGGATCGGCACGAACGGCCCGCCCGACGCACAGGCGCCGCCGATCTCCATGACGCTCCGCATCGAGAGGAAGACGAGAGTCAGCGCAGCCGCCACTCCGGCGAGAACGAGGAGCACTCCGAGGCGGGCCGGCAGCGAGGGGCCACTGGCGCGCTCATGAGTCGCGGCGGAATCAGCCATTGGCCGGGAGCCCCACGAGAAGATCCGGGTCGGCGGGGTCGCCGGGAACCGTGGAAAATGCGCGGACGAATACCTCTTCGGCGAGAAACTCACTCATCCGCCCCTCGGGCAGCGTGCGGATCCAGGAGTCCGCCGCGAACTGGCTGTCGTGGCAGAGCAGGGCGTCCTGCTTGAGGTGAAGCCATGCCGAGACGTCGCGCCGGGTCGTGATGTGCTCCGGGAGTGTTCCGGAACTGGGTTCCTCCGGCTCGCCGTCGGCACCCAGGTCGGTCGACATCTCACGCCGGATGCGCCGCATCCGCTCACGCGACCAGGTCGCCCAGTAGAGGCGAGGGGCCTGCCAGGGCTCCTCGCCCGGAAGAAGGGGATATCGACCGATGTCGGCGGACGCAAAGAACGCCGCGGTGCCGACACGATGTACCTGGATGTGGTCCGGGTGGCCGTACCCCCCGAAGGGGTCGTAGGCGGTCACGACTTGCGGGCGCCGGGCCCGAATGACCCTGACCAAACGGCCGACGGCCTCGGAGAAATCGGCGCCCCAAAAAGAGTCGGCGTGGGCATTTTCCTCGGTGCCCATCATCCCCGAGTCCCGGTAGCCGAGGAACTCGATGTCCTCTACCCCGAGCACCCGGCATGCGGCGCGTTCCTCAGCCTCTCTGATATCGCCCAGCACAGGACGGACCTCATCCGCGTCGTCCCGGTTGTGGATCTCGCCGGCCTCCCCCCGGGTCGCCGTCACCACGGTGACCGGCACGCCACGCGATATATATTCGGCCAGGGTGCCGCCCATCGAGATCGACTCGTCGTCGGGGTGGGCGTGAAAGGCGAGCAGACCGGACATGGCGAAGGAGGGTACAGCCCGTGGAAGGTCGCGAAGCGCTGACTCGGCGACATTAGATTCCGGGGCGATCGGGGGTCCCATTGCGCGTTGCCACCTTCGTCGCCACGACGGCGCTGCTCGGCGCCTGTGGGCAGGCGGCGGCAGAGCCGGCATCGACCACGCTCGCCCCGAGCACCACTTCGTCCACGCCGACGACGCTCGCGCCACCGACCACCGTCACCACGCCCGCGACCACCACCACCACCACCATTGGGGTCACGGTGCCATCACCTCCGGAGCGGGGGCGGCTGGTGATCCACGCCGTGGGGGACGTCAACTTCGATCCGGGCCACAACGCCATCTTCGGGCACACCGGATATGAATCGCCGTGGGCCGGACTACGCGGGATCTTCCAGCGCGACCACCTGACGATCGTCAACCTCGAATGCAGCCCGTCAACGCTCGGGAGCCCGATCGAGAAGGAGTGGCAGTTCCGCTGCCCCCTCGCCGCATTGGCTCCGATGCGGGCTGCCGGAGTGGACGTGGCGAGCCTCGCCAACAACCACGCCGGTGACATGGGGAGGGCGGCGCTCGTCGACGGTCGGGAGAACCTGTCGGCCTACGGCATCCACCCGGTGGGGGCGGGGAGCGATCTGGTCGAGGCGAACCTCCCTGCCATCTTCGAGATCGAAGGGTGGCGGGTGGCGGTGGTCGGGTTCTCAGGCATCTCCGGGGGAGGAGCCTGGTTCGCCGGCCCCGGCCGCCCCGGCGTCGCCCCGGCCACCGCCGACAATGTCACCGCGGCGATCGCCGCCGCGGCCGCCCAGGCGGATGTGGTGATCGTCACGGTCCACTGGGGGGTCGAGCTCACCGCGCAACCCACTTCGGGCGACCGGATGCGCGCCCAGGCGATGATCGACGCCGGGGCGGATGCCATCGTCGGCCACCACCCCCACCGGCTCCAGCCCCTCGAAGTCGTCGATGGGGTCCCCGTGTTCTGGAGCATGGGAAACTTCGTGTGGCCCAGTCTCGGCCCGATCATCGCCACCACCGGAGTGGCCGAGATCGTGATCGAACCCGACGGCTCGGTGGTGGGCCGCCTGATTCCGGCGTACATCGTCACCCACGGGCATCCGGAGCTGCGGGGCTCGCCCGACCCCAGCCTCCTCCCCGACCGGTCTGCCGTGGAATGACCCATCCAGAGATCCCCAGCAGAGTCCAATGACCCTGGGTTGAGACTCGCCTAAGTTTTTGACTGTGCCAGGCTGACCGGCGTCGGCATAGATCGCGTCTGTAACCGCACTTTCGGTTTTCGCGATCTTGGGTTAGCGTTGCGGACTCTTTTCGACACAAGTCGAAGTCGACACCGGCCGAAGACGGGAACGACATGCGACCGAACAGATCGACCCGACTGGGAGTGGTGGGCCTTCTGGCGGCAATGGGAATGACCTTGCTCGCCCCCGTGGCCGGTGCCAACCACGAGACTCCACGCAACGGGCCCAGCCACGACTACGGCGACATGGTCGACTACAACCTCACCTTCCCGGTCGCCGGCACCAACCGCTACGGCGACACGTTCTTTGCCCGCCGCGGAACCGGGATCCACCACGCCGCCGACATCATGGCCGCCAAGATGGTCCCGGTGCTCGCCGCTCACGACGGCACCGTTGTCCGGGTCAACGGCTCCAGCTACGCCAGCTACAAGGGCCGGTGCTGCACACTGGCGATCCGCCACACCGATGGTTGGGAAACCGTCTACATCCACCTCAACAACGACACCCCCGGCACCGACGACGGCCAGGGTTGGGGGATCGCCCCGGGCATCGAGCTGGGAACCCGGGTCGCCGCCGGCCAGATCGTCGGGTATGTCGGCGACAGCGGCAACGCCGAGGGCACCTCGCCTCACCTCCACTTCGAGCTCTACGACAACCATGGCACCGCGGTGAACCCCTACCAGGCCCTAAGGGGCGGCGAAGGCAAGGCACCATCCAATTGCGCTCCGCCCGAGTCCGGGTCGCTCGATGCCCTGTTCGCCCGCAAGGAGTTCCTCCGCCGCGGCGACGAGGGGCAGGCGGTACGCCAGCTGCAGCGGTTCCTCGCCGCCGCCGGCTACAACCCCGGATCGGCCGATGGCGTCCTGGGCCCGCTCACCGAAAGCAGTCTGAAGGCGTTCCAGAGAAGCCGCGGAATCACCCCTGATGGAGTCGTCGGCCCACAGACCCGTAGAGCGGTCGAGACGGTGTCGGAGATGCTGGGATCGCTGCCGGCGCTCGACCCAGGCGGCCGGATCATCCGACCCGGGTACCGCGGTCAGGACGTCAAGTACCTCCAGGAACTGCTCTCGATCGCAGGCTTAGAGCCGGGCCCCACCGACGGTGTGTTCGGACCGAAGACCCAGGAGGCGCTCGCCGAGTTCCAGAAGGAATACGGGGGCCTCACCGTCGACGGCAAGCTCGGGCCGAGCACCCGCAGAGCCCTGGCCGACTACCTCGGTGTCCAGGCCCTGTCGGCGTGCGGCTGAGGAGTCCTCGCTTCGCTCGGCCGCGATTGGCGATTGGCGATTCGAAAGACGGATTGAGGGCTAGCGAAGGTGTCTGATATCTCTCGCGTTGCGCATTGCGCATCGCGCATTGCTCTCGGTCTAACGCTTCTTGTCCTGAGCGCTTGTGGGTCGCCGGCTTCCGCTGAGGACTATTTGAACGATCTGTCGGGAATCACCGTGCAGATGACCCGCGCCTCCTTCGAGGCGCTGCCCCCGGGGGCGGCACCCACCCACGAACAGGTCGTTGAGGTGGTCGACGCCCGACGGACGGCGCTGGCCGCGATCGCGGCACTCGCTCCCCCTGACGAACTCGAACCCGAGCACCTCGTGCTGATCGCCGCGCTAAAGGAATTGGTCGCAGCAGGAGAAGCCTTTCTCGCAGAAACGGCCGGGTTGACGCCCGAGTCGTTTAGCGAGGCCCTGCTTGCCTCCAATGGGATCGATGCGCTGGCCGAGCGGGTCACCAGTGCCTGTGACGCAGTCAGGCGACAGGCAGAAGGCCTCGGGTACATCGTCTCCCTGGCCTGCTGACTCCGCGGGCTATCGTCCCGACTCCGTGCCCGATACGTTCACCCACACCGCCCTGGTCGCCGCGCCCAAAGCCGCGGTCTGGGCCGCCCTGCAACGGGCCGAGACCTGGAAGAACATCGGGCCGATCGAGGAGGTGTGGGACGCCACCCATGCCGAGGACGGCTCGCTCGAGGGCTATCGATGGTCGGCCCGCGCCGCCGGACGTACCTGGAAGGGCGTGGCGACCACCCTCGAGTCGGTCCGCGAGCACCGGATGCAACTGGCCCTCGAATCTCCCGAGATCCACGGAGGGATCACCGTCGATATCGGCGCCGGGGAGATCACGGTCTCCATGGACGCCGAGCCAAGAGGCCCGCTAGCGACGATCTTCTGGGGGACGGTGCGAAGAGCTCTCCAGTCCGGCCTACCCGCCCAGGTAGAGGCGTTCGCGAGCGGATTAGCGATTAGCGATTAGACCGAGCGAAGCGAGGTCCTTCTTGCCAATCGCCAATTGCCAATTGCGGGCCGAGCGAAGCGAGGCCCCTCCGCGAGGCCCCTACACAACAATCTTGCGGTCGGCTTCGCGGAGCCGGGCGGCGAGACCCTTCAGCATCTTCTGGGCGACTCCGGGGAAGTCGGAGAGGATTCCCGTGAAGTCCTGGTGACGCATCACGAGGAGCGTGCTGTCCCTGACCAGCTCCACGGTCGCCGACCGCGGACCCTCGTCGAGCAACGACATCTCGCCGAAGAAGTCTCCGGTACCGAGAGAGGCGATCTTCTTGCCGTTGCGGCGCACGAGGGCGGCGCCGTCCGCGAGGAGGTAGAAGGCATCGCCCGGCTGGCCCTCCTCGGCAATGACCGAACCGGCCGGCAGCGAGACCTCCTCGGCAACCCGGGCTACCCGGGTCATCTCTTTGGGGCTGAGGCCATGGAACAAGGGCACCACCTCGAGCAGCCCTAGTTGCTTCTTCTTGTCCACCTTCACCTCCGGCGGAAGATGCTAACGCCGGCCCCAGCCCCGGCCCCGGCTCCTGCCAGAAGGGCGCCCCCAGCCATTCCGCAAGCAGGAGCAGAAGGGGAACCGGAACCCGAAGGGCTTAGGTTTCCGATTCCGCCAGGGCTTGGGCGAGCTTGCCGGCCTGGGCGCGATCACCTTCGGCGATCTCGGCCCGGTCGGTGAGCAGGGTCACCTCGTTCCGGAACACCTGGAGAAACCCGCCGTGAATCGCCAGGGTGATCCTCCGCCCGTCGGCGGCCTGAATCTCCGACGACCCGGTGGCGAGGGCGGCCATCATCGGTTCGTGGTCGGCGAGGATGCCGATCTCCCCCTCCGTAGTGCGGGTGATGAGCATCGTGGCCTCCCCCGACCACACAATGGATTCGGGGGAGACCACATCGAGGCGGAAACTCTTCGCCATTTAGACCGACCTCCGGTCGGTCGCCGCCAGCCGCCAGCCGCCAGCCGCCAGCAAGCCATGAGCGGCCTGCCTACCGCGAGCAGCAGGTCTTCCTGTTCTTGCTGGCTGGAGGCTGGAGGCTGGAGGCTGGAGGCTGCGAAGCTTCATACGGAGGCCAACTCCTTCGCCTTGGCCAGGACGTCTTCGATGCCGCCCTGCATGTAGAAGGCCTGCTCGGGGAGGTGGTCGACCTCGCCCTCCACGATCATCTTGAAAGAGCGGATCGTTTCCTCCAGCGAGACCGTCTTGCCGGGGATGCCGGTGAACTGCTCGGCCACGTAGAACGGCTGGGAGAGGAATCGCTGGATTCGCCGCGCCCGCCCCACGATCAGCTTGTCGTCTTCCGAGAGCTCGTCGATGCCGAGGATGGCGATGATGTCCTGAAGGTCCTTGTACCGCTGCAGGATCTGCTGCACCTGCCGCGCCGTGCCGTAGTGCTCCTCACCCACGACCCGGGGGTCGAGAATCCGCGAAGTCGAGTCGAGCGGGTCCACCGCCGGGTAGATCCCCAGCTCTGAGATCTTCCGGGAAAGCACGGTGGTCGCGTCGAGGTGGGCGAACGTCGTCGCCGGTGCCGGGTCGGTGAGGTCGTCTGCGGGCACATAGATGGCCTGCAGCGATGTGATCGACCGCCCCTTCACCGAAGTGATCCGCTCCTGCAACGCCCCCATCTCGTTGGCGAGGGTGGGCTGATATCCCACGGCCGACGGCATCCGGCCGAGGAGAGTCGACACCTCGGAACCTGCCTGGGAGAACCGGAAGATGTTGTCGATGAACAAGAGCACGTCCTGGCCCATCTCGTCACGGAAATACTCGGCCATCGTCAAGGCCGAAAGCCCGACCCGGAGCCTCACCCCCGGCGGTTCGTCCATCTGACCGAACACCAGCGCCGCCTTGTCGATTACGCCGGATTCCTTCATCTCCCGGAACAGGTCGTTCCCCTCACGAGTGCGCTCGCCGACGCCGGCGAACACCGAAACGCCACCATGGAGGGTGGCCACCCGGTGGATCATCTCCTGGATGATCACGGTCTTGCCCACGCCGGCGCCGCCGAGCATGCCGATCTTGCCGCCCTGGACATACGGCTCTAGCAGGTCAATGACCTTGATACCGGTCTCGAACATCTCACGCTGCGATCCGATGTCCTCGAATGCCGGCGCGGGCCGGTGGATCGGCCAGTAGGTGTCGAACTCGATCGAACCAGCCTCCACGTCGAGCAGTTCGCCAAGCACGTTGAAGATGTGCCCCAGCGTCTTCGGACCGACCGGGACCGAAATCGGGCCGCCGGTGTTGCGAGATGGCGCGCCGCGGACGAGTCCGTCGGTGGCCTTCATGGCGATAGCCCGGACCCGGCCGTCGCCGAGGTGCTGGGCGACTTCGGCCACGATCGTGTGGGTCTCGCCCCCCATCGTCACATCGAATTCGATGGCATCGTGGATCTCCGGCAACCCGTCGGGCGGGAACTCCACGTCGACCACAGGTCCGGCCACCCGCACAATTCTTCCGGTGCTGACTATCTCGCTCATTGAAACGCTCTCCTGTTCGGGAATCTTGTTCTGGCTGCGATTGGCAATCCACGCCTCGCAGTTCGTTCCGCTTCGGGCTGGGGCTGGAGCGGGGGCTGGGGCTGGCTATCCACGGGTCATTGCCTCCGCGCCGCCGACGATCTCCGAGATCTCGGTAGTGATCTCGGCCTGCCGTGCCTGGTTGGCCTCCCGGCTCAGAAGCCGGGTCAACTCCTCGCCGTTCTCGGTAGCCGCCTTCATCGCCCGGCGCCGTGCGGCGTGCTCCGATGCGGACGCGTCGAGCAAGTACCCGAAGACCGACGCCTCTACATAGCGGGGAAGCAGCCGGTCGAGGATCGCTTCGGCCGACGGCTCGTACTCGTACCCGATCGGCACCGCCGAGTCGTCCAACCGCTCCGGCGGTTCGATCGGCAACAGCCGCCTGGTGCTCGCCCGTTGGGTCAGAGCCGAGACGTAGAGGGTGGTGAATACCTCGACCGAGTCGACCTTCAGCTCGGCATATTCGTTCATGATCACATTGGCGATGGCGCGGGCATCGCCGTAGCCCGGAGTATCGGTGACCCCCAAAAAGGCTCGCTCGATCTGGTAGCCCCGGTAGCGAAAGTACGACTGCGCCTTCTTGCCGACGACGAAGAGCCGCGGATCGGCCCCCGCCCGCTTGAGTTCGATGAGGCGGGCTTCGGCCATCCTCAACACGTTCGAGTTGTAAGCCCCCGCCAGGCCGCGGTCGCTGGTCAACACGAGCGCCCCCGCCGATCGCACCGGCCGGGCCTCGAGGAGGGGGTGGCGAGCGCCACCAGAGGCGGCGGCGACGTTGCGGATGACCTCCTCCATCTTGCGGTTGTACGGCTGCGCGGCCGCGACTCGCTGCTGCGCCTTGGCGATTCGCGAAGCGGCGATGAGCTCCATGGCGCGCGTGATCTTCATCGTCGATTCGACGCTCTTGATCCGCCGTTGGATGTGCCGAAGCTCAGCGCTCGCCATGGAACCTCACCCGCCGAGGAACGACTCGACGTACCCCTCGATCGCCTGCTTGAGCCCGTCGCCCTCGGGCAGCTTCCCGGACGATGCGATCGAGTCCAGCATCGCCGTGTGCCGGGTGCGCATGTGCTCGATGAGCCCAGTTTCGAACCGGGGGACATCCTCGGGCGGTATCCGATCCATCAGCCCGTTGCTCACTGCGTAGATGACGAGTACCTGATCCTCGACCGCCACCGGCCGGAACTGGGGCTGCTTGAGGACTTCGACGACGCGGCGGCCTCTGGCGAGCTGGGCCTGCGAGGCTGAGTCGAGCTCCGAGCCGAACTCGGCAAAAGCCTCCAACTCGCGAAACTGCGCCAAATTGATGCGCAGCTGCCCGGCGACGCTCTTCATCGCCTTGATCTGCGCGTTGCCACCCACCCGCGACACCGAGATACCGGCGTTGATCGCCGGGCGGACTCCGGAATAGAAGAGGTCGGTCTCGAGGTAGATCTGGCCATCGGTGATCGAGATCACATTCGTCGGGATGTAGGCCGACACGTCGTTCGCCTTGGTTTCGACGATCGGGAGTCCGGTCATCGACCCGCCCCCCAATTCGTCGGAGAGCTTGGCGCAACGCTCGAGGAGCCTGCTGTGGAGGTAGAACACGTCGCCGGGGTAGGCCTCACGACCCGGAGGCCGACGGAGAAGCAACGAGATCTCCCGATAGGCCACTGCCTGCTTCGACAGGTCGTCGAAAATCACCAGGGAGTGCTCTCCCTTGTACATGTAGTACTGGCCGATGGCCGAGCCGGAGTAGGGGGCATACATCTGCAGAGCGGGTGCGACCGAAGCCGGCGCGTTGACAACCACCGTGTACGCCATCGCCCCGTGCCGCTCGAGGACCTCGACGACTTCGGCAACGGTCGAGGCCTTTTGGCCGATGGCCACATAGACACACTTCACGCCCGAGTCCTTCTGACTCAGGATGGTGTCGACCACCACCGCGGTCTTGCCGGTGCCGCGGTCGCCGATGATCAACTGCCGCTGACCCCGACCGATCGGCGTCATCGCGTCGATCGCCTTGATTCCAGTCTGGAGCGGCTCGTGGACCGGCTGGCGCTCGACAACCGATGGGGCCTGTACTTCGAGGAAGCGGCGCTCGGTGGTGTGGATCGGCCCCTTACCGTCGATCGGGTTGCCGAGGGGGTCAATCACTCGCCCGAGCAGAGCGTCGCCCACCGGGACCGAGAGCACCCGGCCGGTCTGGCTGACGGGATCGCCTTCTTGGACGTGTGAAGCCTCTCCCATGAGCACGGCGCCGATCGAGTCCTCGTCGAGGTTCAGCGCCACTCCGAGAAGACCGCCGGGGAACTCCAGCAGCTCACTCGACATGGCGTTGGGAAGCCCTTCGACACGGGCGACGCCGTCGCCGATCGAAGTCACATACCCGACAGTGGCCGCCTCGAGCGACGGCTCCCAACCGTCGAGGTTCCGCCGAAGCGCCTCGGCGATCTCGTGGGCATTGATGGTCAGTTCGGCCATTACGGTCTCCTCAGCGCCTGATCAGCGTTTCGCGAATCTCTTCCAGCCGGTGGCTGACCGTGCCGTCGATGACGACGTCACCCACCCGTGCAACCACGCCGCCGATCACCGACGGATCGACGACGGTCTTGACCTCCACGTCCCTGCCGGTCGCCTTGCTGAGCGACACGGCCAGACGGGCGATCGTCTTCTTATCCAACTCGCCGGCGGAACGCACCTCGGCGATCACCTTGTTGCGCCCCGCGGCGGCACGCTCGGCGAGGCGATCGGCGATCGCTGGCAGGTCGCCGCCACGCCCCAGCCCGACCACGAAGTTGACGAGATTCATCGCCAGGGGCGACGTCTTCTCCCCGAGCAGGTCGTCGATGACGGCCTTCTTGCGATCGACGGGCAGGCGAGGATCCGTCAACGCGGCACGAAGCTCGTTCGATGACTCGAAGGCACGGGCGATCCGGAAAAGCTCGTCGCCGATGCGCTCGAGTTCGCCCTCGGCCTTGGCCAGTTCGAGAATGGCGGCGGCGTAGCCGTCGATGCGGTCGTCGGCAGCCATCAGGCCTTCAGCTCTTCCAGTTCGGCGATGTATCGATCCACCAGCTTCTTCTGCACGGACGCGTCGACCGAGTCCGACACGACACGGCGGGCGAGGTCGAGCGACAGCGAGGCCACTTCATCGCGAATCGACGCCGCGGCGCGCTCGCGCTCGGATGCAGCCGACTCCCTGGCCTTGCGAACGATCAACTGCGCCTCGGTCTCGGCCTTGCCGACCATGTCGGTCCGCAAGGCGTCGGCGGACTTCCTCGCCTCTTCGACGATCTTGTTGGCTTCGTCACGGGCCATGGCCAGTTGTTGCTTGTAGTCGGCGAGCAGGCTCTCGGCCTCGTGCTTGGTGTTCTCGGCGGCGGTGAGCTGGCCGATGATGGCCGCCTGTCGCGCTTCGAGCCGTTTGTCGACCATGGGCAGCACCCATTTCCACACGAACACGAAGATGATCCCGAAGGCGATCAGGCCCGCGATCAACTCAGAGCTCGCCGGGAGCAGCAGGTCGATGCCGCTGGGCTCGTCGTGTTCTTCGGCGACCTCGCCGAAGAACCGCATCGCTGCAGTGAGTTGCAACACGTTTACACCCTCCTCAGGCGATGAAGAACAGAACGAATCCGATCAGCGCCAGCGCCTCGGTGAAGGCGATGCCCAGGAACATCGTGGTCCGGGCCTGGCCTGCAGCCTCGGGCTGCCGGGCCATCGCCTGAATGGCGTTGCCCACGATGATGCCGATCCCGACGCCGGGACCGATCGCGGCAAGTCCATATCCGATGAGCGCTATGGCTCCTTTGATCTCTTCCATATCTCTCTTTCCTCCTCAGTGCTCCGGATGCACCGATGTCTGGATGTACACCGCCGACAAGAGCGTGAAGATATATGCCTGAAGCACGATCACCACGAACTCGAAGGCGAAGATCCCCAGCCCGAAGATGAGCCAGGGGGCTCCGATCACGGGCCTGAAGTCGTACTGGGCGCCATAGACCACGAAGGCAACGAGGGCGACCAGCGCCATGTACATGGCGAGCCGCTTCTTTCGCTTCGTCAGCAGGAAGACGGTTCCCGCGACCGCGAGGCCCACTACCGCCAGCGATGCCATGGCGATTGTCTCGTTGGGGTCGCCGCCCGTGTGCGTGATGAACAGATAGCCGCTCCCCAACAGCAGAGTCAACATGAGGTGGCCGGCGACGAGGTTGGCGAACAGCCGGACCGCCAGGGTGATCGGCCTCAAGAGGAATGTCGAGACGAACTCGATGAGGCCGACGAGCCAGCGGAGGCCAACAGGAACGCTCTTGGGCCAGATGATGGCCCCTACGTACGAGAACCCATTCTTGGCGAAGCCGACGAACATGAAGATGACCCAGGTGAACACCGCCAGCATCAGAGGAAGCGCCATCCGCGAGGTGATGGGGAAGTTGATGAGCGGCACTAGTTCGAAGATGTTGCCGACCAGCACGAATAGGAAGACCGCCAGCAGGTATGGGGCGTACTTGCCGCCGTCGGGGCCGATCGTCCCCTTGGCGACATCGTCGCGTACGAAGGACACCAGCGACTCCATCACGACGCCGAACTTCCCGGGGACGATCTTCGGAGTGCGAAATGCGAAGTAGAGGGCGGCGACGACTGCTGCGGTGCCGAGGAAGATCAGGAAGACCGTCCGGGTGAAGTCGAACGGCCCGATCGAGAACAACGCCTCTTTGAACTCGAACAACTCGACGACGTTCGTCGGGGCGCAGATGATTTCGGCGGCAGTGTCGCAATGGTGGCTCTCGGGAATCGAGGTCGAATAGATCGCAACCCCGACGGCGAACGCCGCCAGAGCAAGCATGATGATCCGGCCGCGCCAGGTCATCGGTTCTCCGCATTCACGAGTCTGCCGTACCTCAAGCCGTCAACTCCAGGTCCTTCTCTTTGCCGCGGGCGACCGCGACCGCCTCCAGTACCAGCAACACCAGGTATGCGGCCACCGCGGCCACCCCGAATGCGAGCCGATCGATGTCGAACTGCCGCGCAACCACCATCATCACCACCGTGATCAGCAGAAGTCGCAGCACGAAGCCGAACAGCGCGGCCGCATGATAGAGACCGAGCGAGATCCGTGCCGCCGCCGAAAGAACGAGGCCCGACAACAGGAAGTTGACCACCACGATGGTCACCCCGATCGCGGCGGCAACCGCACCGTCGCTCCCGCGGACCGCCCACATGGCAAGCACGGCCGCGGGGCCCACGACCACTGCCCGCCGCACCGTATGGCGCGCCAGGACCGCCTCGACGTCACTGGTCACGGTTGGCAATCGTCCACATCCTCCCAAAACCGACGATCGAACCGGCGATGATCCCGATCACCACCAGCACCGGATAGGTGTCGAAGAGGCGGTCGGCGATGGCACCCAAGAGGAGGCCCGCCATGATCGACCCGAAGAACGCCATCGAGTCGTTGGCGCTGCGGGCGGTGAGGCCCCGATCTTCCAGCCGGCTCATGTCCCCCTCGACCGCTTGTGAATTCCTTCACAATCTACCGCGCGGCCGGCACCCCCGCAACCGGTTATCACACGTGCCCCGGAAATTCTGCCGGATAGGCAGGGAATTCTGCTGCGAGCGCGGCGACCCGGGACCGTACCTTCGAGATCGCCGCCTTGTCGTCACGGCCATGGAGGGCAGCGGCGAGGAGTCGCCCGACTTCGGCCACCTCGTCTTCCTTCATCCCGCAGGTGGTGGCGGCGGGGAGCCCGATCCGCAGCCCCGACGCCCGGTAGGGCGGCCGGGGGTCGAAGGGGATCGTGTTGAAGTTCAGGGTGATGCCCGCCTTGTAGACCGCACGGGCAGCGTCCTTGCCGGTCAGGTCCTCGTCCACCGAACGGAGGTCGATGAGGAACAGGTGGTTGTCCGTGCCCCCGGACACCACCCGCACCCCCTCCCCCGCCACGGCCTCGGCCATGGCCGCCGCATTGGCGACGATCTGACGCGCATAGGTCCGGTAGTCCTCGCCGGCGGCCTCGTAAAAGCACACCGCCTTGGCGGCGATGTGGTTGTTGATGGGACCGCCCTGAGCGTTCGGAAAGACTCCCTTGTCGATCGCTGCCGCGTGATCGGAAATCGAGAGGATCAACCCCCCGCGCGGCCCCCGCATCGCCTTGTGGGTGGTGGCGGTGACGACGTGGGCGTAAGGCACCGGGCTCGGATGGGCGCCTCCGGCGATCAAACCGATGATATGGGCGGCGTCGACCATCAGGATCGCCCCTACCTCGTCGGCGATCTCGCGGAATGCCCGCCAATCGAGAAACCGCGAGTACGCCGAATATCCGGCGACGATCAGCTTGGGGCGCTCCCGCCGCGCCACGGCGCGCACCTCGTCCATGTCGACGGTCTCCGACTGCGGGTCGACCCCGTAGGCGGCGAAGTCGAACAGGATCCCCGAGAAGTTCACCGGCGAGCCGTGGGTGAGGTGCCCGCCCTGATCGAGGCGCATCCCCAGGATCTTGTCCCCGGGCTCCAGCAGGCCGTAGTAGACCGCCATGTTCGCCTGGGCGCCGCTGTGCGCCTGGACGTTGGCGTGCTCGGCCCCGAACAGCCCCTTGGCTCGCTCGATCGCCAGAGATTCCATCTCGTCGACGACCTCACAGCCCTCGTAGTAGCGCTTCCCGGGATAGCCCTCCGAGTACTTGTTCGTGAAGACCGACCCGGATGCCTGCATGACGGCCCGGGACACGAAGTTCTCCGAGGCGATCAGTTGGATGTGGGTGCGCTGCCGTTCGGCGTCCTTCTGGATCAACGCTTCCATCTCTGGATCGACTTCGTGGAGCGGGGAGCCGAACATCGGAGTCCTGGTGTTGGGGCTCCGAGGGTAGTGGGTCACCCGCATCGCCCGTCCCCGGCCGGCGCCGGCGGGGGGCGGGGCCGGCGGTCGACCTGCTGCCGGCAGGCTGGTGGCTCGCAAACTATCGTCCGGTGCGCACCCCATAGCGAAGGAGGATGGAAATGGGAACCTTCGACGGGTTCTTCGAGACTTTCGGGAATCTCGACTGGCTCGCCATCATCGTGGCCGTCGTGGTCGTGGGCGTGACTGTGGGCACGATCTTCTACGGCCCGACGCCGATCGGCAAGAAGTGGGCCACGGCGGCCGGGGTTCCCTTCAGCATGAAGGTCGACAAGCGCTATCTGCCGGGATTCCTCCTGGCCCTGCTCATCCAGATCGGCGTCGCCTACCTGGGTGCCCTCGACGACATCGAGCACTCGCTGGTGACCGCGCTCGTCGTGACGCTGTTCGTCGTCGTGCCCGTGAGGTACGGGGACGTCATATGGGCGAAGGGATCGAAGACCACGGCCCTGATCGACACCACATACATCTTCGGCGCCTTCGCAGTGGGCGGCTACGTCCAGGGACTGTTCGCCTGACCGGTGAGGTCTTGATGTGCTGGCCCGCGCGGGCCAGCACATCCGCGTCACGGCCGGGAGCTGGCGGTCGATCCGCTTAGCCCGGCCTCCCGGGGACCTGTCGCCTCGCTTCTCGCTCGGTGATCATGTCGGTGATGCCGCTGGCGGTGTAGGCGAACAGGGGGGCGATCGTCGCCGATCCGTCGACCGAGAGCAGACCGAAGAGGAACGTGGCCAGGAGGAAGAACCCGACGGTCCCGATCCGCCGCCAGACCGAGTGGACTCCGGGATCGACCCGGAGCGCCAGCGCGCCGGCGACCCCGAAACAGAGCACGACCGCGCTGCCGGGGTCGCTGGTCAACACCGAGAACAGCACGAAGCTCCCGATTGCAGCCGGAGCTAGCACCAGGCCCGTCTTGATCGGCGTAGGCGCCCGGGACACGCGGCCGAGCACCACCAGCGATAGCGGAGCAATGATCAGCGCGGTCGCCACCCCGGCCCAGGCGTTACGGCTGTCGCCGTCCTCGAACGCGAATGCCGCCCCGATCGCCGAGAAGTACGCGAAGAGAAGGAGCACCGTCGCCCATGCGATCGCCGGCCACCGGCGCGGCCGGGCGTTGGGGTCACGGAACCGCTCGGCGCGGGCCACGATGCGTTCGGACTTGTCGCGGGTGTATCGGGCGATGTAGGCCTCGCGTTCGGCTTTCGGAGGCCGACGCGAACCCTTCTGGCGGCTCATTTCGGGTTCAACCGTATCGGCCCCTGGCGGAGTACGACGGGGTCGGGCCCCGACAGGTCGACCACCGTCGAGGCCTCTCCCAGCCGGGCGACTCCTTCGAGGTACACCGCCACGCCGTATCCGAGAGCGAACCTCGCCTCGTCGGCTGTGCGTGCCGGGGGCTCCCCGCTCCGATTGGCGCTCGTCACCGCAAGCGGACCCGCCGCCTTGAGCAGCTCGAGGGCGACAGGGTGGTCGGGCACTCTGATCGCGACGGTCCCGCGGTCGTCGCCGATCCACGCCGGAGCATCCGGTGATTTCGGCACCACGACCGTGAGAGCGCCCGGCCAGTGACCCACCGCGTCGACCGCTCCCAAACCGCTGAGATCGGCGATCCCGGCGAACGCGTCGGCGTCAGCCCCGAGCACCGGTATCGGCGTTGCGGCATCCCGCTGCTTGACCTCGTAGAGGCGCGCTACCGCCTCGCGGTTGAAGGGATCCGCCCCGACCCCGTAGACCGTATCGGTCGGCACCCCGACCAGAAGCCCCCGCTGAAGCGCATCGAGTGCATCGGCGATCGCGTCTCGTGTCACTTGGCCCCCGAAGCCGCATCGAGCGAGGCGGAGGAGGAGCGCAAAGCGCGATGCGCTATGCGCTGACGGGCCAAGCTCGTATCGGGTAGCGCACTGCGCATTGCGCATCGCGGGGTTTCACCCACAGCAGCTGGCTCCTTTGCGGGCGACCAGGATTCGATCGCGGCCGGCGAGGTCCTGGCGAATCTCTCGGTCGAACGCCGAGAAGAGTTGCATTGCCTCTTCGGACTGCCCGTCGCCGATCTCGCACAGGACCCACCCACCGATTCCGACCGCCCAAAGGGCATCGTCGGCAATGCGGGCGAGGATCTCGGTTCCGCGGGGACCGGAGAACAAGGCCTGGTGCGGTTCGTGATCGCGGATTTCTGCGGGGAGGTGGTCGCCCGATGCCACGTAGGGCGGATTGGACACCACCAAATCGATCCGGCCGTGCAGTTCGTCCGGTAGGGGCTCGAAGAGGTCGCCATGCAGAAAGGTGACCTCGAGACCGGTGATCGCGGCGTTCTCCTTGGCGAGCGACAACGCGCCCTCACTGATGTCGGTGGCGAAGACCCTCGCCTCCGGAAACGCATGCTTCAACGCCAGCGCCAGGCACCCTGACCCGGTCCCCAGGTCGGCGATCACCGTCCCGGGGCCAGCCCGGCCGAGCGAGCGCACCGCCTCCTCCCACAACCGCTCGGTCTCGGGGCGGGGGATCAAGGCCCGCGGGTCGATCTTCAGGGTGAGCGGCCCGAAGTCGACCGTCCCCTCCAGGTACTGGAGAGGCTCGCCCGCCTCACGACGGGCGATCAGGCGGTCCAATCGTCGGGCCTCATCGACGGTCAAGCCGGAGTCGACGGCAAGCGCCGACGCGGATCGGCCGCTGACCGCAGCCCAAAGGCGGGCGAGCTCGTGCGCAGGCAGGGTCATAAACAAAGGGTATCCCGCTGACCGCTGCCGCTGCCAGCTGCCCGCCATCACTTCGCGCATTGCGCATTGCGCATTGCGCATTGCGCATTGCGCCTTGCGCATCGCCTATCTTCACCGGATGCCCTCTCTCCCCTACGGCTCCTGGCCTTCGCCGATCTCGGCCGACGCGGCCACCCGGAGCGGTATCCGTTTTACGGACGCCATCAGGGTCGACGGCGCCGATCTCTATTGGGTCGAGAGCCGGCCACACGAGGGCGGCCGGTCGGCGTTGGTGCGCCGCGACGGCGCAGGCACGATCGCCGACTTCGGGCCCGCCGACTTCGACGCCCGGAGCCGTGTCCACGAATACGGCGGGGCGGCCTACATCCCCTTTGGGGGTGTGGTGTATGCCGCCCGGTTCGACGATCAGCGTTGGTATCGCCTCGAGGAAGATCGCGCCGACGCCATCACTCCCCCAGAGGAGCCCGGACCACGATTCGCCGATCTCACTGTGGGGGCCGGATGGGCGATCGGGGTTCAGGAGCGGCATTCGCCGGAAGGGGAGCCGGAGAATTCGCTTGCCCGGATCGACCTCGGGGGGGGTGCGCCCGCGGTCGTGGCCTCCGGCCACGACTTCTTCGCGACTCCGCGGCTCTCGCCCGATCAACGGCGCATTGCCTGGCTCACGTGGGATCACCCGAACATGCCCTGGGATGGCACCGACTTGTGGGTCGCGGACATCGATGCCACCGGACTCGAAATCGGAGCACCAACTCATGTCGCCGGCGGGTCGGCCGAGTCGGTCCTGCAGCCCGAGTGGGGACCGGACGGTGCGCTGTACTTCGCTTCGGACCGCACCGGGTGGTGGAACCTCTATAGGTTCGACTCGACGGTCACGCCGGTGTTGATCGACGAGGCCGAGTACAGCCAGGAAATGTGGAATCTCGGTCTACGACGCTTTGCCTTCCTCGGCGACGGACGACTCGTGGTCGCCAAGGAGGCGGTGGACGGGGACCGGTTGGTGGTCGTCGAGCCACAGCCGCGGGAGCTCGACTTGCCGTTTCAGTCCTTGGGCACGTCGATCGCGACGCGAGGCTCTTCGGTCTTCGCGGTTGCGGCGGCATTCGATCGCCCCACATCGGTGGTGAGAATCGATGTGGACACGGGTGAAGTCGAGGTGATCCGAAGCCCCGACGGCCAGCCGATCGACCCTGGATTCACGAGTATCCCCGAGCAGATCGTCTTCGACACCCCCGACGGCCCGGCCCATGCCCTCTGCTATCCACCACAGCATCCGAGCCACACCGGTCCGGAGGATGCGGCGCCACCGGCGATCGTGAACATCCACGGCGGGCCGACTTCACGTCTCTCGATGGGGCTCGACCCCGAGCGTCTCTTCTGGACCAGCAGGGGTTTCGCCATCATCGACGTCGACCACGGAGGGTCGACGGGCCACGGAAGGGCGTACCGCGAGCGGCTCCGTGGCCAATGGGGTGTCGTCGACGTCCGCGACTGCGCCCTGGCGGCGGCCGAGTGCGCCCGAAGGGGTCTTGCCGACGCCTCGCGCCTGGTGATTCGCGGTGGGAGCGCTGGCGGGTTCACCGTCCTGGCAGCGCTCGCTCATCGGCACGAGTTCGCCGGAGGTGCGGCCAGATACGCCGTCACTGATCTGGAGACGCTCGCCGCCGACACCCACAAGTTCGAATCGCGCTACCTCGACACCCTCGTCGGACCGTACCCGGCCACCCGCGACCGGTACATCGAGCGCTCCCCTGTCACCCATTGCGACAGAATCACCGCCCCGGTACTGCTGCTCCAGGGCTCCGAGGACAAGGTGGTGCCACCCTCCCAGGCCCATGCGATGCGTGATCGGTTGCTCGCCAACGGCGTACACGTCGAATACATCGAGTTTACCGGCGAGGCCCACGGCTTCCGAGGGGCTTCGGCCCGCATCGGTGCGCTCGAGGCGGAATTGGCGTTCTTTGGCCGGGTGCTCGGCTTCGACCCCCACGACCGAACAGACGACGGCGGCTCCGTATGACCCGGGTCCACGATCGAAATGCCGACAACCGGTGAGGGCGTAGAGTCCCGTGCCTATGCGGCGCACCCTTGCCTTGCTCCTCACCATCGCTGCCGTGAGCGGGGCCTGCGGCGGCACTGCGACGGACGGCTCCAGCACCACCGCCGGGCCAGGGACCACCACCGCACCGACGATCCCTCCGCCGGACGGCGAGTTTCCCGGCGACGAGGAACTCCTCGCCCTCGACGATGAGGTCCGCCGGGGCGTCCTTGGCAACGGCCTCACCTATTACATCCGTGAGAACACCGCGCCAGGTGCGCGAGCCCAACTGAGGCTTGCGGTCAAGGCCGGGTCGGTGCAGGAGACGGCAGACCAGCGGGGAGTCGCCCACTACCTCGAACACATGATGTTCAACGGAACCGAGCGCTATCCGGCCAACGAACTGATTCGCGTGTTGCAGCGTTTCGGCTCGGAATTCGGGGCCGATATCAACGCGTACACCAGCTATGAGGAGACGGTCTATTTCCTCGATCTCCCCACCGACGATCCGGCGACGATCGAGGCGGGGTTCGATGTCCTCTTCGAGTGGGCCTCCGCCGCGACGCTCGACCCAGGCGAGGTGGATCTAGAGCGCGGTGTTCTCCTCGAGGAGTGGCGCATCCGCGACCAGGGGTTCTGGGGCCGTTACTTCGTGGGCGTCACCGAACGCCTTCTCGCCGGCACCCTTTACGCCGAGCGCAATCCGCTAGCGGGACCGGCACTCCTCGACACGACGACAGTCGAAGGCCTTCGTGATTTCTACGACCGGTGGTACCGGCCCGACAACATGGCGATCATCGCGGTCGGTGATTTCGACGCGGACGACATCCAGGTGCTTATCGAGGACCGGTTCGGCGACCTGGTGCCACGAGGCGGCCTCGATCCCGTGCCCATCGTTCCGACCGAGGCATTCACCGAGCCTGCCTTCTTGATAATGGCCGATCCCGAGTCGCCAGAGACATTCGTGGAACTCAACTACCCGGTGCCCGTGGCCGGGGATCCGAGCACCGTCGGGTCCGTGCGCCGCGAGGTGGCCTCCCAACTCGCCTTCGACATCCTCGCAACGAGGCTCCATGAGGACACCTTGGGCACCGTCACCCCATTTTTCGACCCTTCCTTCGCTGCCAACCCGCTGGTGCGGACCCAGGCGAGCCCTGGAGTGGCGGCATACACCAACCCCGCCGACCTGGGCGCGACGACGGAGTGGCTGCTGATCGAGGTGGAGCGGGCTCGTGCCCTCGGTTTCACCGAGGACGAGGTCTCCCGGGCCGTCGAGCGCTACCGGGCGCTCGTCGAAGCCGAGTACGACCAGCGCGATTCCACCCAGGACCGCCAGCATGCCGCGGCCTACACCGAGCACTTCCTTGGCAACCATCCCGCGCCGACGGCGGAGGCGTGGCGAGACATCCAACTGCGCATCCTCGACGAGATGACGGTCGACCAGGTCTGGACCGCGTACGCCGGCACCGTGGAGAGCACGCACCCGCTCGTCATCCTCGCCGGACCCGAGTCCGCGGCACACCTCTTCCCCAGTGAGGCGGAGCTCCTCGCCTTGATCGAACAAGTGGCCTCCACCCCCGCCCTCCCCCGTGCAGACGAGGTGATCGAGGTAGGGCCGCTGATGGCTCGACCGGAGCCCGCCGAGACAACTTCGCGCGGCACTTTCTCCGATACCGGCCTGCCGATGATCGTGCTCGAGAACGGTGCGACGGTCGTGCTCTTTCCGACGACGATCCATGCCGGCCACCTCACGCTGCTGGCCAGCAGCCCGGGCGGATGGGCCGCCCTGGCAGAGAGCGCGGTCGCCGAGGCAAAGCTGATCGACTCGATAATCGGGGTGAGCGGCATCGCCGACCTCGACGCCGTCGCCCTCGAACGGCATCTCGAGGGCGAGACCGTCTCGCTCGTGCCCTACGTGTCCGAGGTGGAGGAAGGCTTCTTTGGTGAGGCGGCCACCAAGGATCTCGAAACCCTGATGCAGTTGCTGCACCTCCAGATGAGTGCTCCCCGGTTCGATCCGATCGCGATCGACATCGTGCAGAAGCGGTGGGCACCGATCGTGAGCGACCCATACGCGGTGCCCGATCGGGCCGTGGCGGTGGCACTGGCGGAGATTCGATTCCCCGGTGATCAGCGGTTCGGACACCTGGTGAGCCCCGAAGAGCTCGCCGCGCTCGATCTCGAGGAGGTGCGCGCGGCGTTCGCCGACCGCTTCGGCAACGCGGGGGACTTCGTCTTTGCCCTGGTCGGTGACTTCCAGGTGCCCGAGGCAGAAGACCTGGTCAGGCGCTACATCGGCACCCTGCCCGCGGCCCCGGGCCGCGAGGACCAGACGAACGTGCGCCCTGCGTCCCCAGCCGGGGTCGTCGAGGAAGTGGTCGAGGCCGGCACCGGAGTGAGAGGCGGGATCGTCTACCTGTTCAGCACACCGCTGACACTCGATCCGGATGTGAGAGTGGCTGCCGCCATCCTCGAAGCGATCATCCAGGACCGCCTCACCACCAAGATCCGTGAGGAACTCTCGGCCTCCTACTCGCCGTCCGTCCGGATCGCCGTCGTCGAGGATCCGGAAGACCTGGTCGACATCATCATCAGAGTCGACGGCGATCCCGAGAACCTCGGGCTCGTCGCGGAGGCAGTGCTCGAGACCCTGACCGATCTCGCAGTCGAAGGACCAACCGACGAGGAGTTCACGGTGGGCAGGGAACAGGTGCTGCGCAACTACGAGCTGATCAACAACGCCTCATTGGCGCAAGCCATCATCTTCTCGGCCTTCAACCCCGGCGAGTTCTACAGCGAGATCATCGGCCGGATCGATCGGGTCGCGGCCATGGAGATCGATGCAGTCCGCACGCTGGCCGGCCAACTGATCACGCTCGACGACTACATCGAACTGCGGCTGGTGCCCGTGGGATTTACCGGCTGACGCCGGCAAATCCCAGCCACCAGCCACCAGCTAACCCGCGGATAGCCTGCGCGCCTCCTCATCCAGGACGAGGGCGTCGATGAAGTCGTCGAGGTCGCCTTCGAGGACCTCGGGGAGCCGCTTGATGCTCAACCCGATTCGGTGGTCGGTAACCCGGTTGTCCTTGTAGTTGTAGGTGCGGATCTTCTCCGAGCGGTCACCCGACCCCACCTGGCCTTTGCGATCCGCCGCCAACTCGGCGTGCTGCCGATCCAACTCGATCTGATAGAGGCGCGCTCGGAGCACCCTGAGCGCCTTGGCCTTGTTCTGCAGCTGGGATTTCTCGTCCTGGCAGATGACCACCAGCCCGGTGGGCTTGTGGGTGATCCGCACCGCCGAGTCCGTGGTGTTCACCGACTGGCCCCCGGGCCCGGATGATCGGAACACATCGATCTGCAGGTCGTTCTCGTCCACATGGATCTCGACGTCCGCCACTTCCGGCAGCACTGCCACGGTCGCCACCGAGGTGTGGACCCGTCCCTGCGACTCGGTCTTGGGAACCCGCTGTACCCGGTGGGGGCCGGCCTCGTACTTGAACCGTGAGAACGCCCCCCGGCCCTTGACCGCGAAGGTGATCTCCTTGAAACCACCGGATTCCGAAAGTGACGTGTTGAGGGGCTCGATCGACCAGCCATGCTGCTCGGCGTAACGCTGATACATCCGGAACAGGTCGGCGGCAAACAGGGCAGCCTCATCGCCCCCGACGGCTGCCCTGATCTCGACGATCACATCCTTCTCGTCGTTGGGGTCCTTGGGGACGAGCATCACCCGCAACCGCCGGGCCAGACGCTCTGCGGTCTCCGCCCGCTCCTCGGCCATCTCTTTCAACTCCGCCGATACACCCTGATCGGATTCCTCCCTGGAAAGCTCGAGGGCCTCGGACGCCTCGGAGTCAGCTGCCCGGTACTGGTGATACACCTCGATCAGGCCCTTCAACTCGGAGTGCCTGCGGGCCACCTCGGTGTAGCGACTTTGATCGCCGAGAATCTCGGGATCGGTCAGCTGTTCGATGGTCTCCCCGTAGGCGACCTCGACCTCGGTCATCCGATCGACGAGAGGCTGGTCCATCAGGAGGACATTACGAAGCCGAGGGCACCCGGTGCGATCGGACCGCGGGCCTCGACTTCATCACGCTCCTCGGGATCGAGGGCGGCGAGGAGCGAAGCCACCGCCACCTCCACCTGATCGTCCGAGGGTTCGGACGTGGTGAGACGCTGCAACCAGATGCCAGGCTTGGAAACGAACGACAGCCACTTGCTATCGGCCGCCGCCTTGAGGATCTCGTACGAGACCCCGGCGATCACCGGAATGAGAAAGATGCGGCTCGCCACCAGCCAGATCAGGGCCGGCCGGCCAATGGCGGTGAACACCAAGATCGCCACCATGATCACGATCAGCAGGAAGTTGGTGCCGCAACGAGGGTGGCGGGGGCTGTGCTTCTGGATCTGCTCGACGGCAAGGGCTTCGCCCGCCTCGTAGGAGTGAATCGTCTTGTGCTCTGCGCCGTGGAACTCGAACACGCGCTTGATGTCTTTGCTGCGGCCGATCAGCCAGATGTAGCCGATGAACATACCGAACCGAACGAGCCCGTCGACCACATTGAAGAGGACGTCGGAGTCGCTCCCCGCAAGTCTCTCGACCCCACGGGCAGCGAACAGGGGCAGCAGCATGAACAGCCCCACGAAGAGAACGAGGGCAAAGACCATCGCTAGGGCAATCGAGCCACTGGTCAGCTCCTTGCCGTCCTCTTCGACCCCCGCCTTGCGCGCCGACCACGACAGGGCCCGGAACCCCAGGGTCAGCGACTCGGCGAGAACGAGCACCCCACGAATGAGGGGGACTTTGGCCCACGACGAGCGCATCGAGAGGCGCGGCAAGCGGTTGCGCCGCGCCTCGATGATGCCGTCAGGCCTGCGGACCGCGACCGACCAGGCATTGGGGGCGCGCATCATCACGCCTTCGATGACGGCTTGCCCCCCGACCGTGGCGCCCGGAGGGCGGCTCACCTAGGCGTCCGAGTCGGCGGCGTCGGACCCGTCGGCACCGGTGAAGGTCTCACGACCGTACCGCTTGCGGAAGCGCTCGACCCGTCCCCCGGAGTCCACGAGAATCTGCTTGCCCGTATAGAACGGGTGGCTGGCGCTCGAGATCTCGACCCGGACCATCGGATAGGTGTTCCCGTCCTCCCACTCGATGGTCTCCGACGTCGCAATCGTCGACCGCGTGAGGAACTTGAAGCTCGACGAGGTGTCGACGAAGACGACCTCGCGATAGTTGGGGTGGATGTCTTTTCTCACACTGTTCCTTGTTCGGCGGGCAGGTTAGCCCGTCAGTTGTTGGCCGATTTCGCCACGTCGGCGAGGAACTCGGCATTCGACTTGGTGCTCTTCAAGCGGTCGATCAACAGCTCGAGCCCTGCCGCCGGCTCCGGAAGCGCCAGCAGGACGCGGCGGAGACGCCACACCTGGATCAGCTCGTCCGGATCGAACAACAATTCCTCTTTGCGGGTTCCGGAAGCCTCGATATCGATGGCCGGGTAGACCCGCTTGTCGGCGAGCTTGCGGTCGAGGCGCAGTTCCATGTTTCCGGTGCCCTTGAACTCCTCGAAGATGACCTCGTCCATCCTCGAACCGGTCTCGACGAGAGCGGTTCCCAGGATCGTCAGGCTTCCGCCCTCTTCGATGTTGCGGGCGGCGCCAAAGAAGCGCTTCGGCGGGTAGAGGGCAGTCGAGTCGACACCACCGGAGAGGATTCGGCCCGACGCGGGCGTCGCCAGGTTGTAGGCGCGTGCCAGGCGGGTGATCGAGTCGAGCAGGATCACGACGTCCTGACCGACCTCGACCAGGCGCTTGGCGCGCTCCAGGGCCAATTCGGCCACCTGGGTGTGCTCTTCGGCCGGCCGGTCGAAGGTCGAGTAAATCACGTCGCCCTTCACCGATCGCTGCATGTCGGTCACCTCTTCGGGGCGCTCATCGACCAGGACCACGATCAGGTGGCATTCCGGGTTGTTGTGGCTGATCGAGTTGGCGATCTCCTTGAGGACGGTCGTCTTGCCCGCCTTCGGTGGGGAGACGATCAAACCGCGCTGCCCCTTGCCGATGGGGGCGATGAGATCCACGATCCGGGCGAGCACGTGATTGGGCTGGCCCTCGACTTCGAGACGGAGTCTCTGGTCGGGGAACAGCGGGGTGAGATCGCCGAACTTGGGACGGCGATGCGCCTCTTCCACACCCATTCCGTTGACGTGGTCCATGCGGATCAGCGCCGGGAACTTCTCCTGCGACCGCGGAGGGCGGATCGGGCCGCTGAGCACGTCGCCGCGACGCAACCCGAACTTGCGAACCTGCGTGGCCGAGACATACACGTCCTTCTCACCGGGGAGGTACCCGGTACAGCGAAGGAACCCGTAGCCCTCGGGGAGGACATCGAGGATCCCTTCGCGCACCTCGGCATCGGAGTCGTCCCACTGTTGCTGGTGCTGCTGCTGGCCACCGCTCGCGGGGCGGGCGCCACGGCGGTTGCGGTTGCGCCGGCGGTTGCCGTCGTCGTCATCGTCGGATCCCTCGGCTGGCTTGCGATCGCCGCCGACCCGCGGCTGGCCGTCCCCCCGGCTCGAATCGCCGTCATCGCCGCTGCGACGCTCCTCGATGGCCGGCAGGTCGACGGGAGCAGGGGCGTCGCTGCCATCGAACTTGTCCGACTCGAGGATGGCGGCGATCAGCTTCGACTTCTGAAGAGACTGGTGGTCGGGTACGTCGATCGCTGCAGCGATGGTGCGCAACTCGTCCAGGTTCTTTTCCTGCAGCTTGGCTCTGCTGGTCATTTGATCCCTTTCCCTACAAGCGTGGGGTCCGCAAGACCGCGGGGACTCGATCCCGAGGCGTTCCTACGACTTCGCACTCTTGCCTTTGCGCTCGGTGAGCGCCTGCTGATATGCGTTCCAGTCCTGGGTGAACCGCTGGTTGCCGATGTCGGTCAGCGGGTGGTTGAAGAGTTTTTCCATCACCTCGAATGGCATGGTCGAGGCGTCTGCGCCGATCCGGGCCGAGTCGACGACGTGCTGGGGGTGGCGCAGACTCGCCGCCAGGATCTCGGTCTCGTATCCCTGAACGGTGTAGGTCTCCACCAATTCCGACAGCAATTGGAGTCCGTCGTTCCCGATGTCGTCGACCCTTCCGAGGAAGGGGGAGACGAAGGTGGCCCCGATGTTCGCCGCCAGAATCGCCTGAGCGGCAGAAAAGACGAGGGTCACGTTGATCGGATGGCCCATCTCGACGAGACGGGCACCGGCCGCGATGCCCTCCTGGGTCATCGGAACCTTGACCACGACATTATCGGCAATTTTTCGCAGTGCTTGACCCTGGCGGACCATCTCGTCACGGTCCTCGGCGACGACCTCCGCCGAGACCGGCCCCGGCACCAGATCGGTGATCTTGCGGATCAAGTCCTCGAATTCGAGCCCTTCCTTGGCGGCAAGGGTCGGATTCGTGGTGATTCCGTCGAGAATTCCCCACCCCGCCGCGATTTCGATATGAGCAAGGTGGGCCGTGTCGAGAAAGAGCTTCAAAGATGCCTCCGAGCCGGGAGCCTCGACCTACACAGGGGCACGGCGGCGCCGTCCAGATGTCGGGGTCGAGAAGGTTGGGTCGAATACCCAAAATCGATTGTAGACGGTCCTGAGCCATCGGCAAAGCCTCGCGGGACCGGCCCCAGCTCCTGCCACGGCCCCGGCCAGACCGGCGGCGGGTGGCACGAGCGCGTGCCCTGCTGGCTGGAGCCGGAGCGGGAGCCGTGGCCGGGCTGGTACTACCAGCCGAGTTCTTGGGCTACCGCTTCTCCCGACGGTGGGACCGGGGTTCCGAGTTCGGATGCGCCGGCGGCTGTCTCCGGGTCTTTGAGTCCATGGCCGGTGAGGGTGCAGACCACCGGGCCCTCGGGCAGCCGGTCGCCGAGGGCGATGATCCCGGCCACCCCGGCGGCACTGGCGGGCTCGACGAAGATGCCCTCTCTCGAAGCGAGGAGGTCATAGGCCTCCATGATCTGCTCGTCGGTCACCGCAGCGATCAGACCACCCGATTCCATCCGGGCCGTTACGGCGCCCGCCCATGAGGCGGGGTTGCCGATTCGAATGGCGGTCGCCACGGTCTCGGGCTGCTCCACTGGCGCGCCGAGTACCAACAGTGCCGCTCCCGCTGCCTGGAACCCCCACATCTGCGGAGCCGCCCCGATGGCCCGGTAACCGAGCCAGGTGGCGGTGATGTTCCCGGCGTTGCCCACCGGTAGGGCGTGCACCGCGGGGGCGCCGCCAAGATCGTCGGCCACCTCCCAGGCGGCGGTCTGCTGTCCGGCGAGCCTGAACGGGTTGATGGAGTTGACCAAAGTCACCTCATGCACCTTTGCGAGTTCCTGCACTGCGCGCAGCGCGGCGTCGAAGGAACCGTCCACCGTGATGATCCGGGCACCATGGCGGATCGCCTGGGCGAGCTTGCCGAGCGCCACCTTGCCGGCGGGCAGCACCACGATGCATTCGATCCCGGCACGGGCTGCATACGCCGCCGCCGATGCCGAGGTGTTGCCGGTGGAGGCGCAAGCCACGGCCTTCGCCCGCGCTTCGACGGCCTTCGATATCGCCAGAGTCATCCCCCGGTCCTTGAACGACCCGGTCGGGTTGGCCCCCTCGATCTTCAAGTGGACCGATCGGCCGACGATCTCCGATAGATGTCTCCCGAGGATCAGTGGCGTGCTCCCCTCCCCGAGGGTGATGATCGGGGTGTTGGCCGTGACCGGGAGGCGGCCTCGATAACGCTCGATGACTCCGTGGGTCACGCTTCGTCGCCTTCGACCCGGATCGCCGAGGCAACCTCGCGCACCGCGTCGAGCCGGCGCAACGCTTCGGCGGACGACCGCTGAGCCGCCTCCGGCGCACCGTGAGTGACCATCAGCAGCGTGGCACGGTTCCCGCGGCCGTCCTGACGCACCGACTTGATACTGACTCCCGCCGCGCCGAATGCTCCGGCTATCTGGGCGAGGACCCCGGGACTGTCCTCCACCTCGAGACGGAGACACCACTGAGTAGGTGTCGAGGCGAAGGACCCGGCGCCACCGGTGATCGCGGGTGTCACCTCCACGACGAGGTCGACGCGATCGTCATCGACGAGTTCCATAACATCGGCGGTCAGCAAATCGGGGGCCACCGATCGGGGACGGGCGAGGTCGCGCACGGCCACCCGGCGCACTTCGAGATCGAGTCCCGTCCGCGCGGTGACCGCGGCGCGATCGGCGACGAGGCGTTCGATGAGAGTGCCGCCAACCGTCCCTGCCCCGGCAATGCCGATTCCGATGGTGCGCATCCCGGGAGGGTAGGCGGGCGGCCTCCGGCCGCCTTGGGCCGGGCTTCCTGGCCCGCCCCCGCTCCAGCTCCATCCCCAGCCAGACTGGAGGCATGGTCTGGCTGGGGATGGAGCCGTGGCCGGGGCTGGTGTTCCTACATGCTTTCGGGAGCCGTCAGCCCGAGCAGACCAAGGACCCCCGCCATGACGCTCTTGGCGCCCTCCACCAGCCACAGCCTCGCCTGGGTGACGGCATCGTCCTCGGTGACGATCCGGCAGTCCGAGTAGAAGCGATGGAACGCCGTGGCGAAGTCGTACCCGTAGGCAGTGAGACGGTGCGCCGCTCTCCGGCTGGCCGACTCGAGTACCTCCTCGCCGAACCGATCTATCTCGCGCAGCAACGCCACCTCTGCCGGGTGGTCGAGCACCGACAGGTCGACGTCTTCGAGGGGCCGGCGGGTCACACCCTGTTCGGAGGCGAACCGTTCGAGAGCGGCCATGCGGGCGTGGGCGTACTGGAGGTAGTAGACGGGGTTGTCCATAGACCGCGCCTTGGCGGCCTCGAGGTCGAAGGTGATCGTCGTGTCGGGGCTGTAGGCCGCAAGGTTGTACCGGGTGGCATCGGCGCCCACCTCCTCGAGCACTTCCCGAAACGTGATGAACTCGCCGGCGCGGGTCGACATGCGGACGGGTTCACCGCCGCGACTGACGTTCACCATCTGGTTGATCACGATCTCCAACTGATCCGGCTGGTGACCCATGGCCTCGACCGCGGCCTTCATCCGTGGGATGTAACCGTGATGGTCGGCGCCCCAGATGTTGATAACCCGATCGAATCCCCGCTCGAACTTTTCGCGGTGATAGGCCACGTCGGGGGCGATGTAGGTGTAGGTGCCATCCGACTTCACCAGCACCCGGTCCTTCTCGTCCCCGTAGTCGGTGGTGCGGAACCAGATCGCCCCCTCCGCCTCGTAGATGTGGCCCCGCTCCCGGAGCTCATCGATCGCCGCTGCCACAGCACCCGAGTCATGAAGATCGTTCTCGCTCGTCCAGACGTCGAATGAGATCCCGGCCAACTCCAGAGTCTCCTCGATGTCCTTCATCGCCCGCGCCAAACCCCACTGCCGGATCGCCGACCGGCGGCCTTCCTCCGGAAGGTCGGCAGAGGCATCGCCGATCTCGGCGGCCATTTCGGCTGCCCACTCTGCGATGTATGCGCCGTGATACCCGTCCTCGGGCACCTCGGCGTCGCGACCCAACGCCTGGAGATAACGCGCTTCGAGACTGGCACCGAAACGGTCCATCTGGACCCCAGCGTCGTTGTAGTAGTACTCCCGCGTGACCGGGTGGCCCACGTACTCGAGCATCCGAGAGAGCACATCGCCGATGACGCCCCCCCGGCCATGGCCGATGTGTAGCGGACCGTTGGGATTCGATGAGACGAACTCGACCTGGATCCGCTCGCCCGCCCCGAAATCCGAGCGGGCGTGATCGGGACCGCCCTTCGCAGCGATTCGCAGCACCTCGTGGTACCAGGACGCCGCCAGGCGAAAGTTGAGGAACCCGGGGCCAGCGACTTCGACGCCGACGACATGAGGGATCGCGGGCAGGTGGGCCAGCACGATTTCGGCGACCTCACGGGGGGGCTTTGCTGCCGGCTTGGCGGCAGCCAGGGCGACATTCGTGGCCCAGTCTCCGTGCTCCCGGTCACGAGGCCGTTCGACCACGAAGTCGAACGACCCGACCCCAGGAAGACTCCCGTCGGCGACGGCAGCCTCGAGGGCGGAAGAGATCGCCGCTCGGATGGTGTCGGGAAACTCGCTCATCCATGGATCGTAACGGGCGGGGTTTGGCCTCCAGGTGCGTTGATACACTCGCCACCTCCCAGCCCTCGTAGCTCAGGGGATAGAGCGTCGGCCTCCGGAGCCGGAAGCGCAGGTTCGAATCCTGCCGAGGGCGCGAATAGTCTCCAGTCTCCAGTCTCCAGTCTCCAGTCTCCAGTCTCCAGTCTCCAGTCTCCAGTCTC